>JBILEW010000026.1:0-42492 GCA_044351885.1 Bdellovibrionota bacterium
ACAGATTGCTCTCATTGTCACAGAATAGGAAGTTGCTTTCGTATTTTGTCGTGAGGGAATACGAGCCAAAGGTTCCCCCTCCATCAGCAAGTATACATCGTACAGATTTGACGTGTATGTGGGGTTTGGGTTGGGGTTCGAGATTCCACGACCACGTATTGCGGAACCACAAGTGCGGAACGAGCCAGAGTTGCTCTGCTCTTTCAGCACGGTTGTGGACCGAAATGCGAATGAGGATATCTTTCGGAGAGGCTTTTGCGTACTCGACGAGGATGTCCCAGTACCGGTTTCCTTCAAAGATGCCGGTATCTAAGAGCTCGAATTCCGGTTCTAGGCGACTGCGCTGGCGATTCACTTGATACAAGGTCTCGTAAGGAAACTCACGATGGGGGTACTTGTACAGGAATCGCATGTAAGAATGCGAGGGAGTGTTGTCGAGGTAGTAGTAGAGCTCCTTGACATCCTCTCCGTGGTTCCCCTCGGGCCCTGTAAGACCAAAAAGACGTTCCTTGAGAATGCGATCCCGCCCATTCCATACCGCTAGCGAGAAGCACAGGATTCCACGTTCGTCGCAGATACCGGCGATACCATCTTCTCCCCACCTGTACGCAGTGCTTCGCGCACGCTCGTGTGTGAGGTATCCCCAGGTATTGCCGTCGTTGCTGTAATCCTCCCGGACCGTACCCCACTGACGGTCGGACACGTATGGGCCCCAATATCTCCACTCAGGGGTAATTCTTGTGGTTTCAACGGGTGACATAATGGCCTGTGAGGTATGGGGAAAGCGGCTGCCCCAAGAAGATATCAGACTCAGTCGATTCGCTGGGTGAGAGGGATTAGTCTAATCGAGCTCTCTGTCGATCCCACCGGCGACAGCGAGAATCGTATCGATGTAGGCATCACTCTTGTTGTAACGCCAAAGTATCGCTCTTCGCTCGACGAGCGGTAGCTCCTCGCGGTACCCATGGCTCGCTAGGTAGTTTGCTGCAGACCAAAGTGCGTCCACCTCGTTGTATAGGGAAACGAGACCGTCGCGGTTACCATCGAACCCGAATCGCAAGAACGCTGAGGGCAAAAATTGGGGTAAGCCGAAGGCGCCGGCGCTGGACCCTCGGACACGAAGAATGTTTATCTTATTTCGTTTGCTGATCTCTATCAGAGCGGGGATCTCGGGAAGAAATGTCGTCTCCAGGTAACGGGCGCGCTCCTCGACAGCAGGGAGGGTAACGGAGCTATCTTCTTGCTTCAGGATTTCGAAATTGCGGCGTATATTTGCCGGGTCTGCAACCGATGATACCCGCGAGAGGCGATACAGAACGACCTCCTTCCCCGTGTTTCGACCTATCTGTGACTCCACGACGAGGATCGCTGCCACGATCTCTCGCGGTACTTTCAGCCTCTCCTCCATTCGATCGAATTCGTGCCTGTGTTGCCGAATAAAGTTGGCGCCGAGTCGAAAGTGAGGCGTCGTGAGAAAGCCCGAATAAATTGAATGAGACTCTCTCGGTTTGAGCTTGAAAGGCACGAAGCTGAACGGCGGCATCTTGGGGCTTCCGTAAATCGCCACGATGTCTTCATCAGCAACACCCTTCAAGCGCAATCTCTCTGCCAAATAATCCCATCCTCGATAGAATGACACCGGCCGCGCTTCGGATTGCGCCATTTTCGTAGTGACTAGAGTCGCCTGAGATCCGCTAGGAGATACGTCTTTGCCCTCGCAAGTGCCGAGAGAGGAGTACGCGAGCAATACGGTCATCGCTGCAAGATAGGCTGATATGCCCCGAACGGTTGGCAGCATGCGTATCATGTCAGCTCTCTCGAGAGGCTTCGTAGGCTACCATACTGAATACGGCATCTGGCCCCAAGGAGCGGTCCTTGATCCGGTAATCGGCAACCAACAGAGCTTCCAAAGTTTTCGAAAGCTGAGTAGTGGATATTCGCTTCGCTGTAGGAAGATACTTGCTGAAAAGCCAGGGAGAGAGTCCAAGCTCGTTACGGATGTCCTGTTGTTGATATCCGCGGTCCAGCATCACTCGTAGACGCAGGAGATTAGTAAACGTCTTGGTCAGCAGTCCGATCAGCATAAACGGGCTAGAGCCCTGGCCCATGAGCTGTTGAAGAGTGGCCTCTGTGACGGACCGCTTGCCCAGAAGGAGCAGATCTGCGAGCTCGAAATCGCTAGCATGCGATCGTCCAGGGGTAAGAGTTCGAAGTGCTTCAGTTGAAGGACTATCCCCGTTCAAATATAGAGCGAACTTCTCGATCACGCGGGAGATCGCTTCTGGCTCTTCCGAGGCGAGAGAGAGGATCGTCTCCACGACATCGTCGGGAGCCTTGTCGATGTCGTGGTGGCGTAGCTCTCGCTCGGTCCAACGACGTAACTCTGCACCTTTGAGCGGTTCGAAGCTGACGAGAGTCGCGTACTTCTCCAACGCCTTCTTGAAATTCGGGCTATTGGGGAGGCTCGCCCCAACAATAAAGAGGTGCACTCCGACCGGCAGCTTTGCAATGAATGACGATATCGGCTCGAGCTCGCTTGCCTTGGCGCTTTCAACAGACCGAATTACAACAAACTTTTCTGTTTCGAATAGGGACGGAGCTCCGATGTCGCCGAGAAAATGGGTAATCGAGCTGCGACCAGCATCACCGAATGTAAATGTCCGGAGGGGGTACTTAGGACCGGCAAAATTATCTACGACGTATTTCAGTGCGCGGTCTCGCCGGACCCAATCCGGACAGGTGATGACGATGCAACCTGGGCAGGTCTTCTGAGTGGTAATATTTTTGAGAAGCGCAGCTGCGCCGGTCGATCGCATCCGGAGTGGTCTCAAGATTCCCTAATTCAAGGCCAGGATAACCCCCTCTCACGCTGCCTGCAAATACTTACGGGTGCTTTCCGTGAGGGGAATATTTAATGGTGCTCCTGGGAGTCTAGTGGGTAGGTTGGTCTAGCGCCCGAGCGAGAGCACCCGTGGGAGGGTGTTCACAAAGGGGGCGAGAGCAACGAGGGGGGAAGTATAGGTAAAACGGGTATTGGTTCCCCTCGCTGACCTCACTGTCCTCTTTGTTCACTTTACGCTCGAGCTCGTCCCAATACCCGTTCAAGGCCCTGTCACTAGCCTTCTTGTGCAATACCCTGCTTCTTGCCCAGTCCAAACTCGGAAGGGCCGATTTAGTCTTTGGGCATGGGGCCGGCAGCCCGAACTTCCGCTGATACGCCGCCCTCATAGGTCTTGAAGTTGTTGACGAAGAGCGTCGCAAGCTTGTTTGCGGTAGCATCGTAGGCGGATTTGTCTTGCCAGGTATCTCTCGGGATCAATACCTCAGATGGAACCCCTGGACACTCGGCAACGACCTCGAACCCAAAGACCGGGTCTTTTCGAGTAGGCGCGTTAGCAAGTTCTCCGCTGTGGATCGCATCTATGATCCGACGGGTAAGTCCGAGCTTCATGCGCGAGCCAGTTCCGTACGCGCCCCCGCTCCAGCCCGTGTTCACGAGCCATACGTTGGCCTTGTGCTGCTGCATTTTCGCGGCCAAGAGCTCCGCATACTTCGCCGGGTGCCAAACCAGAAACGGTCCGCCAAAGCATGGGGAGAAAGTCGCCTGTGGTTCCGTAATCCCCATCTCTGTACCTGCGACCTTTGCTGTATACCCACTTATAAAGTGATACATTGCGTGAGCAGGCGAAAGTTTGCTTACCGGAGGAAGAACTCCGAACGCATCACACGTCAGAAAAATGAGATCTGTCGGATGATCTGCGATACACGGTATTTGCGCGTTGCGGATAAACTCAATTGGATAGGCGCCTCGCGTGTTTTGAGTAATTGAGGAATCGTGAAAGTCGACGTTGCGATTCTCTGGATCCAATACGACGTTCTCAAGGACTGCCCCGAAGCGAAGCGCTTGGAAGATATCTGGCTCCGACTCGGGGGTCAGGTCGATCGCCTTAGCGTAGCATCCTCCCTCGATATTGAAGATGCCGTTGTCCGACCAGCAGTGTTCGTCGTCTCCTATCAAGTTGCGATGAGGATCGGCTGACAGAGTTGTCTTTCCAGTGCCTGAAAGTCCAAACAGCAGACTCGAACGATTGGTTTTCTTGTCGGCCGTAGCGGAACAATGCATCGATAGGATGCCCTGCTTGGGCATGAGGTAGTTCATTACAGTGAACACCCCTTTCTTCATCTCTCCAGCGTATTCCGTGCCGAGGATCACGAGCTCGCCGTTTTCGAAGTTGAGGTCGATACTCGTCTTCGATGTCATTCCGGCGGTGTGACGGTTTGCCGGGAATCGTCCGGCATTGAAAATTACAAAGTCGGGCTTCCCGAAGTTGGCTAGTTGTTCAGGAGTGGGCCTGATCAACATGGTATGCATGAACAGGGCATGGTAGGGGCGCGAGCAGATGACGCGCACTTTAAGCCGGTGTTGCGGATCCCAGCCCGCAAATCCATCGAAACAGTACAAGGTCTCCCGAGTATTGAGGTAGTCAACGGCTCGCTCACGGTTTATGTCGAAAATAGCGGGTTCGAGAGAGACATTTACCGAGCCCCACCATATATCACCCTGTGATGATGAATTCTTAACTATCCTTTTGTCCTTCGGAGATCTCCCTGTCTTTTCCCCAGAGTAAGCGACCAAGGCGCCGCTGTTGGCGATACGTGTGTCTGGTTCGGATAGAATTGCCTCCTCGTACAGCCGACACGGCGCTAAATTGCGATGGACCGTCTTTGCCGTTATCCCGTGCTCGTTTAGGTTGAAATGTGTCATATCTGCTCCGACTGGCTGAGGTCGTATTCGAGTCGCTTATTCCGAAGCTCAGGATTCCCAGGTTACCACAAACTGACCGGTGGTATCAAAGACGCACTAAAAGAGCCACATCGCCCCGGAAACGAGCTAACGTGCTAGTTCGTCTAGGTAAAGGAGGTGTATCTGGCATCTCGAACCGCCACAATGGGAGCAGGGATGGTCCCTGGTGTCGTGCCGTGCCGAGGGCTCTCTGAGTGCGCTCGAAACGTGCGAGGCCGATGCTCGTTGCAGCTTGGATGACAGATGTCTTGGAAGAGATTTGGGGGGAGTACTCCTCTGGTATCGGAGGTCGCTTTCCTTGCTGTCTTGCAAAATCAAACCCCTTGCATCAGTGCGACCTTCGAGAGACTGTTTCATCGTTGCCGCCGCCTTGACTCGGTATCTTCCTGAATCAAGCTGAGTTTTCGGATTCTCCTTGGGGACTTCCTATGGCTCGTAGAAAACGCCCTGCTCGCAAACCGGTCGGTTCGCCGCCAGGTAGCGTCATTTATATCGGAGGAGGCAAGACCCATCCTGTTACGATTTCGTGCATTCGCTACGGGCCGGATCGTTGCGACGAGACTAAGCTCACAACTGTCTCCGAATCCGATTTCAAGGCGCCTGGCGAAAGCCAGGGCGTTACCTGGATCGATGTGGACGGAGTGCACGATACGTCAGTGCTCGAGCAATTCGGGGAGGTGTTAGCGCTGCATCCCTTGGTGTTGGAGGATGTCGTCAACACCTCTCAGCGGCCCAAACTGGAGGATTTTGGAAGCTACATCTTCGTGGCTTTGAAGATGATCACGTATGATCGCAAGAGTCGGACGGTATCGTCCGAACACGTGAGTCTGATTCTCGGAGACGGTTATGTGCTCGCTTTTCAGGAGGATCCTGGGGATGTTTTCGAGCCCATACGCGCGAGAATTCGGACAGGCAAGGGACGTATACGTAAGTCTGGGGCGGACTATCTTTTTTACGCTCTGATAGATGCTGTGGTCGATTACTATTTCGAGGTTCTAGAGCAACTTGGTGACGACATCGAGGAGCTTGAGCAAGAGGTGGTCGAAAAGGCGACACCGACTACCTTGCGGGGTGTGCACAATCTCAAGCGGGAGATGATACTTTTACGTCGGTCGGTCTGGCCGGTGCGAGAATTAGTCAATATATTAGTGCGTGACGAATCGAACCTCGTCACAGATAGCACTCGTATATTTCTGCGAGATCTGTACGATCACACAATACAGGTCATCGATACTGTCGAAACATTCAGGGATATACTTTCCGGACTTCTGGATGTGTACCTTTCGAGTATAAGTAATCGCATGAACGAGATCATGAAGGTGCTGACGATCATGTCCAGTATCTTCATTCCGCTCACCTTCATCGTAGGGGTGTACGGAATGAATTTCAAATACATGCCCGAGTTGGATTGGCCATGGGGTTATCCCAGTGTGTGGGTAGTCATGATCCTGAGCGCCTTGGGATTGCTGAGACTTTTCCACAAGAGGGGCTGGATCTGAGGTGCACTGGTATCAGAGATATTTCGTGGTAGCCCTTCTGCGTGTATGTATTACTCCGGTATAATTGAATTATGACTACCCCGCAGCTCTCCTCTCGTGCTTCGAAGACCCCTCCGTCACCCATTCGGAGACTCGCAGGTTTGGCGGCTCAAGCTGCCTCCAGGGGTTTGCACGTTTGTAGGCTCAACATTGGCCAACCTGATCTGCTGTCGCCGGCGGAATTTCATGAGGGTTTAATCAAGGCTCAGCAGCCGGTTCTCGCTTACGAAGCTTCGGAGGGCTGTGCCGCGCTCCTAGATAGTTGGAGTCGATACCTCAACGGCGAGTATGACATAGGTCTGACAGCTAATGAGATGCTCATAACGATGGGTGCAAGTGAAGCGCTCATTTTTGCGTTCATGGTGTGCTGTGATCCCGGGGACGAGATCTTGATCTTCGATCCCACGTACGCCAATTACATCGGTTTTTCGGCTATCTCGGGAGTCAGGCTCGTTCCGCTGCCGTGCTCTCTCGAAGAGGGATTCGCTGTTTCGAGTAGGGAGGAGATCGAGCGATTCATCTCTCCGTATACGCGGGCGGTCTTGGTTTGTAATCCCAATAATCCCACGGGAGCTGTGTGCTCTGATGCCCAACTTTCTATGCTTGTTGATCTATGTCGTGAAAAGGAACTCTTTTTGATCGTCGATGAGACTTATCGGGAGTTCGTATTCGACGATCTGAAACCGCGCTGTATCTTCGAACTTGCCCCTCGCGACCCCAACATCATAGTCGTAGATAGCCTCTCTAAGAGATTCAGCTTGTGTGGAGCGCGGGTTGGGTGTCTCATTACCTGGCACCCTGAATTGAGAAGGGCCGCGTTCCACATAGCGCAAGCGCGGTTGGCGGCACCCACCTTAGAGCAACGTGCGGCCGCTTACATGATGGACACAATCTCGCCCGAGTATCTTGTGGCTGCACGAAGAGAGTATCAAACTAGACGCGATGTCGCTCTGGCGGCCTTGAGTCGGATCGAGGGGGTCGTAACTCACTCTCCTCAAGGAGGATTCTATCTCTTGGCGAAGTTGCCGGTAGTAGACGCGGAACATTTTGCGGTCTTCATGCTCGAAAACTTCTCGCACGAGGGAACCACGACTTTCGTGGCGCCTGCAGCGGGATTTTACATGCACAGAGATGCCGGCCGAAGTACTATTCGCATCGCTTTCGTTCTCGAATCCGCCGAGATAGAGAGAGGTATTGCAGTTTTAGGCCAGGGATTGAAGGCATACGCATCGTTAGAAGGGAATCCATCGTGAAGGGCGATAATATGAAAAAAACACTCCTTTCTATTTTGTATGTCTGTCTCTTGAGCGTTTCGGGGGCTGTGCCTCGGGCATTTTGTGAAGTAGAAGAGCCGTATGATCCTATAGAGCCAGTAAACCGCGGAATTTTCTGGTTTAATGATGAGCTGGACATCTATGTTTTCGAGCCCATAGCTAAATTCTACAAAGACAACATGCCCCGTCCCATTCGGACTGGAATAGGAAACTTCTTCAACAACCTGCGCTATCCGTCGTATCTCGTCAGTGACGTCATTCAGGGAAAATTCTCGCAGGCTGTGGATCATACGGGGCGTTTTCTGGTGAACTCAACTATAGGTGTGGTTGGGCTGATGGATGTAGCGACGGACATGGGATTGCCCGACCATGAAGAGGACTTTGCTCTCGCACTTGCCTATCATGGGGTCCCTGCAGGCCCGTACCTGGTCATACCCTTTCTTGGGCCATCGAACGTACGCGACGGAATAGGACTGGTTGTAGATGGCTTTCTCAATCCTATTAGTTGGATCGGATATAGCAATGCCTCGAATAGTACCAAGATAGCCTTAACCTCGTCGGCAGTCGCAGTAAAGTACATCCACACGCGAGCTGGACTCATTCAAGCTGTCGAAGCGGCGAAGGAAAGTTCAGTAGATTACTATCTCTTCCTGCAAGGAGCATATTATCAGCATCGTCAGGGGCTTTTGACCGATGGTGCGGATGTGGACGACGACGAACCGACTTCGGATAATTCATAAGGACTGCGATGTCTGTAAGCATTCACGGCAAATATATTGGGGCAAAGAAGGTCGAGTTGGTGCACGAGCCTTCGGGTAGTATTATCGTTACCGAGGCTCCTCGTGATAACGGGGGCGAAGGTAAGAGCTTCTCTCCGACGGATCTCGTAGCCGCGGCGTTGGGCTCGTGCATAATGACCACCATAGCTTTGGTGGCAGAGCGAGGTGGCTTGAATGTAGCGGGAATGCACATGCACGCCGTTAAAAACATGAATGAAGATCCCCGGCGAATCGGCCAACTACCTGTGCAAATTCACTTGCCCAAGGCATTACATAACCACGAGCGCCAGAAGCTCGAGCGCGCTGGTTTTGCCTGTCCAGTACATCGCTCATTGAGCCCGGAGGTTCAGCCGCTGATTACTTTCGTGTACGATGTAGAGTAGAGTCATGAAGGCCTTTCGAGGGCTCTTTCCATCCGTTCAGTACTCGATGGAGATGTTCTCAATACTGGTGGCGCCTCTGACCGCTTCTACCTCAAGCTCCACTACCAAGCGAGGATCGACGAGTTTGGCGACTTGAACCATGCTGCTTGCTGGCCGGGTCTTTTCGAAAACCTCACGGTGAGCGCGAGCATAATCTTCCCAGCGAGCGATATTGGTCACAAACAGGCGTGTTCTAACTACGTCGCCGACTTGGAATCCACGCGTGAAGAGGATAGCTTTCACAGAGCTCAATATGGCTTTCGTTTGCTCGTAGGGATCCCCGGGAGCTACTACTTCGCCTTTGGCGTTCATCGCGGTTGTTCCGGATATCCACAGGTGATCACCGAGCTCCACGGCTCGAGAATATCCACGAAGAGGCTCGAGCGGGGAGCCAGAAAGGATGTTGGTACGAGTGCATTCACTGGACATGACGGCACCTTTGCACACTTCAGGGGCAGCCGTAAAGGTAGTCCGAATTGGGTATGGGAAGCACTACGGACTTGTAGTTGAGATATCAGTACCGTACGGGCCTGCAAGACCTTTACGGCGGAAAATCAGGATCTCTTGAGACCCGAAAACCGAGGGGTTCAGTGCCCGCAAACGGTCTTCCTCGCACATTGCGGGGCGCTCGATAATGTCATAGTCGTGGGTAATATCGGTTGTGAGCACATGTGCGAAGAAAGTTTTCAAGCCTACCATGATCTCAGGCTTTTCTTTCTCGACGAACGCGACCGGGACGGAGCCAAGGAATCCTGTTGCTCGTTCCTCGGGTACTTTCAAAGGGTGAAAATCCACCGCTTCTGGAGACACCAAGCCAATAGCATCGATGATTGGGCCTTTGAAAGAGAACCCAAAGGCCCCTATCTCCGGCGCCAATACCCGTGCTCCCGGAAAGACGGAATACACAAAGGTACCTAAGAAGCGAAGTTGGCGAGCGCGTGCTCCCGATTCGAAGAAGGGGGAGAGCTCAGGCCTGATACAGCTGCCGGCGAGGAGCGCTGCTAGGCTCAAGAGAGGAAATAGTAAGCTTAGGCTCACGAGCCTCGCGGAAAACGATCTGTTCCTCAGGAGGGATAGGCAGCCAAGATGCACAGGGAGAAGAACCAGAGGTGTATACCACGGAAAAATGAGCACATGCTTGATGGCGTACAAGACGAAAATGATCACAGCGGGAGCCAGGATGAAGTACATGCAGGGAAGCTCTCCGATGTGTGCTCTCACTTCTCCAAGGCGGAGGTTATACCTTTTCAGATTGAGGCTCCGAATCAGTGCGATTAGGCCCACACCGACCAAGGTTGCAGAGAACGGGAGGATGTTTTTAGTTATGAGTGACCCATAGCTTCCTAAACAAAAGAACCTGACAAATTCAGCCGCAGATATGTCGTACACGACATCTTTGACGTGAGCAGTATGCGGAACGACAGAGCCAAAAAAGTACAGTTCGAACGCCCCCATAAGTCCAGCCGGTACGAGGCTTGCGGTGATTTCGAAGATAGACCACGGTCGTCTCGAACAGAGACGATAGAGGATGAGGATGGCCGCAAACACGACACATTCAGGACGAACGAACGGAGCAAGCGTGATGGCTGGAATTCCCCACCATTTTTTCCTTATGACTCCAAGATACGCGGTGCCCGTGAGCATCATTGCAAAGGGTGTCTCCATCAAGCTGATGCTGGAAGGCGCCAGGGTAACAAAGGAGAGCGAGAGGGCTCCTAGGTGAGGGGCCGAAGCGCTTCTCCGGGCTAGGTTTGAAAATACGAGTCCCCAGACCAAACTGGCGATTGTGAGCACTACGACATTGAGGAAGGCAACACCAACGGGCTGGTAGGTGCCGAGGATCGCAGCAGGGGCTGTTATGAGCAGCCATAGGGGCGCAGTCGAAGCCATGACGGGCTCATCATGATTGAAGTATGGGAGTCCCGTAGCCCACAGATTCCGAGCGATTCGCATATGGATATAGGCGTCATCTTCGGCATACGGTAAGTGCTTGATGTGTAATGCGAGAGATAGGCTTACTAGGAGAAATCCCCAGAGTGCCGAGCGCTTGTTATTTTGCGGTGGTAGGTCACAGCTGGGCATATCGAGTAAGGTGTCGGTCTTTTAACTGGAGAGCTGAATAATATCGAGATGATATGCATTTAGTTGTAAAGTTGCACGGAGTAATTACCGACCCTTGACTTACCATGGGTAGAGTAGGGGGATTCTGCGGCCGCATAGGAGAAACTGTCGTGAGACGCGGTATCGCTCTGTGCAAGTCTACGCTGCCCGTAGAGATAGGTGACGGAGGGCTTTGCTGACAATGAGGGTTGGCAACAGCAGCGGTGGGGTTGATTCGAATCGGTGCGAGGCGATGCTCGAGGCGGATGCGCAAACGTACTACGATATCCTCGGTGTAGACCGCTCTGCGTCCGCTGAGGAGATCACCTTTGCCTACCGACACGTTCTGGATGAGACGAATACGTTCGATGCTCAGTCCGAGAACGAAGAAGCGACAATCGAGCTCATAAGGACTGTGACCTTAGCCTATCGGACCTTGGTAGATGAGCAGAAAAGGCGTGAATACGATGCGGTGCTGGATGGGTGCCCACTTCCGGAAGAAGGGGAAGCAACCGCCGTATACGATGTAGGCCAGGTGTCCCTCGCAGAGGCCCCTTCAATGACATCGACCGGGCTTACTGTTCTCAAGGAGAGCAACCCAGGGGAAGTCCAGTCTCTAGCTCCGCGCGTTGTGTACGAAGTAGGTCAGGCATTTTCTCCCCGGAGTGAGGAGGAAATCCCAGAGGAGTGGAAGCAGGAGCGGGCATTCTTCGAAGAGCACTTCGAGGAAATATTGAAACCGGCTTTAAAGGTAGATTTGGTCGGAACTGCGAAGACAAACACTCAGGAGGAAGACAGCGTCTCTACTATAGCAGAGTGGGATGATTTGAGCCCGCCTGCTGCGACGTCTACGCGCTTCGGTACGATCCCCTCTTCGAACGAGCTGTCACAACTACAAGCAGTCCCTAGCCCGCGTCGTGCGATAGCGCGTAGCTTGGTCGCAGATCCGTTTGATTTACTAGTCTACATCGGACTACCTGTTTTGGGGGTCATAATAGCGATTGAAGTAATGATCTACATGCGTTGATGACTCGTATAGTTCTTTTTCCATACGAGCCCCTCTCGGGCCCTAGTAGCGCAAGGTAACAGGCTCATTCTTGGTTCTGAAGCCACCAACTCTAACAGTCGAAGTGGAAGGAACCCCAGCATCGAAAACCAACGCACCACTCCAGAGCCAGCCACGAGCACCAGCGTCTGTAGTGACACGATACCACTCACCAGTTCGGTGCTCGACTTTGACCTGAGAATGACGAGGCATGACGAAGAGGGCCGACTCCCGTTGGCCTGGCCCGATACGCAATGGAGCGTTATCTACCGCGACCGATGCGAGGGCGGAGGAATTCAATCGTCTCATCGAACCGATTCCACCAGTCTCATGGAAATGAGCAGCGCTTCCGACGGACTCTGATGCGGAAGTCAGCGTGACCCATTCGTTGTCTTCCGGCTGATCTATCTGCACAGATTCCTTCGCTGGAGTAGACGCGCGGGCTCGCATTGACGCAGAGGCTCGAGGGCTGTCAGCACTAGATCCTGAAGCAGGCTCATTCTCAGCCGATCTGAGCCGCTTTCGAGTGATATCCAACTCACGCGATAGGATCTCTACTTGGCTTTCTGCTATTGAGAGGCGATGTGAAAGGTCGGTGTCATGTTCAGGTACGCTTCTCTTCGTCCTTTCGGAAGGGCGACGATTGGTGGGTTGCAGCACGGGATGCTCCTCGAGCTGCTTGAGGCTCCTAGCCGGAGAGTCCTCGACTCTCTCATCGTGCGAGGGCGTATCCGATGCAAGTTGACTAGATGGCTGCGCCACGTCGATTCCCCGAGGAGATTTGACGTTGGAGATCTTTACGGAGGTGAGAGACGGATTGCGGGGGTTTTCTTCGGCAGACGATTTGGAACTTGAATCGAGAGTCTTGAGAAGTTCTTCTTCGAGTCGTTTCAAGCGCTCCTCATTTCGGGCAATATCCTCGTTGGAGAGGGCGGCTTGGTTTATAGCAGGCACCTCCGGTAACGTATCGTCCTGCGCCCAGGATGCTGATTCTCGAAGTACAAAAGCTAGGAGTCCCCAGCTAATACAGCCTAAAAACAGATGGGTTCGAGGAAGAAGACCAAAAAATCCCAACGCGTTGCAATCAAGGTGGTGTCGTACCGATAGTTTCATAATACCTAAGCACAGCTAAACATGCCGCGTTTGGAGCTTGGCAACATAGCCTCTGACACCAAACCGCAGATTTCAGATATTAACGAACAACCTGGCGGACTTTGAACCGAAAACGCGAGAGCCCCGCATTGACGGGAGCCTAGTAGAAGACGGGTCCCTCTAGCGCGAAGTTTCTCTATAATAAGACAGAGTGAGGGGCTAATCAAAATGAGGGACTTCGCCGCATTTCCTAAGAAAGCGTTGAATCCTTGATTGCCTGATTATTCAAGAGAAAGAGGCGGTTAGCATGCGAATTGAATGGGCTGTAGGTAAGCCGAGAGGGGGCGTGCGGAAGGTATGAGTTTTCAGAGGCTACCCCGAATTCGTGGCGTGGTTCTCGATGCCGATGGAACCCTTTACACTTTGCGGAGCTCGGTAGGTACGCTCTATTCAGAGGTCCTCAGTCGTTTCTCCATCTCTGTGAATCCTAGAGACCTCGATGGCGCTTTGCCCACCGTGTGGAAGGCATTCGAAGACGAATATCTGGCACGGGGAGACGAGTACCGAACGGAGCCTGCACGGGAGCGTCGACAGTGGAATACTTTTATTGAGCGCATGCTCAAGGAGTCCGGTATTGGGAATCCTGCTCCTGCTATCACCGAGGCTCTGTATGCGGAGTTCGCGCGGGGTGATATCCGAATGCTAGCGGCAGGTGCGGCCGAATTTTTAAAGACGGCGCGCGAGTCGGGTATCATGACAGTTGTAGCAACCAACAATGATGAGCGGGTGCAGTCGACAATAAACGAACTGGGACTCCTTTCGCATGTCACGCATATTTTCTGGGCCGGGCAACTCAGATGGAAGAAGCCGTCCCCGCATTTTTTTCACGAGATCTCGAGGAGGCTTGGGATTGATGGCTCGCAACTTCTCCACGTGGGTAATGACCTGGCTTTGGATGTTCGTGCAGCGCAGTATGCGGGTTGGGAGGCCCTGCTCTTCGACCCCGAGGATCGTAGTCCTGCACCGAATATTCGCAGCTTTGCCGAACTCGGACTTTTGGTGAGGGAAAGAGGAACCTGATCTAACCCAGGAGCTTCAGGACGAGTGCAGGCTGTTGATTAGCTTGCGCCAGAACTGCGGTCTGACTCTGGGCGAGTATCTGAAGACGGAGCATTTCGGCGGCATCTGCAGCGATATCGGAGTCTCGAATCGCGGCCTCAGCAGCTACGAAATTGTCTCGCATCACTCCGATATTTTCGATCGCAAATTGTAAACGGCTCGCGTTCGCCCCGATTATTCCCCGTTGTTGAGTGACCGATTCGATGGCCGCATTTATGGCGGTGATAGCTAGACGAGATGCCGTGACGGCTTGGTCTGAGCTTATCCCCGTGATTGAAAAAGAGAGGGTGTTTCCATTTGAAAGGCCTAGTGCCGTCAGGGTTCCGATGGCGGAAGCCAATGTGATACGCGAGCTGGCATCGCCCTCAAAGCCCAATTGAATGGTCAAGCTGCTACTGTTCGAAATCGTTCCAAAGCCGTTGAACGTGTTGGTCTGAGCTACGCGGTCGATCTCCGAGCCGAGAGCGACAAATTCGCTTGCCAGCGCGGAGCGCTGTGATGTCGTGTACGTCGAATTGGCGCTTTGATTGGCGAGCTCGCCCATGCGCGCAAGTAATTGACCAGCAGTCGCTAGTCCAGTATCAGCAACTGCAACATACGATAATCCGTCGTTGGCGTTTCTCAAGGCCACGGATAGTAGCCGAGATTGGGTCTTGAGCTTGTCCGCCAACATCAGACCGCCGGAGTCGTCAGCAGCTGTGTTGATGCGCAGCCCCGACGACAGGCGCTCATACACCTTACTCTGGTCGCGCTGTGTTTTCCCGAGGCTTGATTGAGCCTTCAAGGAGAGTAAGTTGGAGCCAACCGAGATAGACATCCTGTCCTCGAAAAGTGATAGCTGTCGAATCCATCCGACAGAGAATCATTCTATTAGTTGAGAACGGCGTAATGTGGCGAAGCATGAGGATCTGGATCCAAAAACCTCATCACAGGATGGAAGTAGGGAGGCGTCTTGATAACGCGTGTAATATCAGTGGGTTATCTGACTTCTCTCGCTAGCGCAGCCCGAGCATCGATCGGAATAATGAGTTTTTAGCCTCAAATGAGACTAGAAAAGACAGGATGATGCCGAATGCTACATCTTCGGCGCTATGCGCCATAACTCCTGTAGAGCCGCAGTTTACCGGGCAATGGTTGGGCTCTCAGGAGGTTTCGCACGTTATGGCAGAAGACGATATCAACTCCAGCGGCTACGATGACGTATCGGCTATCGATGGTGGCCGGAAGTTTACCTTTCGCAACGGTAAGCAGATCGATGACGCGATTCCGAAAACTGACGGAAGCGAGCTCGGCGTCGTTAATCCGAATTTTCACTCAGAATACAAGCCGGAGCACATAGGCTTCGGGCATGTCGGTAGTCCAGAAGAGCTCGAACTGAAGCTTGCGGATGTCGGATATCACTGTCTGCCGTTCTATGCGGTCCAGCTCTCCTTGCTCCTCAACACCAAGGTCAACAGCATCAAATGTATCCTGCTCGAAGGACCCTCTGGATGCGGAAAGAGCTTCATGGCCAAGTCGCTCGCCAAGATTACAGGCGCCGAGCTCATGTGCCTTTCCTGTTACAAGGGTATGAACCTGCAACACCTGATCGAGATCCCTTCGACGCTCGGAATGGTGAATGCGATGGCGGGGCAGGGAGCAAAAAGTGCTGAGGACCTGATGAATCTTGGTGTCATCTCTCGAGCATTTCTCGCTTCCCAGGAAAAGCCCGTCATTCTTTTGATCGACGAAATCGACAAGGTAGATGTTGCCATCGATACGTTCTTCCTCGGCCCGATCCAGGATGCGCGAGTATGGTTGGAATCCAGACCCCCAATCGATGCGAACCTCGACAATTTGGTTATCATCTTTACGAAGAACTTCGAACGAACAATCAGCGAGGCGCTCCTGCGTCGTGTTCATCCTCTGAGAATGCGATTCATGGACTCTGCCCTCGAGCGTCGGGTACTGGCACCATATTGTTCCCCGAAATTGGCCGATAACCTTATCCGTGTCGCTGATATCATGCGCTCGTCCGATGGTTCATATCCCTTCGAGCGACCCCCTGCGCCCGAAGAGTTACTCAAAGCAGCACACTACCTTTCGCACTTGCTCAAGTGGGACTTGATCGATTTCGCCTTCGTAGGACGCAACTTGTTCTATATGCTTTCGAAGTCGGAGCACGACCGGACGGTATTCGAACAGATGATGCGCTATCATCCGGACTTTGCAGATCCACTCGTCCCTGATAATCGAAACGCGACCATAGAGCAGATACATGCACGCTTGGGGCGCTGGTTGCTCGAGGGCATCGTAAACGATCCAGATGCTAAACGCCGAGGTAAGGCCTACAAGCCAGAAAAGGTGGGGCTAACGAAATTCGACGATCCTGAAGAGATGGCTCGACGGCTGGCAGAAGTTGGATATCAGTGCGCCCGCTTCACTGCTACGCAGATGTCACTTCTGCTGACTTCCCCTACAGAGAGGACCAGGGCGATGTTGCTCGAGGGACCCTCCGGATGCGGTAAGAGCTTCTTGGCGAAGTGCTTGGCGAAAGCTACTGGGGCTGATTTCATGTGTCTGAGCTGTTACCACGGAATGAATACGGCCCATCTGATCGAGGTACCCTCGGCGCTTGCAATTGCCTCGTCCATGGCAGGACAGGAGATGGCAGCCAAGGACAAGCTCATGAATTTGGGAATCTTGTCCAAGGCCTTTCTGAAGTCTCAGAACCAGCCGGTCATTCTTCTCATCGACGAGATCGACAAGGTGGAGGGCCACATAGATACCTTCTTCCTTGGCCCGATCCAAGACGCGCGGATATATCTCGAGTCCCGGCCACCGATCGACTGCAACGTAGATAATCTTCTCGTCATATTCACGAAGAACTTCAATCGCAAGCTCGACGACGCATTTTTACGTCGTCTCCATCCCATGAAAATGGCGTATCTCGATTCGACACTCGAGAGGCGCGTGCTCTCGAAGCATTGTATGCCTCAACTGGTCAATAATCTCGTGTGGATCGCAGAGCGGATGCGGAACAGCGAAGGCACCTATCAGTTCGAACGGCCTCCTGCTCCAGAAGAGCTCCTGGCTATCGGCCACTACGTTCAAAAAATGTTGGACTGGGGCGCTGCTGATTTTGCTTGGGTCGGGAAAAACGTCTGGGCGATGATAGCTAAGTCCGAACATGACAGAGCAGTTCTCGATCATATGTTGCGGTTCCATCCGGACTTCCTGGATCCGCTCCATATGGACGGTAAAAATGCAAAAATTGATGTTATTCAGGCTCGTCTAGGTCGGATTATTCTCCAAGACATAGTCGAGGATCCAGAGCGTGATAGGCGCGAGCGGGCATGGATGGAGATGGAATACGCCTAGACTGAACAAGGGCAGAGAGGTTGTTTCATGGATAACTCGAACGCCGGAGGCAAGAAGATCGTTTTCAAAAAGCGGATGCTCTCCTCGCAGCCGCTTCCCGAAGACACCGAAGTTCAGGCCGATGCCCCTCTGATTGAGGACGACGAGGTTCAGGCAAACGATCGGTCTATCTACTACTATCAAGGAGAGATATTCGACCAGTTTCATCGTCCTCTGGCGGTAGCCGGGGGAGAGAGCCGTCTCGCGGAGCTGGCAACAGAGATACTCGCACCTCCGGCGCCGGCTCCGCGGCTAAGTGCTGAAGACCGTGAACTTCGTGCCAAGGAATTTCAGGAAATAGCAGAGACGCTAGCGGATCAGATTTACGATCTGGCACAGAAAGCTCGCGAAACGGATCTCGACGTCTACTTGAGCGCTTTCAACGTCGTGCTGGCTGATCGAAGCTGTTTCGATAGCAAGGAGATCCTCGACCGAGCAAACGAATACTTCACAGAGCGGTACTATGCCGCAATTCGTGAACGGGGAGAGCGCCCGGAGATACTGCATCAGATTGTAAAGCGGGTCGGGCACGAGTCAGCCGATCGTATAGCCAAAATCGTGAGAGGTCTCGACGTCCCCGCCACTGCTAAGTCCTTGTGGGATCTTTACCATGGAGCACACGCGGACAAAGCAGCTCGCATGACCGACATCTTACTCGATTGTACCGAGCGGCAAGTGCGAGCTCTCAGAGAGGAGTTTCTGCTCATTCCCTATAAGGATGTCGCTCGGCAGCTCAATGATATTTTGCAGAATCAAGTGGCAGAGCCCCAGGGAGAAGCTCGTCGTACCATAGGAAAGTCCGAGCTCTACGAACAAAAGAAGCAGGCAGCTTTTAAGTCTCGGGACAAGTTTCGGGCAATTCGCTATCTTTTGCTCGGCCGCAGTAGTGCGGAAATGGCTCTCATCAAGAAGTTCTATCTGGAACTAGGAGATCCCGACGCTCCAGAAAGCGAGGTTAGCCTCGAAGCGCATATCAAGCGCAATTTGCTTCAGAGCGATGTTGATAGGATGGGGGAGCTTGTTTCTGGTTGGAATGCACGAGCCGAAGCGGAGGAGATTCACAATCTACTCTATCCTCCGTCCATAGCTGGTGAATTGGATGATTGGTTGAGCGATCCCCGTGATGCAGCGGAGCGAGACCACACTCAAGGAATAGGTCCATTCCTGAGGCGCTTCAAGAAGCGTCGCATGCTCAATGGCCGAGTTGGAGTGGGCCACCGCATCATGAACTCGTACGAAATAGTAGCCGAGAGGATAGCGGCACTCTCTCCGGAACGGTTTTTGAAGACCAATGAAGCGCTGGTTGACCATTTTGGCTACGATCTCGACCCTACGTTGTTCCCCAGTCTGGCAGTTTTTGACGCTCGCCGGATGGCTATGCTCGTGTACGAACGCATAAACCACTCGTTCGACTTGTTCGAAATGCTCAGGCCCATCGAATTTCTGGCGCCCCGGCAATGTCTGGCGACTCAGCGTGCATACGAGTGCCTGTACGGGAAAGCTTTACGACAGGCTATCGAGGAGCGTCTGTCCAAGGTCCGAGTCCGGATGCCGGCGAAGGAATTCGAAGAGCTGTTCGAGCGCTACGTGCACGGACAGGGGCGGTGGCCGCTCAACATAGATCTCTTGGCGCGGTACCGAGGAGAAGAGCCAGAGCCAGGGGTATGGGATTACGACTTTCGTGCTTCGCCCGAGGATGAAGAGCATGCCATCGCTCTGGCAGAACTTATTGATCAGGATACCGACAGGGGAGAGCTCGATCATGCGGTCCGGGAGGCGCTCTTGAAGAGATCATACGATGATCTCAATCGCATCGAGCGGGCATTTTATGATTTGACCGATCCACACCTCCCTCTTAAGGCAGCGCTTTCAGAGTGTCTCTCCGAAGAGGCTATGACAGCGGTAGAAACGCTCCTAGCCGGATTGGATATTAACGATATCGTGCATCGGGTTCATGATGATCCAGTTCTCTTGAAGACGTACAATGACCTGCCTCCGTCCTTCATCGAGCTCGTTCGCGCTTCGTTCGAAAAGACATTTTTTGTGTCGATGTCCGAGTACATCGTGGGATATTTCTCGGATCCTGCCTTTGAGGACAGCTTGGTCGAAACCTTGGCAGTTGTTATGATGCCGGAGGCCTACCAGTTCAGGACTCTGCTTCATGGGCTTCGGAAGGATTCGCCCGCTGAGAGCGAGTATCTCAAGGAGCTCTGGATGGGGCCGTTGGGCAAGGTTCTCGCGTTCGAGCGAGCCTACGATTTGGCTTTCCCCCGTCTTAGAGTACACCTCAAATATGCCGCGTCTCGTTTGGCAATAAGTGTCCATGTCTTTGCTGATGTCATCTTGAGCCTCGAAGGGATCGATCCGGACATCACAACTCGCATCCAAGAGTGTTTCGACTCGGTTGATATCGCAGGGCTTCAGGAGATCCTGGCTCGACATCGGAGACAGCAGGTGATAATCGAGGAGTGCTTCGATCTTATTAATCCTGAAAATCACCTGCGGCGGTCCATCAAAGCGATGAAAGTTGATCTTGATCTGATCAACGAGACGCTCTTGCACCTAGAGTGCTTTTTTGCCCGAGATGTCGCTTGCGAGATCTTTGATCTCACCCAGACCCTTCAAGGAGCTGAACTTGGCCGCGCTTGCACCGATCTCCTCGCGGCTCCGTCGTCGGCACGTCCAAATCATCGGATACCTGTCGACATCAACTGGATGGACGAGATGGTCTACCAGGTCGCCCTTGCTTACCAGCGAGAGCGTGGAGTCGAGTTCATCGCAGCCTTGCGTGATAAAGCGGTTCCTGAGGACGTGCTGGAAGAGCTGACAAGTAGGGTATTCGGGCATGAAGTATGTGTGTCTGCTCGAGAGCTTTACAATCTTCTGAAGAACGCTAAAGAAGGAAAACCCACGCCAGATTTCGCTGAAGAGCGATTGTGCACCCACCTTGAGACACGAGGTAATCGACATCGGGATCGGCTCTTGAGAGCCTACAACGCTCACTGGGCCCAGAACCCGGGATATGGGTCGCTTATCGATGATGTGACGAAGTTCTTCAAGAGTAGCAACGCCAAGAAGAAAATGGTGTCGTTATTGATTGGAGTAGCGCCCGAAAGAAGTCAGGTCGCTACGAAGCCTGTTCCCATCCAATAACCTCGAAAACAGACTATGCCGCTAGACGGCAGTTCACAGTAGTCGAGGGCAGGCAAAATAGAGCTATCTCACGGAACTCGGTCGACACCAGGACAGAAGCTCTGTAACATCGAAGTATTTCGGCATTAGATTGAATTCATATTGAATTGAATAGTCGGCTATGAATGCAGCGCGCAAAGGGATACAGGCCGGGCTGAGGAGCACCTTGCTCGGTATCTGTGCGAATATCCTTCTCGCCGGAGCGAAAGGTATCGCAGGCGTGCTGGGCAATTCCTATGCCCTAATAGCCGATGCGATCGAATCTGCGTCGGATGTGCTCACTTCAGGAATTGTTTTGCTTGGCCTGAAGATGGCTGGAAAGCCAGCAGACAGTAATCATCCATACGGCCACGGCAAATTCGAGCCGTTGGCAGCGGTCGTTGTGGCGCTGACGTTGCTCGGTGCGTCGATTATAATAGCAGTCGAAAGCATTCAAGAAATCCAAACACCTCATCACGCCCCTGCAGCTTTTACTCTCGTGGTCCTGGCTGCAGTGATAGTTGTTAAGGAGCTCTTGTTCAGGTTTGTGATTGGTGTCGGAACGGAAACACGAAGCACAGCAGTTACCGCCGATGCGTGGCACCATCGCAGTGATGCGATAACATCTCTGGCCGCCTTTCTGGGCATCTCGATTGCTTTGGTGGGTGGTCCAGGCTACGAGAGTGCCGATGATTTTGCTGCCCTGATTGCATCGGCAGTTATTGCTGTAAATGCACTCTTACTACTTCACCCGGCTCTACGGGAATTGGTAGACACTGCTCCCAGCCCGGAGATCTCCCTTCAGATCAGGAACATCGCGGTTCGAGTGCCGGGCGTGCTCGGCACCCACAAATGTCACGTGCGAAAGGTCGGCTTGGATCACTTTGTGGACTTGGATGTCTTGTGTGATCCTGAGGCGACTATCAGAGAGGGCCACGAGATTGCACACAATGTAGGAGAGGCTCTGCAAAATGCTCTTCCTCTCATCACCAAAGTGCTGGTTCATGTCGAGCCAGCCGATGATTATGGTCGGCGTTCAAGAGGCTAGTTTTCAGTGGATTTGTTATGAGAATTATCAAAGCGCTCTATGGTGGTGTGACCTCGGTACCGCGGTCGAGTATCTCCTCTCTTTATCCGTGCAAGCTTGCCGGGCGTGGGGGTGAAGGGGTAGAGCTGGGGGAGTATGCTGGCAAGGTGGTGTTAGTAACCAATACCGCATCAAAGTGTGGCTTTACCAAGCAGTACGATGCGTTGGAATCATTGTATGGACGCAACTCTGCTCGAGGTTTGATCATTCTTGCGTTTCCAAGTAACGACTTTGCTAACCAAGAGCCAGGTTCTGATGCAGAGATAGAGTCGTTCTGTCGGCTCAATTTCGGTGTCACGTTTCCAGTCTTTCCGAAGAGTGGGGTTCGTGGGCCGTCAAAACAAGAGCTTTTTCGGCGTCTGACGGAGGAGGGGCCATCCGACCTTCGCGGAGAGATAAAGTGGAATTTCGAAAAGTTCCTGATCGACAAACAGGGGAGGCTTGTTGGGCGATGGAGATCTTATGTATCGCCTCTATCACGGTCAGTTGTGAAGGCTGTTACGAGGGAGTTGAGTCGGGAATAGCCGAGCTAAGCGGCATAGCGCCTCGCTTGTAGCTTTAAAATTTTGCGCCATGCAGCGAAGATGTTGGCCAGAGCACATAGGGTAAAGAGCTGGCAGGCGTTCTTTGAGATTCCTCGATATCGCACTTTGGCGTAGCCACAAAGATCCTTGACGATCCGGAAAGGGTGTTCCCCTTTGGAGCAAACCCTGCGCATACAAAGCTCGTATAACGTCCACGCCAACGTCAAACGATGGACGGTAGGCGCCGACGTCTACCGTTTGTTGTCCGACGTCAACGTAATTCGTCAGCGTCAGCCCAGGAATGAGACTGCCGACTACCAGCGCTCTCCGGCTGCGGCTCCGGTACCAGCTCCCGAACTCTGAAGGGCTTTCGCGGCAGCTTCTTTTTTCTTCTTCTCTTCCTCTTTCTTGAGGCGAGTGTAATCTAGATAGCTTAGATTCGCTTGTATGTTATCCGTGTTGCTATAGACGTACGCCAAGAAGAATTCGGTGATGGTAGCCTTTCGTACCTGAAGCTCTTCGGCCAAGCGCAAAACCAGCGGCATGCGGGTTTTGTTCTCACTTTCGAAGGCTTCCCACCATTTTCGAGCGCTTCCCGTAGTGTTGTCCCAGTCCAAAGTCTTTTTGACCTCTTCCAATTTCTGGGAGACCTGGTCATCGGTCCATCCTTTGGTGTTCGTGATTCCAGGGGGAAGACCGCCCTGGGCGGCCGCTGGCTGGGAAGCCGGAGCAGCCTGTGGCTCCTTCTCTTCGAACGGAATGGGCTCCGACCGCAGCTTCAGCTCGTACTGGTCGGAGTCGAACTCCGTTAGTCTCTTGAGCATCTCGGGAATCTTGAAGAACGGAACCAGGTGTCCCTGATATACGGGGGTGTTCGGCATGAAAAACGTTGAGATGTTGTCAGCCGGACGCCCAATCTCGTCAGGGGTGAGGACGGCACGTTGCTGTACCTGTTCCTGAGTGCTGTCGTTACGACTCGCAAACCACTCTATCAACTTCCGGTTTGCGCCGGTGGACTGAGTCTGAAAGCGGATCGTCATCTGACCGCTTTCCTTGGAGGCCCACTCTGCGTCAGCCAAATCGAGTGCTGGGATGAATATCTTGGTGCTGAAACCTGCAAGAACCGAATCAGCGTCATCGGAATAGTTGGCCTTGATCTGCGCTGTCGACTGAATAGCTGCAACGATACTTACATTACGAGATCGCAATGTATTGAGCTTCACATGAATATCTGGAAGTCGGCCAAGGGCGCTCGCAAACTCGTCGATCACCAATCCGACAGGACGGGGAAGTTTTACCCCAGGACACTGTTCGGCTCGCTTGGTGAGGAAGCGGAGAATCTCTACCACGATGACGTTGGCCATGGGGCGCAACATCTCCAACTCGGACTCTCGCAGCTCTACGATAAAGAGGGTTGGCTTTTGAATCAGGTCTTCGATGTCGAGCTCATCGAGGGAGGTCGTGGCGCGAATAGCCGTGAGATCCCAGGCGCTGAGACGCATGCTCAATTCCGACATGATAGTGTCGGCGTTCTGAGAGCCTGAGCGAGCCAGTTCCACAAAGGTGCGGGTATTTCGAATCGCTGCTGGGTGCTGTTCGAGCCAATCGCAGAGCGGCTTCATACCTGATTGCACGAGCTCGTGAATTCTCGGCATGGACAGGACTTCGTTGGGATCGTGAAGCAATCCCACCATGATTGAGTTGAGGATTGCCAGAGCGTTGTTTCGGAAGAACGGGCTGTCTGATTTCGCCTGCGGCTGATCGGTAGCCATGATGATCGTGTTCGCGATCAGTTTGGCATCCGTGTCGTCCTCGATTTTAGAGAGGATGTTCCAACTCAGGGAGCGAGCTCGATCTAGTGGATTGAAGAGGATGATTTTTTTGCTTGGATTGTATTTCTGGGTCATCGCGGCGAGCTTTCGCCACATTTCCGGCTTCGAATCGATGACGATAGTCGATCGATCTGGATCCATACAGTCGTTGTAGAGGATCGGTAAGATGAATCGAGAAGTTTTACCACCTCCAGTTTTCGCCACGACAAGCACGTGTCGGTTGCGGTCCTCGCAACCGATCACTAACTTCCCTTGTGTAAGCGCAACACCCTCGCTGCCGCGTAGATCGTTTACGTAGAGGTACGAGTCGCCGACCTTTCCACTCGATTTGGTCCACTTCGCGATCTGTTCGGTGTTGGCGAGATCTCCTGATCCTAGCTCGTTGCTCTTGGACCGCTTGGGTCGTCGCGACTTGTCCTTGACAAGCCCCGAAACGGACATGTCGCCGACGATCACTCCCGTCTTCTTGTATTCGAGCCAGCTCAGTCGACCGACCAGCAGGAGATAGCCGACAAATACGACGAAAAAGCTCTCTTCGATGACGAAGCGTTTATCTGGAGGGGCTATGA
The DNA here is from genome assembly GCA_044351885.1 of Bdellovibrionota bacterium. Taxonomy (GTDB): domain Bacteria; phylum Bdellovibrionota_C; class UBA2361; order UBA2361; family OMII01; genus OMII01. The sequence continues at coordinate 24,756 of JBILEW010000026.1, forward strand.
AAAAACTGAGCAGGGGCTCGATTATCGGAACCGGAGAAAGCGGTGACGACACATTGTCGATTGCGGATTGTAGTGCTTGTATCTTGTCGAGCGCCTTCTGAGGACTGATGAGGTGGAAGGCCTCCGCCACGAGGAAAACGATTCCGACAATGCCCGGGATCATGGTTTTGCCCATGGTGGTATTGCCGCTGATGAAGAACTGGGCCAGGATGCAGCCGAGCGCTATCACGCCAAGGGTCATGATCCCCACGATGGGACCAAAACCATAGAATGATTCGGCGAAATTCAGCAGTGCTATTTCAAAGGCGCGCAACATCGCTCTTCAACAGTCCCTTTCTACAAGTCTCAAACTGTTATGATCTAATCGGTCAAGAAGTAGCATTTAGTTGAGGCTCAAGGCTCAACTAATCTAGGGTAGTACAATCAGCAGGTTACGGCCAACCTGCTTTGTTCCGTCGAGTCAACCTATTGAATTTAGGGGATTTGGTCGAGCCCGTACTAAAGACCCCGGAGAGCGGTTCACGAAAATATGCGGTTAGATCGGAGCAGCGCGCGGGACCGGCGCGTGCAGCCCAGCGTATTCATTAACCCTGATCGGGAGTCTGCTCGACGCGGCAGGGGCCGAACCAGGCGTTTTCTTTTGCTGCGCACGTCAGCTCAGGCCGCCCCGTAGGCGTGAACCTCAATCCATCCGATTCGATTGAGGTTACTACCCCTGTACTGCCGACACCTTTGACGATCTGCTCGACAAGGTTCCCGTTGGAGTAGACCTCTGCGATGTCTTCGCGGAGCCTGAGCATGATCTCTCCCTGGAGAGCTAGGAGCTTGTCGTCAGAAGCATTGCCCAGGATATCCACCGAGTTGTCGGTAGAGTCCTGTAGTGCTTTGGTGTTGTCCGGATAGGGGACTGCCTGCTCGTTCTCGTACCACGGAGTTTCATCTTCAGCAGCTCCATGGCCGATCGTCACACCACCCAGCAGCAGCACTGAAAGAAGGATTGCGCATGTATTCTTCATAGGTTTCTCCATATCGAGTTAACAGTGTCCTCACTGTCTGTAAAATTGCGTCACGTTTCGGATCTGATACGAAACCCCCTTCAGGGTCGTTATGTCTCCCGATTCGTCGTAATGGAGGGACCCATTTCCATTGAAGGAAAGAGATGTGGCCTTTATGCCCCCTTTGAAGACGAAATTTCCGAGTACTTCGAGAGGCGCTGAAGGTGCGATAATAAACGCGCTCATAGCAGCCGTACCGTTGAGGCGCAAACGCTCGGTCCCTAGATAGTTCAGCCGAAGCTGATACGGTTTGTTGTTGACGTTGAAAACCTGGTTTCCATTGAACGTGTCTCCCGTGATTTTTCTCACGTATAGAGTGATTGTACCGGTGGCAGGGGAAGGCGCAAAGTTCAAACGCCCCGTGTTTGAGATATCTAATTCATCGATGAAGTATGGATATTCGGTCGAGGTGAGTGTCACAACACGATTGTTGGCGATAGTGACCTTTGACCAACACTTCTGCAGGGGATTGTTGCCCGAGACGGTGAGTAACGATCCGCTCGTTGGTGTGACTGCTCCCTGATGACTCGGGCAGTAAGTGCTCCAAGCGTTGAAGTTGGGTAGTCCCGGTACCTGACACGAGGAGCCTTGGCATGTTGCTCCTGGCTCTGAACACGTGGAGTTCGCACACACCCTGCCCCCGAATGGAGGAAGGGAGCTGATTGCGCCATTCGTATGCACGGAACCGTACACGTTGGTGTTGTTTAAAATCGACACTGATCCGTTTGAACCTACGGGGCAGTTCGTGCGAGCTGCCGTAGAAGAATAAGGACCACTGTTGGAAACATATGAGTCGCAAGGTTGGCGAATCTCTACCTGATCACGACCGTAGAATCCTACTCCGTAATCGTACTGTAGTTTCCCGAGAACGTGCCCGAATAAGTGCCCCCCTTTGTCCTTGAAGAATGTTCGAGTAGCGGCACCTGTCTGCGAATCTCCCGCCTCCTCTCTTGATACCTTGACCCTATCGAAGACATCGAGGCGGTACAGCGGTTGAAAATCCGTCTGCGGTGGAGCCCCAGTATCTCCGAAATCCTTGGAGGGATCCACCGGAATGGCGTCCACGAGAGTTATTCGGACCTTCTTCCCGCTGAAACGTGAGCTCTTCAACGCGCTCAGTGGATCGAAGATCGCACCCGACTTGGTATCGGTCGTGGAGGGAAAACTGCCCTGCGCATTCGAGCTGGCGCTACCTTGTAGGAGTATAGGATCGCTCACCAAGACAACTGATTTGTCAGGCTCTGCGCGCAGACCGATCTTCGTAGGCACCTTGAAGCTCCCTTGATCATTTGATCCGACGCTCGACGATCTACGCTTGAATACCGTGTAGAATTTGGTGCGCCCGAAGATATCGGTCATTCCGCTAGAGTTGTCCCGCATCCACTGAACAGCTTCTCCGAATACTTTTTCGTCCTTGAAATACTCCTCGGTTCGGCTGTTGGTAGTACTCATCGTTTGAATACCGTTGCCGAGTACTCCAGCGGCAGTCGCACCTGCAAATGCAGTAATCATCAGGAACAGCAACACCGCCACGAGCGTGTAGCCGGCTTCGGTCTTTTCAGTGTTTCTCTTCGACATGGTTGCACCTCATCTGCTCAAAATTAGATTTCTAAGCGCTATTGTTTGCTGTGCCTCAGTGACCGACGCTGCGCCGCCGAAGCGCGAGGAAGACTGGACCCTTACGAGCACACTGATACCGGCTAAAGAGTCCCGAATAGTGGTGGCACTAAGTGGCAGAGCGATGGGCTGTCCTGAGCGGTCGAGATAGGTTAATTCGAAGCTGGTGTGGTCAGACTGCGTCGTTACTCCGTGCGCAGTTGTCCGAATCACTCCATTCGAAGAGTGCGTATAGGTAATCTCCGAAACCGGCTGAATCAGGCTACTGGCGGGAAAGCGCGCATCCTGAGTAGTGGATAAGTTTGACAATTGAATCGTGCTTGCACTCGTCGATTGCACAACCCCGCGAAGGCCATGAGTGCCGCCTGCCGAAAAGGACGAAAGGTACACCGAGTCCCCTGGGCTGAAACCTTCGGTCGAGTCCACCGAGACAGTATGACTACCAGAGGATGGTAGAAAATCGCTCGTAAGAATCGCACTGGCACCAGTCTCGTTCAAACGGAAAGTCATTTCAGTCGCAGATGCGGACAATAGGAGAGGCAGTGCAAGTTCACCGATTGCGGGATCCTGGTAGCTGAAACCAGCCTGTGCCAGCGGCATGCCACTTCCGAGCATGCGCAGCTCGAAGCTCATCAAGTCGAGTAGGCTACTAGCGGTTATTTGAGCACGAGTGAAGGAGCGGATGTCCGAGCTGTGATGTAGGCAGTTGATGAAAAACGAAGCGCTCGCCGAGAGCACGATGCCCGAGATGAGCATGGCAACGAGCATGCCTACCAGTGATTCTCCTCGCTCGTCCGAGAGGTGCCGCTGCTTCATGGCGTGCTCCATACGGTGAGCCGAGCACTCATCGTAGCCAGAGTGCGGCGAGTCGTGGTCGAGCTGCCTTTGTGAGCTGAAACTTCTACCGACCTCGAGTTATCGGCATTCGAGGCGATTGTGACAGTACGAGTCAGTGAAACCCGCCCGCGTGTGATCTGATCCGAATAGGTCGAAGAAGTGAGCAGATTAAGGTCGCGAAGGGACAACTCTTCGATCGTCGATGCCACTACCTGTTGAGCGATTGCACGTTCTCGCGAGTCTGTGAGTAATCGGTAGCCAACGCTGGAGAAGTTGCTCAGCGCCATGGCGACTATGCCCGTAACTACAATCGAGACCAATATCTCTACCAGGGACGAGCCACGCTGAGTATGTATCGTCGTGCTCATTGGAAGACTCCTATGCTCGAGAGGAGTTTGGTCGTGCATGGTCTTCCGCGGCATAAAAAGTTCACGGCAACTTCCGAGGGCTGGCCCAAAGAGTCGACAACGAAGCCGCGCGGGTTCAGCTGTATCGGTGATGCAAGGGTCAGGCGAACAGTGGTCGGTGTGGAGTGCGTAAACGAACTCAAGTCGTCGGGATCATAATCACCCGAGAAACACGAGGCGCTCGTGCGACCGGAGTAAGTAGCCCCGTCCGCACCTATCTCCAAGATTTGAGAGCACCCGGTGGCTAACGCTTGACTACGCAGCTTTGCTACATCCGACTGGAGTTGATTAATCGTGTAGTTGAGCTGGTAGGCATCTACGAGTGTTCCGAATGCGGCGGTACCAGCGCTAGCCAGGAGTCCGGCGATAAAGATCACAACTAGTAGTTCGAGGAGAGTAAATCCTGCCGCGTTCTTCATAGTCGAGGGGTTTTTCGGCGCTGAAAGTGGCCTCCCTGATAGGGGTGAGAAGAAGTGCGGCAAATACTCAAGTCCAAGAACAGCTCATCCCGATTAGAGATAAGAGGAAATCGGATATCCGCGCGGAAAGGTCGAATGGGCATGCAAATCAGGTATATGCGGCTCAAGGTGCTGTCGTTGCTCCTTCTTGCGGCGCTACCGCTGGTCTTAGTCTTAGGGGATTTCACGTCGCTCCAGGCCGGAATCCAAAGGACGATGGAGTCGGTTTTCTTGCTTGCTGTCGGCTTGGCTGTAGGCGCTTTGTACCGTGCGCTTCAGGAGAAGCAAGGCTTAGCCACTCATCTCGAGGACGGCGTTGCTGAGCGGCCCCATTTCCGAGACATCCTCGATTCGATGAACGAGGGTCTATTGGAAACCGACTTAGTCGGTTTTGTTACATATGCCAATGCACGGGCTCGTAAGCTTCTGGATGCTCCGAGTAACAGGATTCTGGGAGAACACATCGCCACTTTGGTGACCGGTCGCTGGGATATCGATCCGAGTAGTGGACGCTCCCGTCGAGAAGCCAGCCTTTATTGCGCCGAGGGAGGAGTGAGAGAGGTGGTCATGGAACGGTCGAATCTCACTGATCAGCACGGCCTTCTACGTGGAATGCTTTTCGTCGTAGAGGATGTTACCGATAAGAATCGACTAGCTCGGGAGCTAGCGGACCACAGAGACATGCTCGCGCGAAGTGAGCGATTGTCTGCTTTGGGAACTCTAGGCGCAATCGTAGCTCACAAGTTGAGTCAACCCATCAGCTCGGTCAGGCTCTTTCTTCAGCAGGTCCAGCGCGAGCTCATGACCGTTCCGGTTTCACAAAGAGTTCATGACAATCTCGGTGACTCTTTGGCAGAGATTGATCGCATAGTTGCGATCACGAAACAGATGCTCAAGACAGAAAATGGACAGCTCGCTGCTCTCGGCCGGTCTTCTGGGGGAACTTCCGTATGGGATGCAGCCATGAAGGTCAAGGGGTCGCTCCTGGATACAGCGCGCCGTCGTGGAGTGACGATTTCACTGTGTTCAGAGAGAGCGGATCTCGAGGTCTTGTGTTCACGAATCGAGCTAGAGGAGATTTTGTACAGCCTTATTACCAATAGTATGCAAGCGGCTCCGAAGGGAGTTCATGCTCGGGTAGATATCGACATCGAGCGTGCAGGAGATGTTGCTCTGATTACGGTAACAGATACCTGTGAGGGGATTCCCCCTGGTCACATCGACAAGATCTTCGATTGCTTCTTTACTACGAAACCAGAAGGGCAGGGGACAGGGCTCGGTCTCGCAATAGTTCGTCATATTGCGGAGAGATACGGAGGCAAAGTCGAGGTCAGTAGTGAGGAAGGATTTGGAAGTTGCTTCATGATTTCATTGCCGCTCATTCAGGAGGTTTCCAGTGGTCACACAACAGAAAGTATTCATTGTTGATGACGAGCCTCTGGTTAGGAGAGCCCTCAAACAGTCGGTGGAGTCCCTTGGGGCTCATGTAAGCTGTTTTCCGAGTGCTGAGCTGTGCCTGGATGCTGTTCGGGATGAGCGCTGCGATCTCGTAATCACTGACCTTACGATGCCCGGCATGGATGGTATCTCTCTGCTCGAGCATATTCGCGAAATCTCCCCACTCACATCGGTACTGTTAGTGACGGGTTACGGCAGCGTTGCCAATGCCGTCAAGAGCATGCAGTTAGGGGCAGCTGATTTCATCGAGAAGCCTCTGGACGAGTCGGTTCTCTTGCCAAAGATTCGAAGGCTTTTGCACAGCCATGATGTCGGAAATATCGAGGAGTTGAGTCCCGCCGAGCAAAAAATCCTCGAGCTCGTAGCAGCAGGAAAAGCAAACAAAGAGATCGCCTACGTCCTCAATCGATCAGTCCGCACCGTCGAAAATCATCGACATCGGCTGATGAAGAAGTTAGGCGTGAGTAGCACCGCAGAGCTCGTAAAGATAGCGTTGTTACGAGAACAACACCCGTCTAAACGCGCTCCAACACAGTAGCAATACCCATCCCCAAACCGATACACATGGTGACGAGTGCGTATCGGCCACCTGAGCGTTCTAGCTCGTCTACAGCGGTTCCAAGAAGCATGGCGCCCGTTGCTCCGAGTGGATGACCCAGAGAGATACCGCCACCATTGACGTTGACCTTATCGGGATCGATGCCCAGCTCCCTAATAGTCATGATGGGTACCGGAGCAAAAGCTTCGTTTATCTCCCAAAGATCGATCTCTCCAACCTCCAGTCCAGCTCGAGCGAGTGCTTGTCTCGAAGCTTCCAGCGGACCCGTCAGCATTATGCGAGGAGCAGATCCGATTGCACGGTGAGAAACTATTCTCGCTCGTGGAGTGAGAGAGTGTTCCTTTATCGCCTTTTCGCTCGCGACCAATATGGCGGCTGCTCCATCGACGATAGCTGATGCATTGCCCGCCGTAATGATGCCGTCCGGTTTGAATACGGTTTTGAGAGAAGCGAGGGCTTCAATAGTAGTCTCGGGACGTGGATTGTCGTCGCGATCAAATACAGCACACGTTCCCTGTTCGTCTTTGTATTCGACGGGTACCATGCTCTTTGAGAAGCGGCCCTCGTCCAAAGCGCGTTTGGCGTTTTTCTGCGACCTGAGAGCAAACGCATCGGCATCCTGGCGGGATATTTTGAATTCCTCTGACAAGATCTCCGCTGCCAAGCCTTGCTGTACCAGATCAGGGTGATGATGCTTCAAGAAGGGACTCTCCTCTCCGCCGCAGTCACTGAACATGGGAACACGTGTCATGTGTTCGAGACCTCCGGCAACGACCAGTTCGTACTCCTTGGCCTCGATACCGTTAGCAGCAAAATTAAGAGCTTGCTGCCCAGACCCACACAGCCGATTGATCGTCGTTGAAGGAACTGTGAAGGGCCATCCTGCTGCGAGCACTCCTGTTCGCCCAACGCACCAGCCTTGCTCGCCAGTTTGAGTGACACAACCGATCAAAACGTCTTCGACTTGACTGGCTTCGATGCCTGTTCTCTTGATAAGTGCGTTTAGCGGATAGGTCATCAAGTCAACCGGATGCACGGAAGAAAACTTGCCCTTCTTACGTGCTCGAGGAGTTCTCACTACATCGACAATATAGGCTGATCTCATTTAGACCTCCATGTAAGGCGAACGGGGCATCTTCCCATTCTTGCAATTGGACGTGCCCAATCGGCATAACTTCATCGGGACACAAAAACATCCACGCGTCGATTCAACTGACGACCAGCCTGGGTTGTATTGCTCGCGATCGGTTTGGACGCACCTTGACCGCTAGTCTTGATGTGATCCATCGCGATACCTCGCGCGCCGAGATACGCACTGACGCTGTTCGCCCGGGCAAGTGCCAGTCGATCATTGTAGTCTGCAACCCCTGTATCGTCTGTGTGCCCGACCACATTCACGGTAACGACATGCGGATTAGTCTTGATAGCTTCAGCCAGCACTTCGAGATTCGCCACTGCTCCGGCTCTGAGGCTCGTGGCATCCTCGTCGAAAAAGACTTGGTACACGCCCATAGAAGCGTCTGTAAGCGCTGCTCTGTCGAGATTGCCTTGGATCTTTTCAAGTTCAAGTTGAGTTCCTATGTTGCGTATCTTGAGTGCGGCCAGCTCGCGGTCCTGCTTCAAAAGAGCACCTTCTCCCAGGTCGAAACCGCCACCGGCCAACAACCCTGCTACAGCCCCAAAGCCTGCTCCAACTGCGATACCCTTGCCAGTCGAATCTACTTGATTACCAATAACAGCACCGGCACCAGCACCCCAGCCTGCTCCCAAGACAGTTCCTGCAACGGTCTTGTCCGGTCCGGGTTGAGGATTCGAACATGATGCGCACATACCGAGAACGAGAAGTAGTGCTAAGTGCACGAGCGGATTCGGTGATTGTGGCGAATGAAGCTTCATGTCGATCTTCTCTCTGGTATCGTAGCTGGGAGATGCAGCGAGTAGCTCATCTCCACGATGGGCCTACACGCGGCGTAATTCCACACCAAGCTACTCGAGTCTGAGTAATAAATCTCTGTAGTCCGGATATATTAAAGCCTACCTCTCCTTATCGGAAAGCTCCATACGGTACAAAAGCGGAATTATTGAGAAGCGCCCTTTGTTGAATGCTTTCGAGGTCTGATTGCACTCATATAACTTCCGTCAATCGCCCTACAAGGGAACGTCGTTTGTATCGCTTTCTCGGTCGCAGAAGGGGTGTTTGAATCGTTGTATCCTGATCGACCGTTGGATCACTCCGCCCGAGAACGACGGAAGGCATATCGTACGGTCAGCAGTGCCCCGAGAACAGCCAGGAGAAGCCACGCCCTATCGACCGGTAGGGTAGAGTACCACGTCATCCTGCTCATGAGACTAACCTCCATGGGTAGGATAGCCTCAGAGAACGGTAGCAGAGAGGCAAGCGTTCTCCCGAGAGGATCAACCACTGCTGTGAGGCCCGTATTGGTCGAGCGTAGAAGGAACCTTCGATTCTCTATCGCTCTGAAGCTTGCAATGATGTGGTGCTGATACGGAGCGACTGTATTACCGAACCAAGCGTCGTTGGTCTGATTGACGAGCAATTGCGCGCCCATCTGTGTAGCGTGTCTCGCCAAATCGGGGATTACATCCTCGTAGCAAATCAATGGAGACAGCTTCACGGTAGAACCGTTTGACAACTTGTAAGTCAGAACGGAGGGTTTTAGTCCTGCAGTAAATTGGCCGGCTGTGGCATTTATGTCCTTGAGCCAAGGGAACAGGGAGCTCAAAGGGGTGTATTCCCCAAACGGCATCAAGATCATTTTATGATAGGGAGTATCGAGTGAGCCATCGGGTCGTATGAGCAAGGAGCTGTTGAAGAACTCTTCGCGCGACGCCCACGTCAGCCCTCCGACCAGAAAGGCAGAGCCGTCAGCCAAAAATGGAAGCTCCGGGACAGATCGTGCGTCAGAAGCTTGAGCTGGTATCCAATCTGTGATGGTGCTTTCGGGCCATATAATCAGAAGGTCTTTCTGTGAAACGCCTGCGCTGAAATCGAGATAGCGTTGACGATTGACGGAGAAGTACTTCACGTCGTGTTTTTCGCGGAGCGATACGTTCCCTTGAATCATCACGGTTTTAACGGGACTCTCGTACAGCGTCGGAATGATCTGTTCCATTCTCATCCCGTAGAGCACCGATGATACGAGAAGGAGTAGGGGCGGGATCTTGGCAACAAGAGGTCCCGCCTTACCTAGTATGGCAACCTCGAGAACCCACATCATCAAGAAGCTTATTCCAGTCACTCCTCCGATGTCGGCCACTTGGGCAAGCGGTACGAATCCAAGCTGTGTGTGCCCGAAGTCCCATGGGAAAATCCGTATCCAGAAGTTAGTTGCAACAAGCCAAGCGAGAGCAGTCCGTATCCCCCACCGACTGGACCACTTGGGCAGGTGCTGCCAGACGAACCCCCAGATTAAGAAGCTCACAGCGCTTCCGCACACGAAGAGTATAAAGATGGCTATTGCGGCGATGGTTGGGAAGCCGCCAAAATTCTTGATCGTTCCGTATAACCAGTAAAAACCACCGAGGTATGTCAGCACACCACCGACATACAAGCGTTTGAGTCTGTCACGTGGTGCGGCCAGCGCAACGATCCACAAACCAAGCGCAGTCCACCCGAGGGCAGCGCATCCGAGAGATCCCGGGCTCCACCATGCCGCGACCGTTGCGGCCGCGGCTATGAGGGAAACAATCCAGATGATCACGCGAACGGATTCTCACAGATCGAGGAGCCAGCCAAGAACGTCTCAATCCACAGCAGGCGGTTGTATTTCGCAGTTCTCTCGCTACGACAGACGGAACCGGTCTTAATCTGACCCGCTCCTGTTGCAACCGCGAGGTCGGCGATTGAGGTATCCTCGGTCTCTCCAGAGCGATGGGACATAATGGCTCGATATCCATTCTGGTGGGCCAGATTAATCGCTTCAAGGGTCTCGGTCACCGTTCCGATCTGATTGAGTTTAATCAAGATAGCGTTTCCTACCCTACGCTCGATGCCGTCTGCGAGGCGCTTGACGTTGGTCACGAAGAGGTCGTCTCCTACGAGCTGAACCATACCTCCAATCTTCTCGGTCATGAGGCGCCAGCCGTCCCAGTCGTTCTCGTCGAGTCCGTCTTCGATGCTCACGAGGGGATACTTGCTGGCCCAGCCTGCGTACATATCGACGAGGTCTGCTGCAGAGAACTCCTCCTTGGAGCTCTTTTTGAAGACGTAGGTGCCCCTCTCTTTGTTGTAGAACTCGCTTGCTGCAACGTCGAGAGCGATCGAAACATCATTGCCAGCCTCGTACCCTGCGTCTGTGATCGATTCCATCAAGGCATCAAGTGCTTCGGTCGGCCCTTTTAAATCAGGGGCAAATCCACCTTCGTCACCGATACCAGTGGAGAGCCCCTTCTTCTTGAGATTCTTCTTGAGCGCGTGAAACACTTCGGCGGCGCAGCGGATGTTCTCGAAGAACGTAGAGGAAACATGAGGAACGATCATGAATTCTTGAAAGTCGAGTGAATTCGCAGCATGCGCACCACCGTTGATGATGTTCACGAGCGGCACGGGGAGTCGACGCGCGTTTGCTCCTCCCACGTATCGGAAAAGGGGAATTCCGAGATACTGAGCGGCAGCGTGGGCAGCTGCAAGGCTGACACCAAGGATTGCATTGGCACCCAGCCTGCTCTTGGTTTCGGTCCCGTCGAGATCGATCAGTTTCGAGTCGAGACTTGCTTGTTCCAACACATCGTGGCCAGCAACCACTGGGGCGATTTTGTCTTTGATGTTTTCCACAGCGGTGAGTACCCCTTTACCGAGGTACCGCGACTCGTCCCCATCTCGCAATTCGAGAGCCTCGTGCTCGCCGGTTGATGCGCCCGACGGCACCATAGCCGAGCCTTGAGCTCCGTTTTGAAGAGTAACAGTGGCTGCGACGGTGGGAAAACCTCGCGAGTCGAGGCACTCGTATGCTGTGACGGAAGATATCGCACTGGATTTCATATTCGCTCCTGTCAAAAGATTTTTGATAACTGCCTCCCGTGGGCGTCATACGCTGTCGGGGTTGTCGTTGCAGGGTGGACAGTTTACCCTGCAACGCCCGAAAAAGTACATGGGGTTAGGGGATTTTGGAGGCGTGCTTTCGAGTGGGTGACCACTGCCATGCTCACGCTGGGTCCCTTTGTCAGGCTTCCCTCGCGCACCTAAGCGGGGTAGTGTACGGGGTATGCGAATCTCTGGTCCTATCCTGATAGTAGCTTTCGCCCTCCTCATAGCTGGAATCTCCTTCGTCCTCGACGATGGGTTCGCCAAGGTGGCTGGCTTGAGGCGCAGTGTGGAGCAGCAGCAGCGAGCGAACTCGAAGCTCGCCGAGGGGATAGAATCGTTGAAGCGTGAAGTGAACGGCTTGCAAAACGATCCACGTGTGGTCGAGAAGGCTGCCCGGTCCGAGCTCGGCATGGTTCGACCAGACGAGATGATCGTCATCTTCGAGAAGAAGAAGGAGGTAGCTGGTGGAGCGAGTCGGTAATCTGCTCGGGCAGCTCGCTAACCTCAAACCTCGTCCAGGGGCACGGGGTGAGTCCAGTGTGACTGCCGATGATAGTGCCGGAAGAACTACCGTGCAGCTAGCAAGTCAGGCTGGTTCTCGCACGAGCGAACGCGGGCAAGCTGGAGAGCGTGTCGGTGAGGTGAATCAAGACAGTGGGGATTATCCATCCCGTCAGTATCAGCCGAGGCGCCGCAGAGCTGGGGTATCAACCGACCTTACCAAGATAAAGGGGATTCTCTCCAAAGCTCTAGCCCACAAGGGTCTGGACAAAGGGATAGAGCGTTACGAGTTCATCTTGCACTGGGAGGAGATTGTAGGAGAGACCTTGGCGCGCATCTCAAAACCCGAATGCATACTCAACAGAACCCTCATTGTCAGGGTTGTGCACTCAACGTGGGCGCAAGAGCTTGCCTTCATGAAACCAGTTTTGATTCAAAAGGTGCTCCCATATCTCAGGAAAGGGGATGCCATTGATGATATCGTATTCAGGATCGGCAACGTGACCTGAGTTCGCCTTCGCTGCAATGTATTCGTTTCGCTTCTTTCGCTCTGTACAAGCCCAACGTCGGCAGCTTTTGACTGCTTCCGAATATGCCGATGTAGCGGTCGATCCTTTGCTGCACCGCACCCTTGATTCGTTAGGTGAAGCAGGCAGCAAAGAGCCGCAAGCATTCGACCGTCGTACTATCTGGCTCGGGAGTATTCGCTCCATCAAGTCCCTTCTGGTACGGAGCGCCTCGTGGCAATGCGTCTCTGCCGCCGGTATGGTGACGGCTTTGTTCGCAGCGCGCTACATCTTGTCCGCCGAGCTGGCTGCCGTCGTAATTGTAGCTCTGTGCCTCACCTATCTTTTGGCTGAATGCGGTAGGCACACCGTGTTTTTCTTCGACCTTCAACGAAGAGCTCAGATCGCGCGAGGTATTCAGCTTTTCCTGTTCGACAAGGTCAACAAGAAGCTCTTGGTTCTAGATTCACACTCCAATCCCGAGTTCTCGACCGGAAATGTAAAAACGTTGCTGTCAGGGGATGTAGAAGCAGTCGAAGATTTCATCACAACTGCGCTGGGAAGTTGGGTCCCTGCGATCGTGATTTTGACGGTTACGACGGGTCCTATCGTCGCACTCGCAGGAATGATGGGGATTGTCGGAATCGCCATTGCCCTGCTGCAGGTGCCAATAGCATTGTCACTCGCCTTTCTTTTGGAGCGGTACAAAGATCTGCGCCAAACCGAACAGGATCGTCTCACCACCACGATCGGCGAGTGGGTCAGAAATGTGCGGCTAGTTCGTTATCTGAACTGGGAGCCAGTCATTTCCAGACGGATTCGCGAGGCACTTCGGCGTTTCTCGATCGCCGCAGGAAAAGCCCATTTCCTAGTGTGTTTAGCGTATGGTGTGTCTTACTCGTGGTGGGCAATGCCGATCTTGGGGATGCTCGTGTACAGCTCGTACGCTGGGGTTCCGCTTTCTGCGCCGGATTTTTTTCCTACAGTCTGGTTCTTGTCGCTCTTGTCCAATCAGATCCAATTTCTACCCCATTCTCTGACGCAGTTCGGCGAGGCCTCCGCCGCCGTTTCTCGCTTGGTACGCTTCTTCGCCCTGCCCGAGATCAATCGGAATTTTCGATCTGACGCAGATACATGCATGACAGATATGTTGGGGCTGCCCGTGCGTATTCATGTGCGCAACGTGACAGTGGGCTATCCAACGGGCGATGCCCTGCACAACCTCTCTTTGACGATCGATCTGGCGACGCATGTCGCGGTGGTGGGAGAGGTAGGGTCGGGTAAGACAACCTTACTTAAGTTGCTTATTGGGGAATTAGCGCCGCAAGTAGGAGAGATAGAGATCGAATTTTCCAGTGGTGTCCGCGCCCCGCTCTGGAATGCTGAGGTATACTCCAAGTATCGCAGTTTCGTTGCGTATGCCCCCCAGGAGCCATTTCTATCGAACGCTTCCTTAAGGGATAATATCGATCTATCGACTCGTCGGGAGAATGTAGATGTCGAGCGCGCTGCAGATCGAGCATGTCTTACACCCGACATCGAGCTGCTTCCTCACGGACTTCAAGAGGAGGTTGGCGAAACGGGTATAAACCTCAGTGGGGGACAAAAGCAACGAGTCAGCCTCGCGCGGGCTTTCGTCTCAGGGCGTCCATTCTTCTTTCTCGATGATCCTCTCAGTGCGGTTGATTCCGCCAGTGAGCAGGCCCTTTTTGCCCGCTTCGTGAGTGAGGCTCGCGGTTTCGTACTTGTCTCTCATCGGATCGACGAGCTCGACGCATGTAACCGCATCGTTGTTCTCGAGAAAGGTCGAATCGTGGAAGATGGTGGACCGCGCGAACTTCTCGAGAAACCGTTGTCGCGGTATCGGACCTTCGTAGAAGCCCGCGTGCGAGAGGAGGGGCATGGAAGCTAAATCCTTCACGTCTCGTGAAACCGTATTTTCGATCGGGCGCTCGTTTGCGACCCTTCGGCGATTCGTCGAGGCCCTACCTCTTTTGCGAGCCTTGTTCGTCCCTACCTTGATGCTCAGTGTTGTTGCGGTCGCGCTGCCACAGCTTTTTCTCTGGCTTTCAGGCTATTTCGTGCAGTGCGCATCGAAGCAGGACTGCGTTGTGGCCGTGCCTCTGTTGGGGGTGGTCGTTGACGTCTCGATGTGGATGTTGGCGATGATAGCGGTTGTGTCCTTCGTTGTTCGATTGATGTCGTGGGTGGTGTTTGAAATTGGAGGATTGTGGTCTCTCCAGAGTTTTCATCACGGCATGGTGAGAGGGCTGCAGCGCGTTCGCACCACCTTCTTCGACGAAAACCCGTCCGGTCGTCTAATTAATCGAATGGTGAACGATTACGAAAGTCTCCGGTCGTCGTGCATCGTGCGCATGGGAGATTCGATGCAGGCGCTGCTCGAAGTGTTGAGCGTTGCGGCCATGGTCCTCTTCGCTCACCCACTTGGTGCATTATTGATTGCTCCAACCGTAGCGCTGTTTCTCTATATTCAATGGGGTGTAGCCCCGATGTTACAGCGTCTTTCGACAGTGCGTTCGATCAGGTTGGGAGAGGTGATTCACCGTGAGACAGACATCATAGAGGGTTCGCGCGCGTTTTTGTTGTATGGAGCCGAAAGTTCGCTCCTTCGCCGCCTGCAAACGGCCGTCAATCGATATGTACAGATCCATCTTTTGAGGGTGAAGATCGAGGCCTGGGGGCGCTTGCTGTCCAGTATCGTCACCGCCACTTACGGCTTTCTGGCGCTCCTTTTGGTCGCTTTAGCCGTTCGTAACGGTTCGCTGTCATTGGTTATGGGAGGCGCGATTATCACGGTGATTCTCCGATTGGCCCCTGCGTGCGGATGGCTTGCGTGGTCTGTAGGCCTTCTCATCGAATCGATCGGTGTGATCAAGAGGTCCTTCGAAATTGCGGATCTTCCTGCGCAGGACCAAGAGGAGTTTGAAATGGCTCCATTACGGGATGGCCACGTCGCGCCGTCGTCTCGAGGAGATCTGCGGTTTCTCGACTACTCCATGTCTTATCGTGAGGATACACCTTGCATTCTCGAGGATGTCTCTCTGACTATTCCTGCTGGTTCTAAGGTTGGTATCGTCGGACGCACAGGATCGGGTAAGACGTCGCTCATTCAGAGCCTCTTCCGGATGGTGTATGTCAGAAAGGGAGATATAGAATTTGACGGAGTGTCGCTCTTACGCTCGGACGTTCGAACCGTGAGAGAATTGTTTGGAGTTGTTCCTCAGGATCCGTACCTTTTTGCTGGTACTCTGAGAAGCAATCTGGATCCTGACGGCATTCTATCTGACGAGCGACTCGAAAGTGCACTGCGTACTGTGGGGCTCGATATGTCCCTAAGCGATTCGGTGGCAGAAGGCGGGAGGAATATATCAGTCGGTGAACGGCAGCTCCTATGTCTTGCCAGAGTTTTGGTGCACGACAGGCCCATTATCCTTCTGGATGAGCCCACGAGTGCGGTTGACAATATTACTGATATGAAAATTCAGCGGGCATTGCACGAGGCTTTTGCGGATCGTACGGTTATTGCTATTGCCCATCGTATCGATACGTTGCGCAACTACGACTTGGTCGTAGAGATTCGGCAGGGGCGGGTAGCCCGAAGTGGGAAGCCGCACGAGATCTTACCGTTCCTATCGGTGACTGATGTTCAATAGAAGGTTCACGAGTCTTGCGACGACTCAGAAAATGTTTCGGAATCGAGTACAAGGTAGGCGTTCGCTAGGGAAGCGAGGCAAAACCTACCACTCTTCTACGTGAACGTGCTCGTGCACCTGAACGTAAACGCACCCGAAACAAAAACATCAAGATGTTCGGGTACGTGCACGTTTACGAGCACGAGCACGTTCACGTGATAAGTTCAAAAGTGAGACCACAGGTCAGTTTTGCCTCGCTTCCGTAGGGCATTCAGGGGGCCCGAGCAGCGATGTTTTGCCTCGCTTCCCCGGGGTGATTCGTTATATAAGCTACGCCCATGATGAGATACGTAGGAGCAGTAGAGGCTGGCGGTACGAAATTCAACTGTGCGGTGATAGGTTCGGATCTGAACATCGTAAGCGAGGTTCGAATACCGACTACCACGCCTGCTGAGACCCTCGCGCGCGTAGTTGAATTCTTCCGTGCGAGTCAGGTTTCCTTCGATGCGCTCGGTGTGAGTAGCTTCGGTCCGGTGGACCTCAATCGTGCCTCACCACACTACGGCCATATCACAACCACACCAAAACTTGCTTGGCGTAATGCGGATCTTCTCGGGCCACTCACAGGTTTCGGAGTGCCGGTGGCGTTCGATACGGATGTAAATGGTGCAGCCTACGGAGAGTACAGATTCGGAGCAGCGAAGGATCTCGATACTTTCGTGTACTACACCATCGGTACCGGCATCGGGGGAGGCGGAATGGTCGGTGGGAGGTTGATGCATGGACTAACGCATCCCGAAATGGGGCACATGATGCTACCGCACGACCGGATAGCTGATCCCTTCCCAGGATGCTGCCCATCACACGGTGACTGTTTCGAAGGGCTGGCTTCGGGGCCGGCATTGGAGCAACGTTGGAAGGTGGATCCTTCACGGCTCGATATCGATCATCCAGCGTGGCAGCTCGAGGCTCACTACATAGCCCTGGCTTTGGCCAATACGGTCGTTGTGCTTTCGCCGCAAAAGATTGTATTGGGGGGAGGTGTCATGCAGAACGAATTCCTCTTTCCGCTCATTCGGTCCAAGCTAGGCAATATACTTAACGGGTACGTACAACACCGTGTAATTCTCGAAGAGCTCGACTCATTCGTCGTGCCTCCAGGCCTAGGTACATCCTCGGGGGTTCTCGGCGCAGCCGCCTTGGCTCTGGATGCGAGTAGGTAACCGATGCTTTTAGGCCAGAAATGACCTGCTCTTACTCATCTTGATTGGTGCCAGCCTGTCTGCTAGCGTCATTTTTGCGCCCCGCGTCGTGCAGTGACCGGCTCCTCGATTGTATGGCGACGGAATTAGCTTCAGCAGCCTGTTAAGGTAGTAAGTCATGACGTACACAGTTCTTGTCTCCACCTCGAGCTTTATCGACACGCCGGGAGCGCATGTCATGAAGCTTCAGGACTCTGGAATCGAGGTAGTCAAAGCCCGTGGTCCGCTGAATCAGGACCAACTCCTATCGCATATCGGAGATGGTAACCGATTCGATGGCTTTTTGTGTGGCGAGGATGACTTCAATGCGCGTGTTCTTCAGGCGGCAGCGCCTCGAGCCAAGGTAATCAGCAAGTATGGAGTAGGTCTCGACAAGA
>JBILEW010000083.1:0-17622 GCA_044351885.1 Bdellovibrionota bacterium
GCGAGCAAGCTCGGGATAAAGGTTACCAACACCCCGGGCGTAAATCACACGACCGTCACAGAATTGACCTTCGGACTGTTGCTCAGCTTGACCCGCTACATACCGGAACACAATACGATCGTGCATCGGTGTGAATGGAAGCGTCAGACCGGGCGTGAGCTTGCCGGAAAAACCTTGGGGGTTTTGGGATTCGGTCGGGTGGGAAAAGAGGTAGCCAAGCGTGCCATGGCGTTTGGTATGAACGTTCGTGTGTTCAACACGTCTTGGTCGGCACAACATTCCGTGTATCTCGACCAGCTGGGGAAGGTGTTCGCTGATCCTCTGTTCTCAGAGTACCCCCCTTCGATTCAACACTCTCTCAAGGACGAAGAGTTCTTTCCGAATGTCGATTTCCTTTCGGTTCACATGAGCTTGACCCGTGACAATCAATTCTTCATCAATCGCCGCCGTTTGGGGATGTGCCGACGCGGGGTGTTCATCGTGAACGTGAGCAGAGGCGCGCTGATCGACCAGCGCGCCATGGCTGAAGCAGTGAAGAGCGGCCAAGTGGCGGGGTACGGAGCGGACGTTTTGGACCCTGAGCCTGTTCAGCCGGAGAATCCGCTCTTGGGGCTCCACAATGTGCATCTGACGCCACACATCGGTAGTAGAACGTACGAAAGCGTAGTTCGCCAAGGCTCAGCAGCGGTCGATAATCTCATTCAGGCTCTGCAAGAACACACCGTGAAGGCCGTAGCTAGCTCTTAAAAGAAGTGGCTACGGATCGTCGATGATGTAGAGTGGAGTGATGCCCGCACAAGTAGCCCGTCGAAAGAAGAAGAGTTCGCACAAACGAGTCTCGAGCGGTAAGTCCCGTGTGAAGCCCACGCTTCCAGATCTCTACCAAGCGCTCCTGTATCCTCGGCTCATCGAGGAGAAGATGCTCCTGTTGCTTCGGCAGGGCCGTGTGTCGAAATGGTTTTCCGGCATAGGACAGGAAGCCATCGCGGTCGGATGTACACAGGCACTCGAGCCCGACGAATTCATTCTACCCCTCCATCGCAACCTCGGCGTCTTCACCTCGCGAGAAATACCACTCTGGAAGCTTATAGCTCAGTGGCAGGGAAAGGCGACCGGATTTACGAAGGGCCGTGATCGTTCGTTTCATTTCGGAACGCACGAGCACCACATAGTGGGGATGATTTCACACCTCGGACCACAACTAGCGGTTGCAGACGGTATAGCTCTTGCCTCGAAGCTCGCGAAGAGTAGCAAGGTTACCCTGGTGTTTACAGGAGAGGGAGGGACTAGCGAGGGGGATTTCCACGAAGCTTTAAATCTCGCCGCAGTGTGGGAGCTCCCGGTTATATTCGTGATCGAAAACAACGGCTACGCTCTTTCTACGCCGGTCAAGCAGCAATATCGATGCGAAAACTTGCGAGATCGCGCGATCGGATATGGTGTCGAGGGTGTGACTATAGACGGCAACGATGTTCTCGAGGTGTACGAAACGATCTCGAAGCTTGCACGTTCGATTCGTAGGAAACCACGTCCGGTGCTGGTCGAGTGCACGACCTTTCGTATGCGGGGTCACGAGGAAGCTTCCGGGGTAAAGTATGTCCCGAAAAAACTTCTGGCAGACTGGGCCAAGAAGGATCCGGTTGCACGCTTTGAGCGACTGCTTCTGAGAAAAAAAGCTATCTCCAAGAAGCAGATGGCAGCGCTTCGCGAGAAGTTGATGCGTGAGATAGACGCGCACGTAGAAAAGGCATTTGCGGAGCCAGACGTAGAACCGTCGCCAGCTGTAGAGCTTTCGGATGTGTATGCCACCCCCGCAGCTGTCGAGACGGAGGAGGTGGACGGTGAAGTGGTTCATATGCGCTTCATAGATGCCTTGTCCGATGGCTTGCGTCAGGGCATGCGTATTCATTCCAACCTCGTCATCATGGGTCAGGATATCGCCGAATATGGGGGAGTATTCAAAGTTACAGATGGCTTTCTCTCCGAGTTCGGGCGAGACAGAGTGAGGAACACTCCGCTGTGCGAGTCGGCGGTTCTCGGTGCGGCACTCGGCATGAGTGTCGCTGGACATAGCTCGGTCGTAGAGATGCAGTTCGCAGATTTCGTATCGAGTGGCTTTACGCAGGTGGTCAACAATCTCGCAAAGACGCACTACCGATGGGGACAATCGGCGAATGTGGTGGTGCGAATGCCCACGGGCGCGGGGACAGGAGCCGGCCCGTTCCATTCGCAATCGAATGAAGCGTGGTTCGCGCATACTCCTGGGCTCAAGGTCGCATATCCGGCAACTCCAGCTGATGCGAAGGGTTTGATGCTCACTGCGCTGGCCGATCCGAACCCTGTAATGTTCTTCGAGCACAAAGGCTTGTATCGCAGTATCTCTGGTCCGGTTCCCAAGGAGCCGGTCGGTATCCCATTTGGGCGAGCTCGTGTGCATCGCGAGGGAGAGCAAGCGGTCGTCATCACCTACGGCGCCGGCGTTCATTGGGCGGAGCACGTGCTTTCTGCGCGGCCTGACTGGTCTGTGGCGATACTTGATCTTCGTACTCTGGTCCCCTTGGATTACGACGCAATCGATGCGATCATCAAACAAACAGGGCGGGTCTTGGTGTTTCACGAGGACACGCTCTTCGGCGGCATAGGGGGCGAGATCGCCTCGTATATCGGAGAATATCTGTTCGAGTTTCTCGATGCTCCTGTTATTCGGGTGGCTAGCCTTGATACCCCGGTTCCGTTCGCTTCCCCACTCGAGGAGCAGTTCCTCGCGCGGGCGCGGCTCGTCGAGGGGGTCGAGCGACTTCTCGGGTACTGATGGGGTTGGATAGGCACTGGTAGCTCCGGTGATGTACGCCTCTCATGTTGTAAAAAGGGCACTGTCGATGGAGATGCTTCGTTATATTCCCAAAGCTTATCTGAGCTGGTTCGTCGGGCACCTGATTCGGCTGCCTCTTCCAGGGCCACTTGCGCGACTATCGATTAGGATATTTGCCAAGCTTTATTCGATTGACCCATCGATGGCTACCTTGCCACTCTCTGGTTATCGATGCATCGGGGATTTCTTCGTGCGCGATCTGCGTCCAGAGCTGCGTCCTATTGGAGGACCGATCGCGTGTCCTGTTGACGGAAAACTCAGATCTTGTGCCGACCTCGACACAGCGGGTGAAGTCACGCAGGTAAAGGGGATATCCTACAAGGTTTCCGAGCTGCTCGGTAATGACCCTCTCACGGAACGATTTCAGCAGGGGCAGCTCTGGAACTTCTACCTTTCGCCCCACGACGCTCACCACATTCACTCTCCTGTCGACGGAAGGATAGTCAAGACCGTACATCTTCCTGGCGCCCTGTGGCCGGTGAACGATTGGGCTTTGCACTCAATTCCCGGACTATTTGCGGTGAATGAACGGGTTGTGAGCTTTATCGAAAGCGATCTCGGATTGGTCGCAGTTGTGATGGTCGGAGCGACTAATGTGGGTCGAATAAAACTGTCGTATATCGACGTGGAGACCAACAAGGCGCCTTGGAAAAGATCTCAGTCTCAAACTTTCCAGCATTCGTCACCCATAGAGGTCACCCGAGGGGCGAAGATTGGCACCTTCAAGATGGGTTCGAGCGTTATCCTGATAACTGAGCGGCGATTGGTCGAATTGAGCGTCTGTGGGGGCGATTGCCAGGTAAGGTACGGAAGCCCGCTGACTGACCTGGTTAGCGCTCCCGCAGCTATATCCTCACTTTCGTAAGATTCCACTGCGGGAGCTACTGTCTAACCAGCTAGCTCTACCGGATGTATCGGTTCAAAACCATCTCGAAGAGCTCTTGGCGTCCTGAGACGTTCGGAGATGCTTCGCCTTTGTCGAGCATGTATTTCTCGAGAGTTTCGAAGTTTGCGGACCCTTCGGATATCTGAAGTCCGATTCCGTTCTCCCAAGACGAGTAACGCTGATCCACCATCTCCTTGATGACACCTTCCTTACGGATCTGTGCAGCGATCTTGAGTCCCTGCGCAAAGGCATCCATCGCGCCGATGTGGGCATAGAACAGATCCATCGGTTCGAAGCTCTCTCGACGTACTTTGGCGTCGAAGTTGAGTCCGCCGCGACCGAGTCCGCCTTGACCGAGTACTGCCAGCATAACCTGCGCAGTAGTGTAGATGTTGGTCGGGAACTGATCCGTATCCCAGCCAAGCAGTTCATCTCCTCGGTTTGCATCGATTGAGCCGAGCATTCCGTAGCTGCTAGCGTAGGCTAGCTCGTGTCCCATCGAATGCCCCGCCAGGGTAGCGTGGTTGGTCTCGATGTTGAATTTGAACTCCTTCTCGAGGCCGTACGTTCTCAAGAACGCCATGCATGCTGCGCAATCGCTGTCGTACTGGTGAGTGGTCGGCTCCTTCGGCTTTGGCTCGATCAGGAACTGAGCATCGAGACCGATCTTGTTGCGGTAGTCGACTGCCATACTGAGGAAACGTCCGAGGTTGTCGAGCTCTCGTCGCAGCTGAGTGTTGAGGAGGCTCATGTATCCTTCTCGTCCTCCCCAGAACACGTAGTTTACACCACCGAGCTCCTTGGTCACTTCCATGGCTTTCTTTACCTGTGCCGCTGCATAGGCAAATACGTCCGCATTGCAACTCGTCGATGCACCGTGAACGAAGCGCTTGTTGCTGAAGAGATTCGCAGTGCCCCACAGAAGCTTGATGCCCGTGCGTGCCTGTGCGTCCTTGAGCTTGGCAACTACTGCGTCGAGGTTCTTGTTCGTCTCGCGCAAGTCTTTGCCTTCGGGAGCTACGTCACGGTCATGGAAGCAGTAGAAGGGGACGCCGAGCTTCTCCATGAACTCGAATGCAACGTCTACCTTCTTCAGGGCCATTTCGAGAGAGTTCGAGCCATCGTCCCAAGGACGAACGGCGCAGCCAGGGCCAAAGGGATCGCTGCCAGTACCACAAAAGGAGTGCCACCACGCTACAGCGAAGCGCAGGTGATCCTTCATCGACTTGCCCTCTATGATTTCGCTCGGATTGTAGTGGCGAAACGCGAGCGGATTTCGGGAGTCAGGTCCTTCGAACTTGATCGCTGGAATGTCGAAATAGTGAGACATATGTTCTCCTGTGTACGTGTACGCTTTCGGAATCACGAGGCGGGAGGATAGCAATTTTAAGGGGCAAAGTACATGAAATCATTTGCGGGGAAGTGAGGCAAAACCTCGTCGCAGCGAGCAGGTAGTGGCTGCCCAAGATTGCTTTGGTGGTCTAGGGAAGCGAGGCAAAAGTGACCTGTGGTCTCACTTTTGAACTTATCACGTGAACGTGCTCGTGCTCGTAAACGTGCACGTGCCCGAACATCTTGATGTTTTTGTTCCGGGCACGTTTACGTTCAGGTGCACGAGCACGTTCACGTAGAAGAGTGGTGGGTTTTGCCTCTCTTCCCAAGGGGTTATTGCCCAGCCTACCTGGCCGTAGCCCCTTTGCGGTCCTCCGGCGATACATGAACAATCCCCGCGACGATATCTGAAGGCTCGGCAGAATCGTTGATGGATTCGTCACGTTTCATGCCGGTTGATGTCTACCGGCACGTAGGTGTTGCATGGCTTAGACGACACTCCTACAAGAGTTCGTCTGCATCTCGCTATGAGGACTTTATGTGGCCGGGAAAATTTTCCCCGGATTCATAATGTCGTGTGGATCGAATACGCGCTTAATGCCGTGCATTAACTGTATCTCGGCGTTCGAGCGAGTATAGTGAATGAAATCGCGCTTGAGCAGCCCGACGCCATGCTCGGCTGAGATGCTACCCTTGTAGCGCTTTACAGTCGCAAAGACTGTATGATCCGCTTGGTGACACAGGCTCCAAAAATCTCTGTCTTCCATGCTCGTCGGTTTAAGCACGTTCACGTGGAGGTTGCCGTCACCGACGTGACCGAAGATTACTACCTTGAATTCCGGATATGCCGCTTCGATAAGGGCGTGAAGATCTTTAACGAATGTAGGTATGGCAGTAACCGGCACCGAGATGTCGTTCTTGTGAATCGTGTAGTGTGTCGAGAGCGTTTCGCTAACGAGATCTCTAAGATCCATAAGCTCCTTCGATTGGGCTGTCGATTCGCTCACAACTACATCTTGAATTAATCCACTTTCGAATGCTTCGCCGAAAACGCGCGCTACCTCGTCGCTGGCGCCTGGCTCGTTAAGCTCCACTTCGACTAGGATATATGTCGGATAAGAGCCGACAAAAGGGTTGCGTAATCCACGGCGTACGACTACCTCCTCCAAGGCGCTTTGCTCCATGAACTCGAATGCCGAGAGTCCGCGCAAGTTGTCGCGACAGTGAGAGAGGAGCGGAAGAATTCCATCGTTTCCCGCCAAGCCGCACAGTACTCGGGTCGTATCCTTGGGAGGGCTCGCAAGGCGTAGTGTAGCTTCTGCGATGATACCGAGTGTCCCTTCCGAGCCGATGAATAGGGAGCGTAGATCATATCCCGAATTGTTCTTGAATAGCGACCCGTTGAGCTCGAGGATCTCCCCGGTGCCGGTAACGACCTTGAGGCCTACGACCCAGTCGCGGACATTGCCATACCGAATGACTCTGATTCCGCCGGCATTCGTGGCGATGTTGCCGCCGATCTGAGCAGAGCCGCGACTGGAAAAATCGACAGGGAAATAGAGCCCTTGCTCGGAGGCGCTCATTTGTATTCGCTCGAGGGCCACACCGGCTTCACAACGAATCGTTCGGTCGACGCGATTAATCTCTAGGATTCGCCGCATGCGCTCGAGCGAAACGACGATCTCACCGTTGGTAGCGGTTGCCCCGCCACTTAGACCGGTTCTTCCACCCGAGGGAACAATGGCTACCTTAGATTCAATGCAGCTCAGTACAACTGTTTGGATGTGCTCGATAGACTCGGGCAGGACCACCATAGAAGCACGTGGTTCGAAGTCCTTGAGCCAGTCGCGCCCGTAGAAGTTACAAGACTCTCGATCGGTGAGGACTAGATTCGGCGGAAGTTTTTCCTGTAGGGCAGCAGTTAACGCATTGATATTGCTCATTTATATTTCCTGAAGCAGGGTGCTGGCTCTCGACGATAAGTGGGTGAGGTGAAACCACCGAGATCGGTGTGTTCGCTCACTCGCAATTGTGTAGCAACCAGTTAGTAATCCATGCGCACTCTGTCAAGATTCCACACTCGGCTTTCACTCTATAAGGAGTGGATTAAGCGTTGGCGAAGTTGGCCTGTCAAGGAATGGATCGAGGCAGCCCAACACTACCGTGCTGCTCGGTACGAGCAGGCCCAGGAGTTGTACAAGAAGGGTTTGGCGGAGAATCCGGCGAGTCCGGCGCGCGTGAGCGCCCTTTTGGACCTGTCTCACTGTGCCTTCAGACTCAAGAATTTCGAAGATGCCGAGTTCGCGCTTCGACAGGCAATCGCGTGCAGGCCACGTGAGCGTGAGACGTATGTGCGATTGGCACGACTTCAGCTCTGGCTTGGATATGCGACCGAAGCCGCATGGACCATGAGGGCCTGCTTGGGGAAGGTGCCAGCTGATCCTGAATTAGTAACCATCTTCATCACCGCAGTGGTGGAAAGTGGAGGAGTGTCCTACCTGGTCGAGGAGGCTCGAGAGGCTCTTAGGCTGTTGCATTACGAGGTAGAAGCCTATCCTCGCTTAGAGGTGGCACGCGTTCGACTGGAGCTCTTGGTTGGAGAATCGGAGTGTGCCCGTGACGATCTCGCGAAGCTTGCCTCGCTCGATCGCGGACCGTTCGATGCTGTCGTCTCCTATGCTCAGGTACTCTTGGATGAGGGTAAAACCGCCTACGCCAGGCATCATTTGCACAGGGCCTTGATCGTTTCATCTGAAAATCCGCGAGTCTTGAGGCTTCTGGCGATGAGCTATTTGAAGGAGGGGGTCTTCTTCGAGCCTGAGTACGCTGTTCAGCTCGCCACCTTGGCTTGTCAGTTCACCTCATGGAAGGGGATTCACGAGATGCATACCCTGGCAGAGGCGTATGCCTTGAGCGGAGACAAGATGTCGGCACTTCTTATCGCCACGAAGGCCAAAGATACGGGCGGACGTCTTCTCGGTTCGTATCGAGATGCCAAACATCTCGATAAATTGATCCAACGCCTCTCTGTGGGAACCCAGGCATGAGAGAGCACGCAAACGCTTTTAAAAACGGAGGGGGCGCTCAGAGAGCCGAGGATCTACGTATCGTCGGAGGGCGTGGTACGAATCAATCGCCGAACCTCGACGGTATTCTGAGGGTGTCTATTGGATGTTCTCTTCAAGAAGCTTTGGCGTGGACCTTGCTGGTCTCGCTGTGGAGCATCTTCCTCGCGTTTGTCGCTGGTGTCACGATAGGCGAGTACTTTTCAAGCATCATACTTCCGTGCAAGGTCGTTGGAGTGATAGGGGTGGCAACCGGGGCCTTCGTGGCGAGCTGGTTGATTGTATTGCGGACTAATTGCACTCGAAATGGATCGGACTTAAAAGGAACCAGCCTA
Source organism: Bdellovibrionota bacterium (assembly GCA_044351885.1). Lineage (GTDB taxonomy): Bacteria > Bdellovibrionota_C > UBA2361 > UBA2361 > OMII01 > OMII01. The sequence continues at coordinate 8,491 of JBILEW010000083.1, forward strand.
TCCTCCGATTGGTAGTGTGATATGAGCCGCTGACATCGGCCCTGGTTCGAGGCATGATAGCGGTGTGAATACGCGAGCTTCCCGAAGATGGTTTTCTGAACTCGTCGCAGTCGTGGCGTCGGCGCCGCATATAACCGACTTGGCCGGCTTTACGGTCTGTTTCGTGGTAGATGGTGAGGCACTAGGCCTCGACCTGGCTCGGCGTGTGCCTACCGACGCGACTCAAGCGTGTTGTCGATTGGCCGGTAACGACGATGTGTTCGAGCGTCTGGTGCATGGTAGAACCACTCTTCAGAAAGCTTATAGGACCGGAGAGCTCGAAATGAGCGGAGATCCCCAGAGCTTGCTGCGTTTGGCATATCTTTTCGAACGGAGTAGCACAGCTCTGGGCAATTAGGCTCGAGAAGGTTATAATTAAGGATTGGCTGCGGCGGTCGACAGAATTCGTTTTCGGGAAGGTATCTCGTGTCGTTAGACGAAGTTTATCAGGAAGTAATCCTGGATCATTACAAGGCGCCTCGTTGTCAGGGCGTTCTCATCAATCCCGACAGGAAGGTAGACCTGCACAATCCGCTGTGCGGAGACCAGATATCTCTCACCGTAAAATTTTCCGCAGATACAATCGGCGAAATCGCCTTCACCGGGCACGGGTGTTCCATCAGTCAGGCGACCGCATCAATAATGGCGGAACTGTTAAGGGGCAAGTCAAAAACTGAGGCGTCTCGTTTGTCAAAGCTTTTCAGGTCTATGATCAAAAGTGAGGCGTCCGGGGACGCCTTGGAAGTTCTGGGAGACGCCCTCGCATTGGAGGGCGTAAAGCGCCATTCGGCACGTATCAAGTGCGCGCTCTTGGCGTGGGATTGTATCGACAGGGCGCTCTCCGACGAACATGTCGGTGGTAGCATGCGCGACGAGGTGCCGTAACCTCTACACAGAGACAAGCCCTTCCGCGATCGCCATCTTCACCAACTCCGCGTTGGTTTTTACCTCTAACTTTTTCAAGATGTTGGATCGATGCGTATCCACGGTTCGGGTGCTGATATGGAGCTGCTTACTGATCTCTCGATTGGGGCAACCATTTGCAAGCAGTATGAAGATCTCTCGTTCCCGCGGAGAGAGTGAGGCGATGAGTGTGGAGTGTTTATTGTCGCTCCCGTTCGACGCCATGAAGCGCTCCGTAACTGACGGACTGAGGTAGGTTTTTCCATCGAGAACGGAATGGATAGCAAACTCCACTTCCCGCATATCTGCCTGTTTAGGTAGAAAACCTCGTGCTCCCGCACCCAGTGCCGAACGGATGCTGCGCTCTGATTCGTCAGCCGAGAGAACAAGTACAGGGATATCGACCCCACGCCGCTTGAGCTCCTCTATGGTGGCAATGCCGTTAATGTTCGGCATTGCGAGATCCAATAGTATAATGTCTGCGTTCGTATCGGATAGTCGCGACAACAACTCCGAGCCGTCTGAAGCTTCGGCTACAACTTGGAATGTTCCCCGGTGAGCGAATGCTTCCGATAAAGCCTGTCTCAATACGAGGTGGTCATCTACCAGAAAAAGCTTGATACACGACTGTTCTGCCTCGTTCATTTGATTGCTCATAAAGCTCCCCTTGAATCCTGACGTAAGCGCGCGAATTACGCTCTCTTGGTGTATACGGATTGTTCGTAGAACAGGTTGAGGTTTTAGCGTCAATCTATGTGCCGAGGAGATGGGCTGACTAGATCTAGGCCATGTAACATCTTGTTCTGTTTGGTAAAAAGGGTTGTGGGATAGCACGTATAAGTAGATCCTGAAGCGCGACGTCATGAGATTGAAATGTGGTGGATGGTCGTATGTCGGAACCTCTTGAGCAAGCAGCTCGTCTAATTATAAATGGGACAGGAGAAGACCTCGGGCGCGCGGGCTTGGAGCGTACGCCAGAGAGATTTGCGAGGGCCTTTCGGCAGATAACGTCGGGGTACACCCGCTCGCTAAAGCAGGTGGTGGGGGATGGTGTATTCCCGTCTGAGTGCGAGGATCCCGTCATTGTCTCGCGGATGCAGTTTTATTCAGTGTGCGAACACCATTTGCTGCCCTTCTATGGGCAGTGCTCGGTTGCCTATGTACCAAACGGACGAATTATAGGTCTCTCCAAGATCCCCAAGATCGTTGAGCTCTTCGCACAGCGGCTTCAGGTGCAGGAGCATTTGACGCGACAGATAGGAGCAGCCCTCGACGAGGCTGTGTCTCCTAAGGGAACTGCCGTAATCATGAGTGCAATCCATCTCTGCTCAGTGATGAGAAATTATCAAGATTACGACGCTCCTATGGTGACCGTTTACCGGTCCGGGCTTTATCGAACCGATACTGATTTTTTCGAGTCTTTTCGGAAGTTAGCTCGTCATGAGTAGGTCCATACTGAGCAGTGGGGGCGGTCGACATGGGTCGACATAAATTCAGATGAGTCGGCATTTCCTCAATAGAGTTGCAAATTGAGCAGAGAGCGCTAATCTAGCCCTGTTACCACATGGCGATCTTGGTCGTTAGTTTGACAGGATAGGGCTTTTTACACACAGCATCGAAGTAACCGGGAGGATCTTCTACATGGAGCTCAGAGGCACCTATACAGCCATCATATCCCCCTTCAAAGAGGATCAAAGTTTCGATGCCGCAGCCTTCGAGAAGCTCCTGCTACGCCAAGTGAATGCAGGAGTCGAGGGAGTCGTTGTGGTCGGAACAACAGGCGAGGCTCCAACGGTGGACATCGAAGAATCGATAGACATCTTCGAGTTGGCGCGTGAAGTCGTAAGAGACAAGCTGCAGTTGATTTTCGGGCTCACGTCCAACAGTACCAAGACGCTGCTCAAGCACATTGCGAAGGTAAATCCTGTGCGGCCGTCAGCTATTCTCTCAGCGACCCCGTACTACAACAAGCCGACTCAGAAGGGCATCCTCGAGCATTTTACGTGCTTGGCAGAGGCGACCGATCTACCCATCGTGCTGTACAATGTGCCGGGACGAGCAGCGGCAAACATCGACCCAGCGACGGTCGTCGAGCTCTCGCGAATCTCAAATATCATCGGTATCAAAGAGGCCTCTGGAAATTTGACTCAGGTGCGAGAGATTGTCGCAGGGGTTCCCCCGACGTTCTCTGTTCTCTCGGGAAACGACGACCAGAACGTGGCGATTGTAAAGCTCGGGGGAAGAGGTACGATCTCCGTTGCTTCCAACGTGATACCTAAGCAGGTAAAGAGGTCAGTCGACGCTGCGCTTGCGGGAGACTTCGCGGTAGCAGAGTCCCTGGATGAACAGTTTGCTGATTTTTACAGGGACATCTTCATAGAAAACAATCCGCAATCGGTAAAAACTTTGTTGGCGCACCTTGGATTGTGTCAGGAAGTGTTCCGATTGCCGATGACCACGATGTTGCCGCACAACAAGGAGCGACTCATCGCAAGTTGGAAGGCGGTGGAGAAGTGGGCCTAGCCTAGCCGTGTTTCCCTAGCTCTGCGCGAACCAATCCTTCGGGTTTTTCAGGGTCGTGAGCAGAATCTCCTCTCGAGAGCCCGCCTCGACTGTGGGGCAGTACTCCCAGCGCACCAAGGGAGGGAGCGACATCAAGATAGATTCGATTCGTCCCGCAGTCTGCAGCCCGAAGTGGGTACCGCGATCATAGAGTAGATTGAATTCGACGTAGCGCCCTCGACGGAGTAGTTGGAATTCCCGCTCTCGTTCTCCGTACGCCAGCCCCTTGCGACGTTCTACTATTGGAATGTACTGGTCGTTAAAGGCAAAGCCGAGGTCGTGAGAAAAGCGGAACAAAGCTTCGTGGTCGGCGCCGTCGTCACGCCCCAAGTAATCAAAGAACAAGCCCCCAATTCCACGGGTTTCGCCCCGATGAGGAAGGTAAAAATACTCGTCACACCACTTTTTGAAACGTGGATAGTAGTCTGGATTGTGTTTGGCACATACATCTCGAAGGACAGTGTGAAAGTGAACTGCATCTTCCTCGAATAGATAGTATGGGGTGAGGTCCGATCCTCCTCCAAACCAGGAACGGTTGCCGAGTTCGATATACCGCCAATTCGCATGAGTAGTAGGTACCATCGGAGATCTCGGATGGATGACCAATGAAACACCAGTGGCGAAGAAGGGTGTTTCTTCTGCGCGTCCCCCGAGCTTCGCAGCGAAATCCGCCGACATGTGACCGTGTACAGCACTGAAGTTTACTCCTGCCTTCTCGAACACAGCTCCCTCCGCGAGGACTCGCGTAATTCCGCCCCCACCATGTCCGCCGTTGATATCCGTTCGAGTCCACTCGTCAGTTTTAAAACGAGCTACCCCATCTACGTGCTCGAGCGCTTCGCAGATATGCGTTTGAATGCGCGTGTAAAGGTCGGAGGTCCGCTGTCGCATTGAATCATTCTTCATTTCGATACCTCATGCAGCGCTGCTGTCACGGCGCCGCTATAATCGACATCCTTCCCAAGACTCTTCAAGGTCAGCCCGATCGCCGAAATGGCGGCTATTGCCTCGAAGGGATCCACGTATCCCATGTGTCCGACACGCACAACTTTACCCTTGAATGGCCCTTGTCCGCCGGCGAGGCGAATTCCATACGAGGTCCTTACCTGAGTGCGCAGCTTGTCGGCGTCGATCCCCTCTGGCGGAAAGAATCCGGTTACGCTGGGACACGGCGCATCGGGAGCCATGATTCGACATCCTAAATGCGCCAAGCCGGAGAGGGTCATTCTCGAGAGGAGGCTGTGTCGCGCGTATGTCGATTCGAGGCCCTCACGTCGGAAGATCTCTATCGCTGCATTGAGGCCAAGGATCAGCGTTGCTGCCGGGGTCCAAGAGGTCTCTCCACCTGCCAGCGCCTGTCGTTCGAGGGAGAGATCGAAATAGAGTGTGCGCTTCGGTGTCGCTTCGACGGTTGCCCAGGCGTGCGTAGATAGAGCCATGATTGCCAAGCCTGGCGGTAGCATCAAAGCCTTTTGCGAGCCCGCGATATAGATGTCCAGCACTGAGGGGGCGCCGGGCATAGGAGTGGTCGCACATGAAGAGATTCCGTCCACGATCGTCAGCATCGATGGGCAAGCCCTCTTGACCTCCTTCAGCACCTCTTCGAGCGGATGAAGCACCGTAGTGGATGTCTCACTGTGCTGCACACAGAACGCACGTGCATCGGGGTGTGCAGCAAGAGCTTCTCGTACCTGCTGGGGTCGCACAGCGGAGCCCCACTCTACCCCGATCTCGTGCGCTGTAACCCCGAGACGTTGAGCGATCTTGGTCCACCGGCCCCCGAATGCGCCGCCGTTGACGGTGATAATCGAATCGCCTGGCCGGCATGTGTTGAGGATCGACGCTTCCATGGCACCGGTACCCGAGCACGCCAAGAATATCGGGTCGCTATCCCATCCGAGGAGCCAGCGCATGCCCTCACACGCCTTCTTTAGCTCCCTCTTAAAGACCTCGCTGCGGTGATGAAGCATCGGCACGTTCATCGCCTGTAATACCTCTAAGGGAATGGTCGTAGGTCCGGGGGTAAGGAGTCGTTCTTTGAACATCGGTTCACCAGATTTTGAGGTTGTGACGGCCCTCCGTCTCTCTATGGCAAGGGTCTTGCCTTGGTATTACCCGAGAGCCCCTGACAAGCAACGGTTTGGAGATGGGCTGATGCTAATTCAAGTGGTTAGCAGGAGCAAGAAAGCTCGAAAGGTCAATGATCTGACGGAGCCAAGATAGGCGAAGTCGGGTTTTTGACGGTTCAGGTGAAGTATTGGGTACGTGAGGAACCATGGGCAACCAGATAATCATATGGCGATTAGCAGTCGATCTATCCCTCGTAACAGCCATACTCGTCATGGCGTTTCGCTGGATGAAGGCCTCAAGGGCGCATGCGATGCTGCCCCGAACGCTGGAGCTGGAGGCGAGCCTTCGCAGTCTGATTAGCGACGCAGATGCGGCAGGACGGCACCTCAATGAGCAGTTGCTACGACGCGAACAAAATCTACAAAAGCTCCTGGCTGACATAGCTGAAACCGAGGGACGGCTCAATCGCTCAATCACCGGAGGTGAGGAGCGCAGCAAGGAGATTAATATTGCGCTTGAGAACGCTCGGGAGCTCATCGCCGAGCTGCGAGAGAGCTTCAAAGAGGAGCAAGACGCTTTGCGGCGCCAGCAGCAGGAGCTTCGCACTAATCAGCGCGCACTGAGGGAGCAGGATGTAAAGGCGCAATCGCCCAAGCAAACACCGCGAATGCGCCAGGATGAGCCTGAAGCTCCCTCGTTCGAGGAGGCAGGATATCACCGCGCCCCCTCACGACCTTCTCCCGCCGCGCAATATGAGAGAGAGGTGTCGCCTCGATTAGGGATGACTGTTGAGGAGCAGCGTAGACCGCGCTCTGCGGGCAACAGTCAAGAGAGATTGGTACAGCCAGAGCCGCGAGAGTCGGCTCGAAAGCCCAGCATGTACCAAGCTGATGGCGCTACCGAACAGCGGAATATGCAGAAGATTTATGCCGCTGCTGAGGTTCTGCTCAAACAGGGCAGACAGCTCGAGCAGGTATCTGCCCAAACCAGACTTCCAGTCGAGGAGGTGCGGATGCTGTCTCAGATGATCGAAATCGAGCGGGACGAAGAGCAGCGAAAGAAAACCACGGGAACTCCGGCTCCGCTAGCGGATACGAGACTCGGGGTGCTTGGAAACATTCGTCGTCAGACAACGACAATTTAGGAGCGTAAGCGATGGACATCGGGTGGTACGCGGCAGCTTCGGCAGGAGTTTTTCAGATGCAGAAGCTGGAAGTTCAAAATAACAATCTGGCCAACATTAATACGGTCGGATTCAAGCGGCAGATCCTCACAGCAGATCAAGAACAGTTCGATCAAACCCTCGCCGCTGCTGTAGCTTCTGATGACCCCTATGCCTCACTGGATCAGGTGCAGGTACCTAACGTTACCGGTATCAAGGCGCAAACCGACTTTTCTCCCGGCCCCATCAGAAATACCGGGAATCCTCTCGACGTCGCGCTCAAGAATGCGAAGGACTTCTTCGTAATCAACACTCCTGATGGCCCAGCGTATACACGTGCAGGCAATTTTACTTTGAATGGAAACGGCGAGCTCGTAACTCAGGACGGTTTCCAAGTTCAAGGAGATGGGGGAGCAATTCAGCTGAACGGCCCAGGCGCGTCAATCACTTCCGATGGTAGCATCCGCGTGCAGGGACAAACTGTCGGTCGGCTGCAAGTTGTCAGATTCGACGATCCCAATGGCCTGCAGCACATCGAGGGAACGCGCTTCAAATTGACTAGTGGTGGATCGCAGCCCGCCCAGGTGGATCCGATGGTCGAGCCGCAAGCGCTCGAGATGTCGAATGTATCGGCCATAACCGGGATGGCAGACTTGATAACTACGAGTCGTGCTTTCGAGGCATATACCAAGGCAGCAACGGCGATTGATTCATTGAACACGCTTGCGATCACACAGGTTGGACGACGTAGTTCGTAGAAGGTTTTTAGAGAGGCACCACTATGATCAGAGCTCTGTATACTTCGGCCACGGGGATGAACGCGCAAGAGACGAACATCGACGTCATCTCCAACAACTTGGCAAACGTGAATACGACAGGCTTCAAAAAGAGCCGGGCCGATTTCCAGGACCTCATGTACCAGTACGTAGTAGAGCCAGGTGCGCCGACATCCCAGTCGACGATAAATCCGAGCGGTATTCAGGTCGGTCTCGGTGTGAAGACTGCTGCTGTACAGAAGGTTTTTACGCAGGGAGACCTCGTTTCGACTGGAAATCAACTCGACTTGGCGATTGAAGGGGACGGTTTCTTTCAAGTGACACGGCCCGACGGAACGCTCGCCTACACGCGAGCCGGAGCCCTACAACTCAACCAAAATGGAGAGCTCGTTACCTCTGATGGGTACCTGATTGCACCAGGTATTACGCTCCCTGCCGATTCGCAGGGAGTTACCGTCGGTAAAGACGGAATAGTCAGCGTCAAGCAGCCAGGTACAGCAACACCCACGCAGGTTGGGCAGATAACACCGGTAAGGTTCCCTAACAACGCCGGTCTTCGAGCTATGGGCTACAACCTGTACGAAGAGACCCAAGCCTCAGGAGCGCCGGTCATCGGTATCTTCGGCCAACAAGGGTTCGGAAATCTAAGTCAGGGATTTTTGGAGAGCAGTAACGTGAGTGTCGTCGAGCAGGTCGTGAATATGATTACTGCACAGCGAGCTTACGAGGCGTCTTCAAAGGGGATCTCGACAGCAGACGAAATGCTCTCCCAAGCGATTAATTTGAAGAGGTAGTGTCATGAATCGAATCGGCTCGATAGTAGCGGTCTTTGTACTGAGTCTGTGTGCGCCTGGCATGGTGTTCTCAGAGATAGTACCGGCTGGCTCGTCCATCAGCATCCAAGGAAAAAGCGAAGTGGTTGTTACCGAGCCCTCGGTTCGCCTAGCCGATGTCGCGCACGTAGAGTCGCCTCGTGTTCAAGATGACGAAGCGATGGTCCTTTTGCGGAAGATAACGATCGCTGCCAGTCCCAAGACAGGTGAGAGCATAGCTATAGAGGGGACGAAGGTGCTCGAGCGTCTTCGCGACGAAGGAGTCCGTCTCGAGAACATTCGATACACGCTTCCCCGCCAAATAGCGGTTACGAGGGCTTTTCGTGAGGTGGGAGCCGATGAATTGGAGAAGGCGCTCCTGTCCTTTCTCGAAAAGAGCGACAGACAGATTGAGCTGAAGAGGCTGGTAGTCGACAAGCCGATTAGAATTGCTACTGATAGCAACGGCATCGAAGTAGTCGGGCTGCACGCGACACATTCGGGTCACTTCGGTGTGGACTATCGAGCACTCTCTAAGAGTGACGAGAGCCGTTTTCAGCTCAGAGCGTTTGCCGAGGAGTGGCGCACTGTTCCAGTGGCGTCACGACCACTCAAGCGAGGTGACGTTGTTTCGGCAGGCGATATCGAGCTGAGTCGAGTCAGCAAAGCTAGAGTTACTCGTGATGCTATCGAGAACCTTGGAGATCTCGTCGGATACCAGCTGACACGTAATGTGGGACAAGGAGAGATGCTATCGGCTGCGATGGTCATGATCCCCCCAGTCATCAAGGCTGGATCTCGTGTAACG
>JBILEW010000085.1:0-16889 GCA_044351885.1 Bdellovibrionota bacterium
CTCCAAAGGCCAGGTATTCCTGCAGATGGGCGGGGTTGCTGCTGCGCTCGAGCAGTTCGACGCTGCTCTTGCCATCAACCCACGCGATGCAGTGACGCTCAACTCCAAAGGACAGGCGCTCCTGCAGATGGGGCGCTTCTCTGATGCCCTCTCGCAGTTCGACGCTACCCTTGCAATATATCCGCACGATGTGGTGGCGCTCAATTCGAAGGGACTTATCCTTCTGAGGCAGGGCGAGCTTCCTAACGCATTAGCGGTGCTAGAGGAGAGTCGTCGTCTGGACCCATCAGATCAAGTTACCAAGATGCTTCTGGCACGCTACTACCTGCTGGCTGGCGATGAAGCTAAGGCCACCCCTGTTATCCTGGAATTGATACGAAATGAGTTAAACGTGACTTATCTGTGGCTACTGTGCTCATTGGCGGCGCGGCATCCGACCTCTTGGGCTCGCACGTTCGACACCTTATGTAAACTGGCTCTCGACGAACAGCCTCACATGACTGCACAGGTCGCCGATATGCAGAGACATGTGCAGGAGCGAAGAGATCCCAATCCCGAGTTGATCTATGCGGCGATCGGCGAGTATGCACGAAGCAAAATATTTTTATCTTCTGCACTCCCCAGGCCCATAGATCGAGTTGCCAGAAGGGTGGCCGATCCCCGCCCGTTCACAGGCGGTCGTTCGTAATTTCGATCCAGGTTACCTGGGGAATCGAAGCAACACTGACCTGTAGTCTCACTGTTGATGAACTTATTACGTGAACGTGCTCGTGCTCGTAAACGTGCACGTGCCCGAGCATCTTGATGTTTTTGTTTCGGGTACGTTTACGTTCAGGTGCACGAGCACGTTCACGTAAAAGAGTAGCAGGCTTTGCCTTGCCCCCCTAGGGAAGCAAAGCCCTTAGAAAAACCCTATTGCCCCTCTTCAGTCTAATGATAACGTCGACCCATGCGCTCACTGCTCATTACCCTTACAACTATCTGCTGTATCGCTGTCACAACCCCCTCAGCCTCTGCCCAAACCGTTCCACTCGGAGAGGGATACGAGCAGGTCCCAACGAGTCCGAAGGAACCGTGGGGAGAGTTCAAACCGATTCAGGAGAACGAGGGCACGCCCTGGTGGTCGCACGTGTTGTTGTGGGTACCGAACCGGGTCCTCGATCTGATCGACGTGTTCCGCGTAGATGTCGGTGTCGGACCCGCCGTGGGTGGTGTCGTACGAGTGACCGAATACGCTCAGGCTGGCTACCGTCAGATGCTCCCGGCCTCTATTCGAGTCGGCGATTTCGGGCGTAAGATGCCGATCGTCGTCGAGGCTACCAATGAGATGGGAGTAAGCCCCCTCTTCATCGAGTCGAAGGAGCGTAATCCGTGCCCCGGTGAAGTCGGTCTGGGCGCTGACATATTTCTAGTGGGGGCGTACGGAGGAGTGTGCGTAGATGAGGCTGTCGATTTTCTTGCAGGGATCTTCTTCATCGACCTGAAGAACGATGATATGTAGTCGTCTCCAAGGCGACGGGTGCTCCACTTTGTAGTTGGATGGTTACTGTGCGGATCTTACGGCAAATCGAGTTGATCTTCGGGACCAAGCACCCAACAAGGCGCCGTACGCCACGTACGCGACGAACCCCATCTTCCGTGAGCGATCCCTTCCTGCATCAGGTTTGGACAGAGCTTCGAAAGGAATACTACCCCGAGCGTCCCGACCTCGACTCGTACGTAGTGGCCTGGAGCGCTCGGAGGCAGAAGCGAGTCCTCGCATCGTGTAACGTGCGACAACATCGGGTCGTGGTCGCTCGAGAGCTTTTCGAGCCATCGGCAGTTCGATGGATAGCTCCAGTGTTGTACCATGAGCTGTGCCATGCCGTTTTGGGCGAGGACGTGATCTCCCCCAGCGGCAGACGACTGTGGCACGGTGTTGAATTCCGTGCGCTCGAAGCGCGTCACCCTGACATCCGCGCGCTCGATATGTGGATACGCTCAGGGGGTTGGGCGATGGCGGTTCGCAGCCATCGAGCCCGTTCTGCCTGGCGCGCACGGAAGGCTCGAGCCATCGCGGGCTAACCTGTGTAGTGCTCGATCAAGGTAGTAGGACCGTCATGATATCGCGCCGGAATTTCATACGTTCGAGCCTCTGCCTGGGAGTAGGAGCCGTCGCTGGCACTGCTGGATACACCACGTTTGCCCACGATCAGACAGGCGCCATCGTCCTCGAACGGGTGACCACGCGGATTGCAAATCTCCCCCCTGCATTCGAAGGATACAAGATAGGTTTTCTCACCGACATTCACCTCGGGATGTGGCTCCCTAATGAGTGGGTGGTACGAGCGCTCGAGATGCTCGCCGAGCAATCGGTAGATCTACTCGTACTCGGAGGCGATTACATCTTTCTCAACGATAACCCGTTGTGGCGCAAGGCTGGGATCATCCGCAATCACGATCTCATGGAGTCTTCTCCTAAGAAGGCAATTCCGCAGATCTACACCACATTGGGTTCCATCCTCGAGCAATTTTCCTTCCCAGATGGGACCATCGGCGTTCCAGGTAATCATGATCACTGGAATTCGACATCGATCTTCCTTTCGATCTTCGGATCGCTCCCTAAAGTAAAGCTTCTCATCAACGAGGAACGGGTCATTTCGCGAAAGGACCACAATCTTCGGATATTCGGCGTCGATGACTTCATCACCGGAATCCCTAGCCCCCCCCCGAGCAACGACATCCGTCCTGGATACGATGCTCGGATCATCGTCAGCCACAATCCCGACTACATCTCGCTCTTGACCGCGCGCCAGCCCGAGTACCACTTCGACCTGGCCCTGTGCGGACACACGCACGGGGGACAGATCCGCTTACCCTACTTTGGAGCCATCATGAGTCAGATTCGAGACTCACGGTTTGTGGCAGGGATGGTGCATCTGGGAGAGAGGATGGTGTACACCTCTCGTGGCCTTGGAGTAGTAGGGCTTCCGATCCGAATAGATTGCCCTCCAGAGGTCACGGTGCTTACCTTGGAACGTGCGTAACACGCTCAGCGGATTTACCGCCTCGAACATTCGCGCCCATAACCCTTCAAGAATACAGCAATAAAAGCCTTCGCTCGCTGGATGCCGCCGTGCGCCCGGTAAAACGACAGGTGTCACCCGCCCTGCGCCTCCTAGCCTAAACAGCCTATCTCTTTACTTATTACCCCCTCATTTGCTAGAACACCGTGGTCCTCGGCACACGAGCGGGGATAAGTACGTATACATTCAACTCAGCACAGCTGAGATAGGACTGTTATAAATATAGTGCAGACGTCCTTCGGTCAGTGCGGATAGCCCCGCCTGACATCAAGAGGACCGACCATAAACATCGTAAGGTACGCAAGGCATGGTAGTTGGAGCTATGAACGACGAAGTAGAGACAGGAAAAGCGGAAAGCAGAGGAAGACGTTCCGAGGGTGGATCATCCGAGGGCGGATCGGATGCTCCGCGTGGTCGTGACGGTCGTGATGGTCGTGACTCCCGCTACGGTGGACAAGGTGCCGATGACCGCGCTCGCGCAGGCGCCATGGAAGTTGTGGTATCCCACAACATCGAGAAGGCGATGAAGATCCTGAAGCGCAAGCTCATCAAAGAGGGTCTCTTCAAAGAACTCAAGTCGCGTAGATATTTCGAGAAGCCCTCGGAGAAGCGTAAGCGCAAGGTAAAAGAGGCGCGCAAGAAGCAGCGTAAGGACGAGGCTCGCCTCAAGAAGGCTCCCGGGCTGATGTAATCCGGAACGCTCGCTCTGAACGAGTACTAAGGGACCTTCGTGGTCCCTTTTTTTGCGCTTTGCGATCCAGAGCTTGCCCCTTCTGCAACGCAAAGAGCGAAGACGACGGCTTGCGGGATAGCGCCGATGCCCTGAAGAGAGTATCTTTTTCTAGCGAGTTTTTACTTATGATAGGACGCGCTCGGACGTGAGGATACTCTCTCGCTACATATTCAAGGAGGTCGGCACGTTCTTCCTGATAAGCCTTTCGGCATTCACCGGATTACTCCTCGTCCTGCGCATGCTTCGTCTCACGTCGCTCATCATCAACCGCGGTGTCGAGGTAGGCCAGATAGCACGGGTATTCGTCGCAATCATTCCAACCTTTCTAGAAATTGCGCTTCCTATGAGCACCCTACTGGGCGTCATGTTGGCCTTTTCACGTTTGTGCGGCGATTCCGAAGTCGTCGTCATGCGGGCGTCAGGAATCAGCATCCTCAATTTCTTGAAGCCGATAGGACTGTTCGCCGTGGTGGTGGGAACTGCCAGCCTCTTCGTATCGGTAAGCCTTCGGCCATGGGGATTCGCCTCCCTCTCCAACGCCCTCTTCGATGTGGCGAAATCCAAGAGCATCTCCGGCCTCACGCAAGGGGTCTTCAACAAGCTGGGGGATATCACTCTGTACGCCGAGAGCATCGACTATGAAAGCGGAGATCTCATGCGAGTTCTCGTAGACGACAAGCGCGACGAAGCTCAACGCAAGGTAGTGATCGCGAAACGGGGGCGTATCGTAGCGGACGAGAACACCCACACCATCTCGCTGCTCCTGGGAGACGGGGTGGCGCATGAACAAACTGAAGGAAGATATTCGCGCACGGAGTTTACCTCGAATAGCCTGAGTGTAGACCCTTCCGAACTTCGAGACGAAACAAAGAAGGGCGTCGTAGCTCGAGAGCTTCAGGTTCCTAAGCTCTCCGAGACGATCGAGTACTACAGGGGACTACTTTCTGTAGAGAACCAAGAGTCGTTCGAGGTTTTTGGCGAAACGATTACCCGTAAAGAGCTGCTTAAGAAGTTCCGTCGCTCACGAATCGAGCTCGGACAACGCTTCTCCCTCCCCTGTGCCGCTTTCATCATGGCGTTCGTCGGCCTCGCTCTCGGCATCATGTCGCCTCGCACCCAGCGAGCATGGGGAGCCGGTTTTGCAGGCCTCCTCGGATTGATCGTCTTCGTCATATACTATTCGGTGTTCTCTGTCGGCGTAGCTCTCGCGGACAAAGGAAGTCTGCCGATAGTAGTTGCGCTGTGGGCTCCGAACGTCATAACCACGGCACTCGCAGTATGGATCCTCTACAAGCTCGGCACGGAGCAGTGGCACTCCGTATCCGAAGGGGCGCAAAACTACTGCACTCGTGCGGTCGAAACGGTGCGGAGGTATCTCAAGCGCGCATGAAGATCCTCCACCGCTACATCATAGGCCTCCTCGTCAAGAACTTCTTGATCGGACTGGCGATGTTCGTCTTCTTATTTCTGATGGTCGATTTCTTCGATCGCCTCGACAACGTCTTGGCCGAGAACGCTTCGGCGTTCACCGCACTCCGTTACTTCATGTACAAAATTCCGCTCATGGTGAACTTAATGCTTCCCGTGGCGCTGATATTCTCCACCCTCTTCACCTTCGGACTCCTCTCGAAGAGTTCTGAGATGACGGCTATGCGTGCTAGTGGTCTGACGATCACCTGGCTTGCCACCCCACTCATGATTTTCGGTCTGATACTATCCCTATTCTCCCTACTCCTGGGTGAAGTTGTCGTTCCCTTCACCGAGCGCCGTCAGAAGGAGCTGTACAATATAGATATTCGGCAGAAGGACAAACGTGGCGGATACAGCCAAACCGATTTCTGGTGGCGAGAAGGTCAGAATTTCTACACGGTCGATCTCTTCGACTCCCGCACCAACACGCTCCAAAACTTCTCACACCTCGAGATCAACTCGAATTGGCAGGTAGTGCGACGTACCGATGCCAAGACAGTGCACTGGATCGACCCGGTGGTAGGTTGGAATATGCGCGATGTGACGCGCTCGCACTTCGATACCACCCCGATGTCGGTCGAGAAGCTGAGAGCCCTTCCCCTCCCGATCAAGGACAAGCCTTCCGATTTCTATGAATTCCGGAGCGACGCGACGACGATGAGCTATCGGGAGCTGCGCCGCTTTATCAAGGATCAGAAGCGGAACGGCATATCTACGACACAGTATCTCCCCGATATGCACAGCAAACTCGCCTTCCCCTTCGTCATATTCATCACGGGATTGGTGGTATTACCATTCACGCTCAGACCAGCGCGGTCTGGGAGTATGGCATTCAGCTCGCTTTCGGCGATCTTCGTCGCTTTTACCTACTATGCAGTCGACTCCTTCAGTATCTCGATGGGACGGGCGGAGCTCTTACCACCCCTCCTAGCCGCATGGATGGCAAACATCTTGATGGGGATCGTCGCGTTGGTTCTCAACCTCGGGGCTGAAGCCCCTCAGTAAGAACTGCCTGGTACATCCTCTCGATGATCGCTTCGAGAGGCTCATCAGAGTTATCAATCAGCACCGCTCCCTCCGCCGGCTTCATTGGTGCCACTTCACGTTGGGCATCCCGTTCATCACGCTCCTGGAGCTCGCGCTGGATAGCCTCGACCTCAGCTGTTTCTCCTTTCTGGAGTAGCTGTGCGGCCCTTCTCTTGGCGCGCACATCGAGCCGCGCTTCCACAAAGAACTTTACCCGAGCTTGGGGGAATACAACCGTTCCCATGTCTCGCCCTTCAGCGACCAACCCCATCCCTGGAAAGGCATTCTTCTGCGACGGCAGGAGAAGCTCTCGAACCTCAGCGTGTCGTGCGATACGGGAGGCTCCTTTTGAGATCCGCTCCGAGGAGAGTTCATGAATGCGCGAAGCCCCATCGACGACAAGGTCAACCTCTCCACGTAGATTCTTCACCAACTCGAAGCGATGCAGCCGTATGAGTTGGGAGACGGCACTAGCCTGATCGACGTCAGTCCCATTTTCGTATGCCAGGAGAGCAGTAGCGCGGTATAATAGGCCTGAATTGAGGTGTTCAAACCCCAAACGCTCCGCTAACCCCCTAGCCAGGGCCGTTTTACCCGAGGCCCCTAGGCCGTCAACTGTTACGACTATTCTCTCACTCACAATCTCTTTCCGACTGATACCAGGCATTCACACGCGTGCTCTGGCGCAATTAACCTATTCGTTTTAAAAGAAATTTTATATCGATCCAAGCCCCTAAGGCATCAAAAGTAGTAGGGATATCAGATAAGAGCGTACTCGTTACGCTTCTTTGCGGCATAAAACCTCAAGATCGCTCCTTTTTGGCCGATCTTTCGTAGTGGAGGGGTGAAAAACTCCGTGAGTGTATGAGGAGACGGCCACAACCTGGCAACCATCCATCGGTTCAGTTCCACCGGTCGCTTACATCGAATGAAAGTGACATCGGTATCGTTTTGTCGGTAGGTGGCGTACGAGCGGCGTATCAAGCGGGTGCGCTCAAGGCTCTTTCCCAGCTGATGGGGAAGGATCTCGACCGGATATCGATCGTGCTGGGCAGCAGTATCGGTGCTGTCAACGGACTCGTACTCTCGTCGTGTCTCAAAGAGGGAGTTCCGCACGCAGTTGGGGTGCTCGAAGATCTGTGGCGGGAGCGAACGTTCACCAACACATTTTCCGGCTCTCGCGCGCGAGCATTTCTGCGGGCTATCCGCATCGCAGCACGACAGTACCTCGCTCCGGGACCGCACGGCTCTTCGACATCGGTACTGGACCCAGAGCCCCTCAGAACCAAGCTCGATTCAGTCATCAATGAGCACGGGGGACTAACGCCTGAAGGTCGCAGCCCTCTGCTCAAATCCGTTGGTGTGATGACCACGATCGAAGGGGCACAGCGCAAACCCCTCCTCTTCCTTAGTTCGCATCACCAGTTGAACCAGGAAGAGCTCAAAGGCGCGAGTTTCGAATTGTGTTATGTCAACGAGCTCACAGCGAAGCACGGCTTCGCCTCCGCGGCCCTCCCCTCTATCCTTCCACCGGTCGAGCTCGATACTGATGCCGGGAAGGTTCGCCTCGTGGACGGAGGGATCTCGCAAAATGTACCCGTCGATCCGGCGGTACGACTGGGAGCTCACCGCATCATCATCATCGACATATCGGGTCGCACTTGGTGGTTCGATCGATACGGCGAGCCGCACGACACACGACCAAGCTGGGAGGTCCCGGCTGGCGAGGACACATTCTGTCTCCGACCTCCTCAGACGTTGACGATTCGTAACCAGAAAGCTCTCGGACCGCTTCTCAAGCAAGCTGTCGGAGGTTCGCGCAAACGATTTACTGACGCATGCGGTGCCTTGTGGCCCCTCTTCACTCTCGTGAAAGCGAAACTGGGAGAGGAGCTCGCCTACGAAGTAATGTCCTACGTTGCGCTCGATCCAGAATACCTTAACGCCTTGATGGAGGTTGGGTATCACGACACAGTAGCGCTCATGAAACGCCGCGCGCGGCACCAGTTTCTCGAGAACGAGGATGCTCTTCCCGTCGAAGCTGTTCGGGCATGAGCTTAGGAAGAAATCACCTAATCGCCGCGACTTCGCGCTAGCGAGCCAAAGCCACACCAGTAAGTCCTGCACGCCTAGCTAGGGAAGTGAGGCAAAAAACCTAGCCCCGGTACAGAGAAAAAAAGCCCGTCTGGGAATTCGGAATTTGATGAATCAGCGATCGCTGCAGTGCGAAAAGCCGCTCCGTTTCCGACTCCGCCGAAGGAGCACTATCATCAGTACCTTAAGACACTGCAGATTACCTTTGATCCTCGGGAGTGATCTGCACTCCCCTACCCCTATCCCCCGCACTTTTTCTTGGGAACCCGCGTGACCTCTAGGACAAAGTCATCCCTTGAAGAATGAATCAAGAAACGTATTTCCCACGTACCGCACGAAGAGCAAGAAAACACCAAACGACGCCAGTCTGGCGGATAGCGCAACGGCGGTAAGCTTCTCGAGCGACCGAATGAAAAACGGCAAAGGAGATGCGAGCACGCTACACAGCATGATTAGCAACACGAAAGCACCATTCAACAAAGGCCCTGTCACGACGAGGTAAGCCATAAACAACCATGTTCGCTCAGGAGGACAATCGCAAAATGCATCCGGCGAACAGACGCATGGAGGCGCAGGAGGCTGGAAAGAGTCGAGGGTCCAGGCAAGGAAGGCTCCGAGCATCATCAGAGCCGCGAACAGCACGAGGTACCAGAGAAACGAAACGACGAAGCAACGTATCCAGAGTATCAGAGCTGATTTCATGTCACCGAATAGACAAAGGGGGACGCACCATTGCCTAGAACGGCGCCCCGAACGAGAACATAGTAACCGGTGATTTCTCCCCCTCTTGCGGGTTGACCGGATATCCGATCTCTACCCGAATCGGACCGAGCGGAGATGCCCAGCGGATACCGTATCCCCATGCCAAGCGCAGCTCCGAAATCTGAATCTGTTCATCGTCATCGAAAGCCTGACCTGCATCGTAAAAGATTACCCCTTTGAAGCCAGCAGAATTGATCAGAGGAAAGATGATTTCGGCGTTGTTAATCAGCTGCTTGGCACCTCCGTACTCGTGACCATTTTCATCCTTTGGACCGAGTCGGCGGAAACGGTATCCACGCACCGAATTGATACCTCCAGGGAAGTAACGTCTGAAGAGCGGGAAAGGATCCTCGTTGTCGCTCTGCCCATAGCCGAACGAGGTACGATCGGAAATTACGATATCACCCCACTCCCCCTCGAAGATCGGGTAAAACCAGGTGTTTTTAGCCTCGAAGAGATGGAACTCTTGATCTCCCCCCAAACCCGCATACTCGAACGAAAGAACCTGCTTCGAGCCTTTGGTCGGATTGAGCGGATTGTTGATAGTGTTCCGGATTATACTTGGAGTAATTGACGACGAAGTACTCTCCCCCTCGGAATCCTTCACGAGCTGCGCTGCGTCCTCGTCTACGTCCTTGATGTTTACATCGACGAGCTCGTACTTGAGGCTAAAGGATATGTCTTGAGCCCACTCACCGAGTCCCTCTCCTGGATATCCGACTGTAGTGGACCCACCGGTAAGTTGGCGATCAAAATCAACGAACCACCTTTCCGTTCTCATGAGATCGAGGCCCAAGGAGAAGTTCGAGTCGTTAACTCGCGGATCATCTATCGAGAGGATCTGATTGTTGATCTGGTTACCGACATCCACATTCAGGTTCGCCCGCCTGCCGGTTCCGAAAAGATTATTCTCGGAAACTCGGGTATTGAACAGAACTCCGCTGTTAGTCGAGAAGCCAGCTCCTGCGCTGAAGCTTCCGGTAGTCGCTTCCTTCACATGCACGTCGAGGTCCACCTTTGACGGATCACTGGTCGGTGCATTCGAGATGTTCACCTCGTCGAAGTATCCCCTCCTCTGCAGGACGGTCTGACTACGCTTGATCTTGGAGCTCGAGTACTGCTGCTGCTCCTGAACCTTGAGATCTCTGCGGATCACGTTGTCGTAGGTCTTCTCGTTACCAGTGATGTTGATACGATTGATGTGTACGAGATTCCCCTTTACGGTTTGGAACTCCACATCCACCGTCTTCTCCGCTTTGTTTAGATTTGTGTTCGGCACGACGTTGGCGAATGCGTAGCCCTTATCCGCAAACTTATCGGTAATCGTAAAGATATCGTTTCTTACCTTAGTGGCGCTGAAAACCTCTCCTACCTCGGAATCAATGTCGTCTAGGGTCTTTTCCTGGTTTCCGTCTATCAGGTCTCCGCCAGCACTTATCTTTCCGATCGTGTACTGATTGCCTTCGGTGATGTCGAATACAACATACAGCCCGTCATCTCGCTTCTCGACGGATGCTTCCCCTACCGTACCTTCCAGAAAGCCGTGGTCGACGAGGTACTGTCGCAAGACCTGCTTGTCGCCCTCCATCATCTCTTGGTTGACTCGACCGGTACCGAAGAGCCAAGAGCTCCACCACTTGTAGCGTTGAATCTGGATCTTCGAGCGCATGTCATCTTCGTCTAGCTCTTTGATCCCTCGTAAGGCCACGTCCCGAACGCGGTAACGCTTGCCTTCTTTCACGTTGAAGGTGACATCGACCTCGTTGTCGCTGACAGGAGCAAGCGAGTACTCGATCTCTGCGTCGTAAAACCCCTGAGACTGATAGTAGCTCACACCCTTGCGCACGAGCCCCTGCACCTTACTCTTATCGACGAAGCGTCTTCCTTCTAGTTTGAGGACATCGACGAGGTCTCCTTCAGAGACCTCTTTGTTGCCCTTGACGAAAAGCTTACGAGCGACCGGTTTCTCTTTGACCGCATACGTCAATACCGGAGCTCCTCCAGGACCGGCTCCGAAACTCACCTGAACCTGATCGAAGAATCCGGCGTTGTAGAGCGTCTTGACGTCCTGCGCGACCTGCTCTGAGGTGACCCGTCCAGGGGTTGCCTTGATCAACGACTTGATGGCGTCGGTATCGATGCGCCTATTGCCCTGGATCTCCACCGAAGACACGGTGTAGGCGTCACCACCTGCCTGTGCCGTAGCCACATCAACGCTCGTGGCGACTACACCGCACCACAGCACGCTCGACACAGTAAGACCGCGCACCACCACACCGATTACGCGCAGGGGCGCTAGAATCCCCGACAAGGAAAATTGGGCCATGTTCATCTTCTATCTCCGACCTGCTCGTCATCATCGTTCAACTGTCGCGATACCAACGCCCCACCAGGCAGCATCTCGACGACCATATCCATACTTCGCGCCAATTCCCGGCTGTGGGTCACGATGATAAGGGTGTTACGTTGCTCTTTGTTCATCTCGAGCAGCAACTCCTGCACCTCGGCTGCCGTATTCACATCGAGGTTGCCGGTGGGTTCGTCTGCCAGTATGACCCTCGGCTCTCTAACGAGAGCCCGGGCGATAGCGACACGCTGCTGCTCACCTCCCGAAAGCTGTGACGGCAGATGCCCCATGCGCTGTGCGAGTCCCATGCGCTCCAACAAGACAGCAGAACGTTCGTGCGCAGAGCGCTCGTCGAGCCCGGAGATAATCAAGGGCATAGACACGTTCTCGATAGCTGAGAACTCGGGCAACAGGTGGTGGAACTGAAAGATGAACCCCACATGTTCACCCCTGAAAGCAGCACGCTGGTCGGAGTCCATGGCGCTCACGACGTGCGTTCCGTAGCGAACGGAGCCCGAAGTCGGCGTATCGAGTCCTCCGAGCAGATGCATCAGGGTCGACTTTCCGATACCCGACCGACCGATGATAGCGACCGACCCAGACTCCGGAAAGGAGAAGGTAAGGTCGTTGATCACGGTCAACATCCGGGAGGCATCGTCGTAGCGCTTTGTCAGTTGATGGATTTCTACGTGCATCAGAACATTCTGTGGTTAATCATAACGAAGCACATCACTTGGCTCGAGACGGGCGGCCCGCCTCGCCGGGTACACCGTCGCAAAGAAGCAGATCAGGAATGCCGCTGCTCCCACCACCGCGAAGTTCTGCCAATCAATCTTAATCGGCAAAGTCGACATCTGAAAGATACGTTCGTCGAGGGGGAATCCGTACTTTTGCAGGATCACACACCCCAGGAAGCCAAGGATGAGTCCTATAACCGTACCGAGACCTCCTATTACAGCTCCTTGAATGCGAAAGATGCGCGCCACACTCTTCGTAGAGGCGCCGAGCGTCTTCATGACAGCGATATCCTTGCGCTTCTCGAGCACTATCATGATCAGGGTGGTAATAATCGAGAAACTCGCCATCACGATGATCAGGAGGAGCACTATGAAGTAGACTCGCTTCTCGAGTTGTAGAGCATCCCACAACGGCTTATTGGTCGCCGTCCAGTCGCTCACGGTAAACCCTGAGCCTGCGCCTCCCAGTCGATCAAGGATCTGGCGAGCTATCTGTGGAGCTGCGTTGATATCCTTTACCCGCACCTCGAGCCCAGAAACCGCGTCCTTCATACCGAAGAACTTCTGAGCCTCTTCCAGGCTGATGTACGCCACGCCGCTCTCGTACTCGACGAGACCAGAGCTGTATATTCCCACGACTAGAAAGCGCCGGAACGAGGGAACTAATCCAAACGGCGTCGAAGTGACCTGGGGCGAGAGGATCGATACCGGAACACCCTCGTACAATCCGAGCGAACGAGCTAATGAGTGTCCAACCACTATGGCTGGCAGTTGAGCCTCGCTCTCCTCCCCCGAAGCAAGCTCCAGGCGGAGCGGAGGGGGATTGAAAAGCCGCTCGAGCTCACCCTCGCTTCTCATGTAGCGTTTCACCTGGTCAGCGCTGGCGGTATCCCTCTCGACACCTCGCAGAAGAAGCCCAGACGAGCGAGTCTCGGTTCTTATCAGCACCTGATGATACGTGAAGGGGGACACGGACGAGACCTGTGGTACCTCTTTGACCTCCGAGACCACGTCCTTCCAGTGATCGATACGTCCTCCGACCTTCTGCACTACTACATGCGAATCGGTACCGACTATCTTCTCTCGCAGTTCATGCTCAAACCCGGTCATGACTGCCATAACGATGTTAAGAACCATCACCCCGATCGCCACGCCAACCACGGATATAACGCTGATTATCGATATGAACGCTTCGGAGCGTTTGCTCCAAAGATAGCGGAGTGCAATTTTTCGCGAAAAGGCCCAGGAGGTCATCCAGGGAACCATAGCCAGCGGCGCGTAAGACGTCAATGAATTCAGTCGACTGGACAACCTCTCCAGGTGCACATGCAGTCCAAAAAGCATACTAGCCTGACCAACCGAGCTGTGGTTTCTTCAAGAGACATCGCGAAGAGTGGCTGTAAGCCGAAAAACGGGCAAACTGCCAGAGCTCTTCAGAGCATCCTATAGAGGAACGTCCCGTTTGGTTGTCGGATCCGAGGTTATGATTCGCTTATTGTTACTCTGTTTAGCGCTAACTTTCGTACCTTTAGCGGCGCATGCAGACAGCGACCAAAACCAGATCGTCCCGGCACGCAAAGGCCAGTACATCCGCTCCATCAAGATCAAGGTCGGGGAGGTGTTCGAAGACAGCTCTTCGTTTCTCTACAGAACTGCCAACAGCATCAAGATTCAAACTCGCGCGGACGTGGTACGACGCGAGCTGCTCTTCAAGGAGGGAGACCCCTACATCCCCTTCAAGCTCCAGGAAACGGCGCGTAATCTCCGACTGCTACGCTACCTGCGCGCGGTGAAGGTCACTCCTACCTTCGACGGCGATGCGGTAGACGTGTTGGTCGAAGTGCGGGACACCTGGACCCTGATTCCGTTTCTGAGCTACTCGGCGGGCACCGGAGGTCGCAACCGCGGTGTCGGGGTGACCGACTCGAATATCGCCGGAACGGCTGCCCGGCTGGATACTCGCTATGCGGAGGAGTACACCCGCCAGAGCTACGGCGTCCTGTATACTGACCCCCAGTTTTTAGGTACCCGCAAGAACTTCTTGGTGGGTGCCACCGATCGCTCCGATGGAAAGACCTACCAGCTCGGCGGAGGACTCCCGTTCCGAAGCTTGATGCAACAGGATGCCTGGAGGATGGACGCCTCCGGAGCTAATACTATTGGACGCCTCTTCAAGGACGGCACCGAAGATTATATCTTTCGCCAGCACCTCGATGACTTCTCAGCCCTGTACACCTTTGCGGGCCCAACGAAGGCATTTGCGGAGGAGAGTCAGAACTATACCGGCATCTATCGCGGGCAAAAGATCCTGTCGCAGCGTTTTTCAGTGGGATACCGCTACGAGGGCGCCTCCTTCTATCAGGCCGACGCCCAGGATTACAAAGACCTCGACCTTGATCCGGCCGAAGTCAGCAACGATCCCAGCCGCCTTCCGACCCTGCGACGCTTTAGCGGTCCCGTATTCCAGTACCAGAACATTCAGCCCAACTTCATGACCTTGACCTATATAGACCGGTTTGATCGTCCAGAGGATTACAACCTCGGAGACGAATCTCTCCTGAACGTGCAGATCGCTCCTCGCACCCTAGGATCCGCAGAGAACGCCCTCATCCCCTCCTTCAACCGCAGCCGAGGCTGGCGCTTCTCCGATACCTCGATGCTGCGCGGCGAGATCGGCGGGTCGGGGCGTTGGGAGGAGGACCGTTTGGCTAATACCCTTCTTCGAACGGAGGCCAAGTACTACTCGATCCTCGGAGACTGGTTCTGGGGGCAGCAATACTTGGGCAAGCACACCTTTGCCAGCAACTTCTTCATCGACTTCGGAGAGAACCTCGACCGAGATCGCCAGCTACCGCTTGGCGCAGACACTGGCCTCCGTGGGTACGAAGCATTCGCCTTCGAAGGGGACAAACGCATCGTGCTCAACGTCGAGGAGCGGGCACACCTACTCGATGACGTATTCCAAATTGTGAGCCTTGGAACGGCGGTCTTCGTAGATGTCGGAGCTGCCTCGCGTGAGGCCCTGGGAACGATGATCGCCGACGATATGTATGGAGATTTCGGATTCGGCCTGCGCTTGGGCTTCCCACGCGCCTCTGGAAGCGGAATCGTACGTATCGATGTAGCGTTCCCGTTTCGCGATGGTCCCGATGGCAGCCAAGCCTTCGAGCCACGAATCGTTTTCGCCGCCGGCCAGCTCTTCGGTGCTCGGCTGCGAAGCGAACAGGTAGGGGGACAAGCGGCTTCCGTGGGTGTTGGATTTGATCGGTAGGCCCAGCGAACTGTGATAGGTGGCAGACTAACCCATTGATGCGGCAGCGTAAGCCACAGGTTCCTCGATGCAGTTTAAGCCTGGATAAGACTCAATCCAACTCAGAGAACCGGTGCTACCTTAGCGAACCCGACTTTGCTACAAGAGAAAGCGTGACTGCGCGGCATGAGAGTTGACGTTATGAGTATCTCGCCTTCCCTCCGATCTCGAATATATGGAACCCTCTCGTGCATCAAGCTTCTATCGCTAGCCTACCTTACCTTCCTAGGAACACCATCCTCCGCCGTCGCTAACCCGCTCAAGGGCACACTGGACAGGCTCGCTCTCCACTCCCCTTCGACCCCGCTCTTCTTGAGCGTCCGAACGACAGAGGGGATGCACTCCTTCACCTTTGCCTCGATGCGTCTGGAGGATGGTGTCGAAGGTGAGCGACACTTCGTAGGCAGGTCGCGACGTCGTGCCGCAGATGGAAGCCTCACAAAGGCCTCGCTCTCAATCTTCCATGATACGGGATTCCTGTATTTCTCCTCGCGGCGGCGACATCGTCCGCACTCCATTCAGTTCGCCCTGGTTAAAAGCTCAAAAGGATTCGAGCTCGACAAAGTTCGCATCTCCTCGGCCCCGCTTCTCTCTCTGAGCTGCGCTGTCGAGGCTCATGAGGCCACACAAGGGCGCGATGGGCCTGCATGGCGCGCATCCTCGAGAGCCTGGTCGCGTATGGAGAGATTCGATCCTCCTCGTATCCTCGAAGTCGGCGCAGAAGCGGACTACGCCTTCTTCCGAAAATTCGGAACACAAACGCGTAATTACATCCGCTCTACTCTGCGTGCGGCAGACACTTTGTATACATCCGAACTCGGCATCCGGATCAAACTCACATCCCTGCGTGTGACGAACCAGGGTTCGTTGCAGACCTCGACGGCAACGGCGGAGAATGTTCTCGAGACCTTTCGTCGGCAGTCACGGAAGTTGCGAGTACCTACCGATGTTCGGCACCTCTTCACAGGCAAACGACTCGATGACTATACGATCGGCTTGGCCTATGTCGGTACGGCGTGCATGGAAGAGGAGCGATTCAACGTCGGAATCTCCGGAGCCGTAAATAGGGCGCTGCAACCGGTCTTAGCCGCACACGAGATGGGACACAACCTGAGTGCGGTGCATGATGGAGGCAAGGATTCCATTATGAACCCGGCGCCTCGAAGCAAACACGTCTCTTTCAGCCAGACGGCACGCCACGACATTCGATCTTTTGTGGAGAGTTTTGGAAATTGTCTGGAAACAGATCCAGGTCGGATCCGTTAGTTTCTGCTGACTGTTTCTGTCGATTTGCACCTGCCTGCAGCATTAAGCAGACCAACCTCAACCTATTGGAAGAACACAT
>JBILEW010000154.1:0-5248 GCA_044351885.1 Bdellovibrionota bacterium
CGAGATAGTGGCGCATCCCGGAGCTGTGGTGCTTGTTCCTGCCGTCAACGAATACTGCATGGAACGCCTCTCTGCGTATAAGGTTCCGAGCGAGATCCGAATAGTTGAATCGTTGCCGCTTACGGACAGCGGCAAGATAGTTCGAGCCGTGTAGCAGTCGATCAGACCTTACCGTTCCCAATCGGCAGCGGTTGCGACAACCATGCGCCCGTCAGAACGAACCCCTCTGCCACAGACACACCGACGTCCATATGAATGATGCCACTCGAAAGCGCCGGAAGGCGCACGGCTGCGGAGAATCCTAATTCGTCACTCTTGGGCGTGAGGCGCGCTACGTCGAATGCAAACCACACACGTCCAAGCGGATACAGCGCTTTGAATACGCTCTCCTTGGCGGAGAAGAGCTTCACTGCCCGCTCAGTGCGGCGCGCAGGGTCAGAGCGAACCCAATCGAATTCGTCAGGGTCGGCAAAGCGCGCTATCAATTCGTCGGTGTAGCGGTCTTCGACCTCCTGAATGTCGATACCGAGCGCAGGGAGATCCTGTTGCCACGCAACCGCGGCCACTCCATGTCCACCACTGTGCGCGATCGAGCCCACGATTCCGACGGGCCACAACGGCTCGCGGTGCTCACCCCTGAGAACCGGCGAAACCACGGGGAACCCCGCGCCTTCGAGCGCCTGGCGGGCTGCGGCACGACCCAGAGTGAAATCACGTCGCCGCTTGGGCGAAACGGCCTCGCCGAGAGCTTGCTCTTCAAGGGGATGAAGTATGAAAGCTGAAAGGGCCGCTTCGGAAACTGAAGCAAAAGAAACTACTGAACTCGAAAACGGGGAGGTCAATCCGGACGCCACAAGCCCCCCACCTTCTGGCTTATGAGCCACACTTGAACTACCAACCACGCGCACCCCCCACTCGGAAATAAGCCCTTACTTGGGGTAAGGATTCGACGACTAACAACAATAAGTTAAGGTTTGGAAACCAAACGCTTCATTGGAGAGTACCAAATAAAACCTATGCCTGTAAAACCGCTCTCTGCTGGATAGTAGCCACAGGGCAGAAAAGAGAGTTTCTTTGGAGTTGGGAAGTTTTCTCCAGCAGACAAAGATACTTACAGGCTGTAATTTCAGTGAGTTAAGACATGTTTCGATTAAGAGGGATAGTTTCGCACCCTGAACATCCCCGCCCAGCGCGCCCCGGGCAACACGGGAAACAGCGAGCGGACGAGAAGGGACCGCGGAGCTTCCGCTCCGCCAGCTATCAGCATCACGACCCCAGCAGAAGGCGGACTAGAAAGTCCGCGGTCCGTTTGGGCCCACCGCCTGCACTACAACCCAATTAGCACACGGACTAAAGAGACACCCGCACCAACTCTGCAATCCCCTCCTCCAAGGTATGCGAAGGATAGTAGCCGAGCGCCTCGCGCGCGAATGAGATGTCAGCCTTCGAGTGCAAGACATCGCCCTTTCTGAACGGCTCCTGTTTCGGGGCGGGAATCGTCTGCACATCGATCCCTTTCTGACGGGCCACCTCTTCACGGATTAGTTCGAAGAGCGCCTTGAGCGACGTAGTAGAACCACACGCTATATTGACCACCCTGTTGATGACGGAGTTTCCACCATCCACGGTCCCAGCCAAGATGTTGGCCTGCACCACATTAGCCACATAGCAGAAATCACGCGAGGTCGAGCCATCACCATACAGAACCGCCGGTTGAAGTGTCGACACGGCCGAGAGCCACCTCGGGATCACCGCCGCGTACTGTCCCGCTGGATCTTGACGAGGGCCGAACACATTGAAGTACCGGAGACCTACCGTTTCCAAACCGTATGTACGGCCGAACACCTGAGCATACACTTCGTTGATGCGCTTCGTTGCGGCATAAGGAGAAAGAAGTTCTCCCACTCTACCCTCCACCTTGGGAGAATCTTCGATATCACCGTACACCGAACTGGACGATGCGTACACGAAACGTCGTGCCCCAGCCTTGCGCGTTGCTTCGAGCATATTCACGAAGCCATCGACGTTTGACTCGTGCGAAGCAACGGGATCGGCGATCGAACGCGGAACGGATCCGAGCGCCGCCTGATGGAGCACCACATCAGGCTTGAACTCTCCGACCACCAGCAACAAGCCTTCGCGGTCTCGAATATCCTGTTCGAAAAAGGTGAAGAGCTTCCACGCATCGTCCGACACCTGCCGCTGCACTGCGTCGAGGTTGGCGCGCTTGCCGGTCGAAAAATTATCGATGCCCACTACGAGCTGACCCAGGGTCAAAAGCCGCTCAACCAGGTGAGACCCGATGAATCCAGCTGCCCCCGTAACGAGCCACTTACGTTGAAACGATGCCGCAGTGCTCATCACTTACAAGCTCCAATACGCTACATGTGACGGAATGTCCTTGGGATTGAGCATCGACTTGACGTCAACGACCACTCCGCCGTCAGCGAGCAGCGCTAGGATCTCAGTTACAGGTTTCGCTTTGAAAACGTCATGACCTACCGCAATTACCACGGCGTTGAGATCCGACAGCTTCTCCCAGGGATGCAGCTCAATGCCATACTCCTCGTGTACCTCACCGGCTTCCGCTATCGGATCACACACGTAAGGTTTGATACCGAACTCGACGAACTCGCGAGCGATATCGGGAACTCGGCTATTACGCGTATCAGTGACGTTCTCCTTGAACGTCACACCGAGGATCCCCACACGGGCTCCTTTGAGTGCGATACCGGAGTGCGTCATCAACTTCACAGCGCGCTGGGCGATGTATTTACCCATGTCGTCGTTGATGCGACGCCCAGCCAAGATCACTTGTGGATGGTATCCGAGTTGTTGGGCCTTTGCTGTGAGGTAGTACGGGTCGACGCCAATACAGTGTCCTCCTACCAACCCCGGCGAGAATCGCAAGAAGTTCCACTTGGTGCCGGCTGCCTCGAGAACATCCTTGGTTCGTAGTCCCATGCGATCGAATATGAGCGCTAATTCGTTCATGAGCGCAATGTTGAGGTCTCGTTGGGTGTTCTCGATCACTTTAGCTGCCTCTGCCACCCGTATCGAGCTCGCCCGGTGAAGTCCCGCTTTCACCACTTTGCCGTATACCTTGGCGATCCGCTCGGTAGTGGCGTCATCCTCCCCTGCGATAACCTTCACGATCCGCTCTAGGGTATGTTCCTTGTCACCCGGATTGATGCGCTCCGGAGAGTACCCGAGAAAGAAGTCCTTCCCTCTACGAAACCCCGACTGAGCTTCCAGAATCGGACCGCACACGTCTTCGGTAACACCTGGGTACACCGTAGATTCGTATACGACCACCGCGCCACGCTTGAGATGGCTTCCTATGAGAGTGCTCGCCTTCACGAGAGGAGTGAGATCAGGCTGTCGATTGTCATCGATGGGGGTCGGCACTGCCACTATCACTACATCACATCTTTCGAGTAATGTCGGATCCGTAGTGAACTTGACACTCGAACCCTGAATCTCATTCTCAAGCCCCTCGCTAGTCGGGTCGCTACCGGCCAGCAGCGCTGTCACCTTCGCTTCGTTTACATCGAACCCGATCGTGTCGGGAAACGCTCGTCCCAGCGCGAGAGTGAGGGGGAGCCCCACGTAGCCGAGGCCGACGACCCCTATCCTTTCAACTGTCATGATCCTCCTATACTTCGGTATCCCTTCTGCTTCGAGAGGTAGTATCCGCCAGATTAAATGTATACTTGACGAATACGTACAACAAAACAAGGCTCTACCAGAGAGTCAAGTAGCACACTTGAACTTGTCAGAGGCTATAGAAGATCAGCTCGAAAACCCGCTCTCGTCCAGGATCCTGTACCAATTGGCCGCTGTTCCGTGTAGCATAGAAAAACGAGGTAGCTAGTGGAAAAATCGCGTTCTCTATGGGTGCTCGAGCTCGGGACTGTCGCCAAGATACCGATTCGAATACACCTGACATTTCTCATACTGGTGGTCTGGCTAGCATTCGGCGCTACCAACACTAAGCCGATCTTCGAAGCCTTTTTCGTCGTCATGGTGTTTCTGTGCGTCTTGCTCCACGAGCTTGGACACGCCCTGGTGGCCAAACGCTACGGTGTAGAGACTCGGGACATAACCTTGTACCCGTTCGGAGGGATCGCCACCCTACTCTCCCAACCCAAACCGAAAGCTGAGCTCGTCATCGCCTTGGCAGGCCCTCTGGTGAACGTGGTCATTGCAGGAGCCCTGTACCCTTTCATCACCCTCCCGACTCCACCCCTGACGCCCGACACGACGATTGGGATGCCAGAGCGTCTCTTCATGACGAATGTGGCGTTAGCGGTCTTCAATCTGCTACCAGCACTCCCGATGGATGGTGGGCGTGTTCTGCGTGCGACGTTGAATCTGCTCAAGGTGAAGAATCCTACTCTAATTGCCGCGCGAATTAGTCAAGCGATCTGCTTCGTGCTGGCCATAGTTGCCCTGGCCTTTGAACAACCGATCTTGTTCATCATTTCGTTCATCATCTTCTTCGCGGCGATTCAGGAATACGTGCGCGCGGAGAGCCGTGTGGTAGCTGTCGCATTCACTGCCCAAGACGCAATGATTCCCCGTGAACGGCTCGAAACCTTCCAACACGGGACGACGGTATCCAGAGCGCTGAAGGTCGCCCTCACATCTCTTCAGCCCCTCTACCCTGTGGTGATGGGCTCGGAGCTTCTCGGCGTGGTGTTACGTGAAGACATCCTGCAACACGCCGCCACCAAGCCGGACGCGTATGTATCCTCGATCATGAACCGCTCCATCCCTGGGGTAGATGGTACACATTCACTTTCGGAGGCCTACTCGATGCTAGAGGATACCGGGAGCCCAGCAGTCATGGTACACAACAACGGAGAGTTCGCTGGACTGCTCGTGCCGGACCGGGTTGCGGAATTCATCCTGATGTCCGGTATCCGGGACGGCCAGAGAAAAGATGACGATGCCGAATGGTCGATGCCGCTGTAAAAAGTCCCCCCCCACGCCCCGATGACGCCATCGAAACGTCGCGCACTCAAACCTCGGTGCTAGCTCGTTTCGCGATCTATCTCATCTCTCTGATCGCCTCGCTCCCCTTCTCGGTACGGAGCATAATCGGCTGGGGACTCGGATTTGTAGCGGGATGGCTACCCACTCGGGAACTGCGGGTGACGCGGCTCCAACTCAAGAAGTTTCTACAGGTCGATCATCCCGGCCCTTTGAGCCGCAGAGTATTTGCGCATGCCGGACGATACACCCT
>JBILEW010000155.1:0-5116 GCA_044351885.1 Bdellovibrionota bacterium
GTAGTTACCAACGTGGACATTTCTACTCGATCCAAACTTGAACTCGCTTCGCTCCTCCAAGATTTGGATTGGCGGCTTGAGGCGCGCTGCCCTAAGGACCCGACGTTCAGGCGCCACGTAGGCTAGGGGGTGTAGTTACCAACGCGAACATTTCTACTCGATCCAAACTTGAACTCGCTTCGCTTCTCCAAGATTTGGATTGGCGGCTTGAGGCGCGCTGCCCTAAGGACCCGACGTTCAGGCGCCACGTAGGCTAGGTAAGCGAGGCGACACTTGCCTGTGGGCTCACTTTTGAACTTATCACGTGAACGTGCTCGTGCACGTAAACGTGCACGTACCCGACATCTTGATGTTTTTAATTCGGGTACGTTTACGTTCAGGTGCACGAGCACGTTCACGTGATAGAGTGACAGGTTTTGCTTCGCTTCCTTAGCGGCGTAGTTACCAACGCGAACATTTCTACTCGATCCAAACTTGAACTCGCTTCGCTCCTCCAAGATTTGGATTAACGCGGATTGAGAATCTTATCTGCGACAGCACTAACCCTGGAGTCCTCATCTGATAGTAGTCGCCTCGCTTCAGTGTTGGCCAATGGCGAATTGCGAAGACGGAGCAGCGCAATCGAATCTTTGCGAACGAGAGGGTCGGAATCCCGGACTCCGTTGAGCGCGAGAGGAATTCCTATGGCGACTGACCGAGGTGCGACTTGCTCGAGGGCCTCTCTCCGTTTTTGGGTGTCGGCTTCGTAGAAAAAGGTTCGACACGCCTCGCCAACCTTTCCGAAATTATAATCCGGTCCTTGAATGAGGTATGGATCGCCATGGCCAGACTCGATCGTCTCGCGAAGGAGTTCGCGCACCTCTTGGAGCCACTGTGGGGCCTCGGATTCGGAAGTTGAGCGCTCTCTAAGTTGTGTTCTGTAAAAGAGGGTAAGAACTGCTGTGGCGCTCGCGTTTGGCGCTGATGTCCCAGACGCATTCAAGGTATCATAGGCGTGTCTGAGCGCTTCTCCTGGTTCGACTCCGTAGAGGATAAATAAGGCACTAGAAGCGATCTCCTTATTTTCGTCTCTCAGACGCGCGAGAGCTATGGTACGGGCCACGTCGGGCTGCCCTATTGCAGTGGCTTCCGCCGCGGCTCTGAAGAGGGGGACATCCCCCGCTTCCATCGCAGTCTTGACGAGAGCAGCGGTCAACTCTAGGGAGTGATGTGGTAACGCCCCGGCAGCAAGTGCGGCTCTCAGTTTGTCGTCGTGTTTAGATGATGTGTTCATGAGATCGTCGGTGAAGCGCTGTTGGCGTGTGGCCGCCATGATCTCGGCAGATCCCGTTACTCCAGAGCCACCGTCGAGAGATTGTCGCCAGCGAGATTCAACACCGAGCCAATAGGTGGCAGACATGCCGGTCAGGCGTGAGAGGCCGAATGCAATACCTGCTGTGAGTTTTTCCCCTTCGCGCAAGAACCTCTGTGCCTGATCGGCAAAGGTCAAGGAGTTCTGAGCGAGGTTTTCCTCTGTCGCGCCTCGCGCAGCGAGCTCACTCAAGGCTCGGTCGCACGGCGTACTGTCGATCGAAGTACTCACGGTTCTACCGTTGTCTCTTGATTGATTCATTTGCTACTCCCCACTCAAAAAGTTTGCCATGGCAGCGAGTACCTCAGGCTTGTACTCACTCTCGTTCTTATGAACATTGACCGTATCTGTATACAGGATCTTGTGTTTGTGAGTGCTACGATCAAAACCTACGATAGTACGACCACCCCCATCAACCTCGAGATCCCACACTTCTCGGGGCCCTACGGGACTCCCGTACCGGTGAAAGCGGCGTTCGATATTGTACAATGATCGAATAGAAGTCGGATCGCCTTTCCCTCCTGGGGTGAGCGCTTGGAGCTCTTCGACGCTTCCTACCTCCGAGAGATCCTGTATAAATTGGGCAACTTTGCCCTTCAGATTTGGCTTGTAGTTGAACAGATTGAGGTAGTCTGAGATCTCTTTGGTGGCGTTCGTAAGGTGTGAGTCCGCTACCTTCACAGGTGCAGGACGAACCGAATGGAAACTGTCTGGATGAACTTCAAGAGCTTCTCTGAGCCGTATGAGCGTCTCTGCAAGCTCGAAATTCGCGTCGCTGAGCTTCTTCACCTCGGCATCCTCGCGTGCCGAAACTAGCGCGAGCGCGTCCTTGAATTTACCTTCCTCGAGGAGGTGCGCGACAGAAGCTCGGAGCGCCTCGTCTGGTAGCGCTTGGGCAGTACGCCTTATCTCAGCCCCCAACTCGTCCAAATTACGTCTGCCAGCAGAGCGCTGTAGCATTTGGGGCTCCTGTTGTAGGGCGTACGCGGCTTCGATGTACTCGCGGATATCGGCGTCGGAAGGGGTTCGCGGGCCGCCAGGTCCAGCTGGCGAGATCTTCATGGCTCCTTCTACGAGGTCTACCTGATACCCGTTCTTTTCCAAAAACTCGATCTGCGCCTTGTGAGCCGCAAATTCGTCACCGTTCCTTCTGTGAGCGAGCTCGTGTACGATATCGGATGCGGCCACTACCCGTTGCAAGCGAGAAGCTGATTGTTCGATACGAAGTGCATGAATCTCGCCGTTGCTGGAGTTCTGATAGGCCCGCATGGTGCTTGCTTGCTCTTCGATAGCGCGTACCTCAGCGAGGGTCGGACTGCGGCCTTCATTCGCTTGAATCTGCTTTATCGAATCCTGAACGAACGAGGTACGAACCGATTCGAGATTCTCATGATAGACCAATCCGTGGCGGTTCAGGCTCGGCCCTGTGGCTGGAGTATCGTGTGTGTTTCGGAGGGAGGGGGATAATTCCGCACTCCCTGTTCGTGTGCCGCTTGCGGCTGTCCCTCTGGGGGCGTGTTCGATCGCGCTGCCGATCAATCCTGACTGGACAGTTTGTACGATTGCTTCCTCGAGAGAGAGGGTGCCATTGGAGAGGTACGATGTCGTTAGTCCGATACCTACATCGGCGGCGGGCTCAGCGATTCCCGTTACGACCCTTGCGGTTGTCGTTGTCGCTGCGGCCCTTAAGCCTTGGATGCGCGCGTTCGTCCCGCCGCTCAGTATCCCTGCGGTTATGTTAAATGCCCCTGCACGCGTCATCTGATCGTACCCAAGCCCTTGCTGTTCGAGAATTGAGTTCAATGCGGCGGTTCTCTCCTCAGGGGAGAGGTGAGCGTTAGCAGGGTCGGCTTCGAAGGCAGCGATCGTTTCGTTGCGGGCGATGATCTTTTCAACCGAAGAAATGGCGGTGTTGGAAGTAGAGGAGACGCCGCCTCCGACTGCACCTGCGGCCGTGCGCTGGAATGTCGTTGCTACCAGATTCCCATTGCCTGTGACGTGTGAGAGATAGCGAGCAGATCCGGCTATTCCGAGCGAGCTCGTGAAGGCGGTACTGGCAGAGGTCTTCAAGTCTTGGCCCAATTGATCTGAGAATTCAGCGGCGGCTTCCTCCTGAGTACGCGTTCCGAGTCGCACTGCTTCGAGTTTCTCGGTCGCGTTGGCAAGGGTGCCGACGGCCATACCTCCTGCCGTTCCACCGACCGTTCCCGTCGCGACGGACACTCCTGCGATAGTCCAACCACTTGCACCTGCGGCCGCAAGGGCGGGTGTTGCGGCGCCAGCCGTGGCGATCGTGGCTACGGTTGCGCCAGCAACGACTGTCACGGTTCGGGCCGTTTTTAGTCCTGACTCCCAGGAGTTTGCGCTCTGGATCGCATCGCCCAGCATGCGGGAAGTCTCTGTGTTGTAGGCACTCCAGACCCTGCCCGGCTGTTCCATCACTGATGCAAGAGAGGCTTGATCGGAACTGGCAGCAGCTCTCGAAAGGGTCGAATACGCCGCATTGAATCGCGCCTGAGCTTGATCGAGCTTCCCTTCGCCCTCCAGACGAAAGCCCTCCTGCTGCTCTCTGATGAACGTCTCGCGATCGGCTTTGAGTCCCTTGTAGCGCTCGAGGAGGGTTTCGGAGACGCGATTGTGCTCCTCTGCTTTACGAAGCATGTTGTCGCGGGAGTGCTCTCGGGCCGCTGTGGTACCTGTTACCCAAGACATGAGCGGAACGAAGCTGAACTGTCTCGTATCGGCTTCTATCTCTCGGGTCTCTTTAATCGCTTCCGAGATCGCTACCTGAGCGAGGCTCGAGTTCTCTCTCTGTGCGGTTCGAAGGTCACCGAGCCCGTTGTCGAGAGCTGTGATTCTCTCCGAGAACTCCATCCGCCGCTCGAGTTCGAGCTGATGTACCTGTTCAAAGCGTTGCAGTCCCTGGTCTACTGCGGTTATGTCAACTTTTGCGTTCGCTTCCTGTAGAACGAGATTGAGCGCTTCGTGGTTTGCTGAGATCTCCGACAAAGATTCGGGCGACAGAGGCTCGCCCTGTTCGCGACGGATAACAGCTATGCGCTGCATGAATCCTTCAGAGTGTGTAACTGCTCGTGAGATCTCTGCCCGTATGTCGGTGAGTCCTTCGACGATCCGTCTATTCTCTTCGAGTTCGTTCTCTCTCACCTCAGTAACACCGGCGATGCGGCGTGGATCATCAGCGGGAAGCTCTCTCAGTTGCTGTAGCTCGTTCGACAGTCCCTCGTATCGGAGGCTCATACGCTCTATTCGAGCGTCTAATTGGGCTAGCGTCTTTGTGACACGCTCCATCGCAGAGTTTTGCGAGTGGCGTTGGTGGGGATTCGGGGCGGAGTTTTGGGTTTCTGTCGGTGCAGATTGTGCAAGAGGAGAAAGGGATCGGAGAACTTGCTGGCGCTCCTCTTGTCTCGAGATAGTGGGAGTGGATAGCTGGTCTGATTCTGTTGATAGCGGTGATGGACCCTCTGCGCGCGTTTCCCGAGGACGCTGATCTGGCGGCGTAGACGTTGCGGTCAGAGAACCCATGGGGTGCTTTCAAACACAAAACCTTTCTAGGATATGGTGAGGTCTCCTAGAGAGGTGATGTAACCGAGGATAACCCGCTCATGAGACGGGCTTCTCCCAGGCCTTGCCTTTTTTGGAAGACGCGTGTTTCTGCACGCTTTCTCCGCACGTTTTCTCAGAGACGGCGCGGCGGATCATCCAATTGGATGCGACTCTAAAGCAGAGTTAATTCCCAAAGAAAGC
>JBILEW010000087.1:0-16366 GCA_044351885.1 Bdellovibrionota bacterium
AAAGTCCGCGGTCCGGTGGTCGCGTCGCCTACCGCCACATGGACCGCGGAGCTTCCGCTCCGCTTGCTAGTAGCATCCACGATCCAAGCATAAGGCGGACTGGAAAGTCCGCGGTCCAGTGGTCGGCTCTCCTACCGGCACATGGATCAGGGAGCTTCCGCTCCGCTTGCTAGTAGCATCCACGATCCAAGCACAAGGCGGACTGGAAAGTCCGCGGTCCGGTGGTCGCGTCGCCTACCGCCACATGGACCGCGGAGCTTCCGCTCCGCTTGCTAGCAGCATCCATACTCTAAGCCCAAGGCGGACTGGAAAGTCCGCAATCCGCTACCACGTTCACATTTCCCGATTGAAACGTTTATCCTTGCCTTCCTACAGAACAGCTACCGGCTCACCTTCCGCAAGATCTTTTCAGGATCGACAGGACTCCCGTTCTTGCGAACTTCGAAATAAAAATTACGCCCCTTCATGTCGGGCTCGCCGGTGACCCCTACCGATTGATCCTGGGCCAACATCTCTCCCGCTTTAACTGCACTCTTTCCGAGTCGCCCATACAAGGAATAGCTACGCGATCCGTGATCTACTACTACCACCGTCTCATATCCCGGCAGATTGCCCACAAAGGCGACCTTACCTGCGAGCACGGCGAAGACCTCCGCTCCCACCGCTGTGCTGAATTCGAGCCCCTTGCTGAAGATCATATCGGCGAAGTCTGTCACCTTAACCTTACCGAACTTCTGCACTACGCTACCCTTCACCGGAGCCGAAACACGTACGGTCGAGGCGAAGAGTCCGCCGGGCACAAGTTGAACCGTTGCTGGTACGACGTCCGCTCCTGATGGCTCGGGAGCCTTCGGGAGCGCTTCCTCTTGCGGCATATCCGGTGCCGGAACACCCGGAGTTTCGACCACCTCTTCGTCGGGAGCCTCGGTATCGGCACTCATGATCGCTGCCATGAGGGCCTCGAGCTTCTCTGCCTCCTTTCGAAGCTTTGCGAGGGCCACCTCGGCAGTTTTTCGCTTCTGTGACAGCTGGTCTCCCAGCGCCTTGAGCTTAGCAGCCTGAGCTTCAGCGTTTGTGCGCGTAGTCGTCGCCGCATCCTGCGCCCCTTTCTGTTCGTTGTAGGATTGCTCTAGCTCTGCGCGCCTTTCCATGAGCTGTTGTACTGCCACCTTAACTCCAGCGAATCGCGATTCATCCGCGGACCGAACAGAACGCACGTATACGGCGGTCTTCTCCATGTCGATCCCGTCAGCTCTCCACAGATGCGAACGAGCCATGTGCGGCGAAGAGCTCATGTAGAGCGCCCTCAGGCGTCGAGTGATCTTGAGCTGCTGCTCCTCTACCTGCACCTCCGCAGCTTGCACCTTCGTGACGAGTACATCACGTTCACGAGACAGCTGCTCAACTTTGCCGACTAGCTTCTTCTCCTCCTGCTTCAACTTACCAACGGCTGACTCGATCTCCTTGCGCTGCTTGAGCAATCCGTTGAACTCTGTGCGAATACGAGCTATCTCTCCCTCGTGCTCTGTTACTCCAAGCCGGATCTTTTCGAGCTTGGCAGCCAATTCGGCGCTCTCTTGTGCAACGGTCACGCGAGCGGCGCCGCACACGCACACGAGGGCCAATAATACGCAGACACTGCGCATCAATCCTCCGTAGCAAGGAAACGGCGCACCGCCAGGAAGCTACCGGTCATTCCGACGAGTCCTCCGGCAATCAAGATCCACGCACTCGCCCAGA
Source organism: Bdellovibrionota bacterium (assembly GCA_044351885.1). Taxonomy (GTDB): domain Bacteria; phylum Bdellovibrionota_C; class UBA2361; order UBA2361; family OMII01; genus OMII01. The sequence goes on from JBILEW010000087.1 coordinate 1,741, forward strand.
GCGAAAGGAACTGAAACTGAGGGAAAAGGAACTGCAGGAGATCTGTGCGAAACAACGCGTCCCGAACGAAGAGAAAGACCGAGAACACCAAAAGCAGCCCAACGGCGGCACCCACGAACCCTTGCAGCAAGCCCTCGAGGATATACGGTGCGTAGATCGCCCCACGTCGCGCTCCTACGAGCTGCATGATCTCCACCTCCATACGGTGCGTGTACAGGGCAAGTTTGATCGTGTTGGCGATGATAAAGCCGGTAATACCAAGAATGAACAAAACCCCCACGAGCCCTCCGAGCTCGACGATCTTGAGAATTCTCCTCAGTTGTTGAATCACACCACGGCTGTATCGGATCGATTCGATACGCGCATCTCCGGCCAACTTCTCAGACAGCGCCTGATACAGCCGCTCCGCCTCTTCTGGCTTGTCGAGCTTGATGTCGAGCGAAGGGGGCAAAGGATTCTCGGCATCGAGACCCTCGAGTATAGCGGCATCCTCTCCGAGCATAGCCTTAAAGCTCTCGAGGGCTTTGAGTTTATCGGTGTATACCACCGGTAGATCCCCGAGCACCGGCGCAAGCTGCTTCGTGATAATCTGCACATCGTCCGCTTCAACGGCGTCCTTAAGAAACACGTTGATCATCACGTCGCCCGATTCCTGAGACACTGCGATAGCGCAATTACGAACGACGAGGACGAAAATCCCCAAGAGAAAAAGCGCTATAGCAATTGTCACGGTGGTCAAGGTCGCCGTCACAGGCGAGCGGGCGATATTCTCGTAGGCCCTGCGCAGCACGTGGGTGACGAGGGCACTCACCGAAGGACGCTCAACACCCTGCCCTTCGTTCCAGATCGTCGTCAATCCGATCAATGTTCGTTCTTGCTGCGCTCCCATATCCTTATGACTGCACGAGCCCCTTGGCGTTGGTAAAATCCCCGATGATCTTGCCCCTATCGAGCACGATCGTTCGCTTGTTCAGCTCCTCAATGATCGAGAGATTGTGGGTAGCCACCACAACTGTGACTCCGGCGGCATTTGCTTCGAGCAGGAGATCGAACACCCTCCTACTCATTGATTGATCGAGGTTTCCTGTCGGCTCGTCAGCTAGTATCAACTTCGGCTTCCGGATCAGGGCTCGCGCGATAGCCACCCGCTGCTGCTCACCTCCGGACAACATCAGCGGATAGGCGTCGGCCCTGTCCTGGAGACCCATGGCGTGAAGAAGCAGGAGCGAAAGGCGCTTGCGTTCCCGGACCCCTACCCCGAGAACTTCGAGTCCGTACGCGACGTTGTCGAGCACATTCCGCCGTGGCAGCAGCTTGTAATCTTGAAAAATGACACCCACGTGTCGTCGCAGGTCGGCGATCCCATCCTTGCCGACCGAGCTGAGATTCCTCCCATCGACGATGACCTCACCGGTCGAGGATTGCTCTGCTCCGAACAGCAGCTTCAGCAGTGTGCTTTTTCCAGCTCCACTGGCCCCCGCTATGAAGAGAAAGTCCCCGGTATTCACCTTGAGGTCGACCCCTCGTAGAGCGGCCTGATCCGGAGGGTACAATTTCGACGCGTTGTGGAGGTGGATCATATGCGAGTGGCTAGAAAGATGCTCACCTATCAGAAGATGTCGTTATTTTGTCCGGTACACCGAGGAGCACGTGGCGCCGACTCGAAAGGAAAGCCTCCCTAATGATGTTGCGCCTTAATTCCTTAACGAGGTACATTTCTCCAGGTCGTCGTCGACAAAATTGGCCTTCATAAGATGTATCCCGTTTCGGCAAATCGAGCTAGCACCTCATTTCGTTGGCTCATGCTTCTAGTGAGCTGCTCCGCTATCTATGGATGCGGGGGGAGCAGCGCGCCAGCCCCGAAGCCCCTTCCGATGACTGACGAGACGCTCTCGAGCGTTCCGGGGTGCCGCCACGTATCGAGCGAACACGCCGGAGCGACGGTCTCTGCGTGCGACACTCCGGATGGAGCTCTCTTTGTCACGGCGATGCAGCAGTGCGGCGTACCCGACAAATTCTCCTACCAGGCCACAACACGGCAGCTTCTCGTCGGGATTACAAACCTGGAATTCGTCAATCAGAGTCCGGTCGCGTTTGGAGACTCCAAAGCTCTTCGATCTACCTTCCGGGGTGTGATCGACGCCGAGACTATTCTGGGAGCGACCTTTACACACCGAATCGACGACTGCATAACAGATCTGGTGGTATGGAAGCTCACTTCTTCTCCACTCCACTCCCCGGAGGAGGTCGATACCTTCACCCGAGCCGCCACTGAGCTGGCCTCCAAGCTTCGTCCTGACGAGCTACGCTCGCAAGGGGGGTAAGAGATGGTCACCCTCAAGACCTATGCCCAAGCCCTTGGCGCGTATACCCTTCTGCTCCTGGATGTCATTCGAGATATCTTCCGACACGGCATCAATCTGAGGGAGGTGCTACGCCAGATCGTTGTCATCGGCCTCAAGTCGCTGCCGATTGTGCTGCTCACCGCTGTCTTTACCGGGATGGTACTCGCTATCCAAACCTCGTACGGCCTACACCGCTTCGGGGCCAAAAACTACGTTGGTAATCTGGTCGGTCTCGCGCTCTCTCGCGAATTAGGCCCGGTACTCACAGCGATCATGGTGTGCGGTCGCGTGGGCGCAGGGATCGCAGCAGAGCTCGCCTCGATGGTCGTAACCGAACAGGTAGATGCGATCCGCGCCCTGGGGGGAAATCCGATTAGGCAGCTCGTCACGCCTCGCATCGTCGCAGCCATGATAGCCATGCCGTTGTTGGCGGGCCTCGCGGTGATAACCGGCGTCCTCGGAGGGCTCGTTGTAGCGGTGTCGGAGCTCAACATTACGGCGTACACCTACTACCGCTCCTTTCTATATGCGGTGGTGATACGTGATGTCACCGATGGACTCACCAAGAGCATATTCTTCGGGCTGATCGTCGCTTCGATCGCTTGTTTCAAAGGACTTCGCTGTCGCGGAGGAACCGAGGGGGTCGGCCTCACTACCACATCCGCAGTAGTTACCGGCTGCCTGATGATCTTCATCTCGAACTTCTTCATCACCAAACTCCTTATTCTGCTGCAATTCAAATGAACACACCTCCTCCCTCTATACAGCTCGAAGGTGTGCAGCTGCATTTCGGCAAAACGGAAGTGTTGCGCGGCGTAAACTTTACGCTGGCTCCGGGTGAGATAACGACCCTTCTTGGTCCGAGCGGTTCAGGTAAAACGATCATCTTGAAGCTCATTATCGGCCTCTTGTCCCCGACCGGCGGTACTGTTCGCGTCATGGGGCAAGATATCAACTCCTTGAACGAGGAGGAGCTGCGCAACGTACGTGTAAACATCGGCATGCTCTTCCAAGGCGCAGCACTCTTCGATTCGCTAACGGTATCCGAAAATATAGTCTACGGATTACGCGAGCGAGGAGAGCGGGACGAGAAGAAGCTCGCCGATGTGGTTGCCAGCAAGCTCGAGATGGTCGGCTTGCCCGGTATCGAACAGAAGCTCCCCTCGCAACTCTCGGGGGGTCAGCGCAAACGGATCGGCCTGGCACGCGCGCTCGCCACCTCTCCGAAGATCATGCTCTACGACGAACCAACGACCGGACTCGATCCGACCTCAACTCGCAACATAGACGATCTCATCGTAAAATTTGCCAAAGAACAGGGCATCACGTCACTCGTGGTGACTCACGACATCCCCAGTGCGCGCCGGATCTCCGATCGCTGGATGTTGATCAGGTCGGGCGTCATCGCTGCCGACGGCCCCGTGGCTACAATTTCCGAAGAGAATCAGTTGATCAAGGACTTCGTGACCGGAAGGTGGAAGGAGGAGCAGTGAAGATCAGAAACGAGATAAAGGCGGGGGTATTCGTGTTCGTAGGTCTAGCTTTCATTGGCGCGCTCATCCTGATTATGGGTCGCGAGCGACAGATCTTCGCCAAACAGAGCAAATTTTTCGCTACCTTCAAAGACGTCAAAGGGCTCGCAGAAGGCTCTCCCGTTCGCCTGGGTGGTATCTCGATCGGCAGGGTCGCTCGGGTGGGATTCTCCAAAGATCTCTCCGATACGCGGGTGCACGTCACACTGTTGGTCAACGATGCATACCTCGAACGCGTTCGGCCCGACTCGATGGTAGCGATTGAAACACAGGGGCTTCTTGGAGATCGCTTCGTGAGCATCAGCCCGGGGACCCAAGTCGGTGTCGCGCCACCCGAGAGCACCCTCCCCTCAGCAGAGGTGGCTGATTTCGCGCAGATACTTCAAACCGCACAAGCCGCGGTAGACAACACCACCGAGATAACTCAACGTATCAACCGTTCGCTCGAGGGGCTTTCACCGGATACCTTCACCAATCTCGCGGCGGCAGCGAAGAGCATCTCCGACATCTTCGAGGCGATCAAAACCGAGGAGGGCTTCCTCCATCGCATCATCTATGACGAGCGAAACGGAGAGAAGCTCGCCCAGAGTCTAGCGCAGGCCTCAAACGATGTGAGCGAGACGATACGAGAGGTGCGTACCGGAAAGGGTCTGCTGCATGCTCTCATCTTCGAGAAGAACGGGAAGGAAGCGGTAGAGTCGATGCTTGCAACCTCGGAAGGTTTGGCTACGCTGTTCAGACAGATCAAAGATGGCAAAGGACTCGCTCACGATCTTTTGTATACACCGGTGGAACCTGGCACCATCTCGACAAATCTCGCAACGGCGCTCGCGGCGATCGCGGAAACGGTCAACAACCTCAAGGTGGTATCTAGCGCTCTGGCACAGGGACAAGGCACTCTTGGTGCGCTGATCGTCGATCCGCAGCTGTACGACAATTTAATTGAGATTACGGGAGGCGCCAAGAGGAGCTTCCTCCTGCGGCAGGCTATTAGGAGCTCGCTGAAGCGCTAACTGAGGCTTTAGATTTCTAGGTTACAAGTGAAGGTACGCACCACGCTAGGGAACCGAGGCGAAGTCCCTCCATGCTGTGCAAGACGTTCTTGGGTCGCGGCGGGTAGACGTTGCCTCGTTTCCCTGGCGCTCCTACTAGCGCTGATCCACAACGCTCACAGCGAGCCCCCTTCTCGGCCGGCTCTGTCCGAAAGGACGTTTCTATTTACCTGGCCAGGACAGCCCGAGGAGGAGTCGGTCCTTGAGGATCACGGCCCGCTCGTAACGGACCGACCGAGCTATACCGATGCAAGTCGTCCAGTAGGTAATCCCGTTACGCAGGCAGAGCTCGGATACACGTACTCTTACAACGGCGATCCGTCTCCCTACTCGTCATCGCACTCATATCCCGAGCTCGCTATCCGTCAGGGCTTCCTCGCTAATTGGCTGGAGCTTCGGGCGTCCCTGAACGCAAGCTCTTTTCACGTCCCAGGCGAGGACGCAACAGCTCTCGGCAACCTCGAACTCGGCACTCGGCTTGGGATCACTCCTCAGTTCGGCGTGCTTCCAGAGCTCGCCATCACTCCACACCTACGCCTTCCGACGGGAACTGGAGATCTCAGATATCATCACTACCTGCCTGGGGTGAGCATGTCGTACTCGTGGACCTTCTCTGAGCGCTTTTCACTCGCCGGTTCCAGCCAGCTGTACCAGGATGAGAACCTCGATTCTCACTCTCGATTTGCCGAGTGGCTTCACTCAGCTGTCGGAACCTGGAACGCGACCCCTACTATAGCGCTGTGGGGCGAGCTCGCCGGTTTCTTCCCGAGCTCGCCCTCTGAAACGGGTAATTCATACTACACTGACATCGGAGTTCTCTACCTCATCGGCGAGGACACGCAGGTCGACGTACGTGTCGGTAGTGAGATTGACAACGATTTCGGCCAGAATGTTTTCTCAGGTGTCGGGTTCTCGATACGATATCGGTGACGGACCCACATACGCCAACACACGCCCCACATGGAATCCCTTAGCTCGGTCACGGATAGTGTCGATGCACAGCCCAAGGCCAGGATAAAAACCAACGCTCACTCGACTACCGGCTTCACTAACATCCCGGCAGCGTAGTTCGCTTGCACCATCGAGCATGCGCCAGTAACCGCTCACCATCGCGTGCATCACAGCGGCTGTCATGACCTCGAGTGCGCCAGCTTCTCGATAGTGGCTAAAGAGATTGTTGTGAACTTGCTTCTGTTCCTCGAGCGATTTTGCGCGAAAGTGTTGCTCCGGCGCAGATGGATAGAGATAGGGATCGGGGTCGCTCTTTGGCATAAGCACCCACTGATTTTCCTTTTGAGGAGTTCTGGCCCACGACTGCGTTCGCCAGTCGTTCTTCTGGCCATTTATTATTCTCCAAAATGGACCTCCCTTCGCCTCACAGAGCTCGTCGAAAAGAAGCGCCGTATACGCCTTTACATCAACCCTGCTCGGTATCAAGACGAGTATGTGAGTGTCTTTAATGAGCTTGCCCGGATGAATCGGGCACGCTGACTCAAGGAGCTCTCTGTTAATCCAGGAAGGCGCATGAGCAGCCGCTCCGACATCAAAGCCCTGAGCCCTCCACTCCTCATAGCCGACAAAGTTCGTTCCTAGTGTTGCTTTGAGCTCTGCAAGATAGTGTCGACTCGCTTAGTTGAAGGCCTCGGTCTGCGACAAGAGCCAATTGAGTGCGAGTTGGGCTTCGACCAAGCTCCCTGAGAGGTGCGATTGCCTAATCGCTTCGTCTACCCTGAGGCGGAGTTCGTTCAACTCTCTAGCTTTCTCGTGGTAGGCATCATATGCGGAGGTGTTTACTCCGGATTTGCTCCCCTGGTCCCGACTGATTTGCATAGTTTAACCATAAATATGCCGAGGGCATTAGCTCTTTAGGGCGAAGTCTATATTCCAATAAATCACGACGCCGCCTGAGGGGGATTCAGAGATCTGCTCAGGTGAGACCCTCTCCTCACTCTCTCTTTGGTACAGGGCTACTTTCGAGTAAAAAACTTCAGCCGCTGATACAGCGCACTTACAAAAGCAACCATTTGGAGCCGCCCAGGTAAAACCTTCTTTAGCCCACATACCAGCTGTCGAGGTCTGTCGCTTCGAGAAGTAGCAGGTACCAGTTAGCCAGGTAGCATTGCCGCTCTCGCGGCTTCTCAGCGATTATCGGCCGAATCATCTCGCAGCAGGATCCCCTGCCGTAGATAGGTCGATATACACTTTGATGTGAGGCTCGGAAGGCTGCTCTTCGTGTAGCTGCTGGCCACGGCTGTTCTTCTAAAGGCCTCAGACAAGCTATCGGATGTTACAATAATGTCGGGCATGAAAAACTCCACCATCCCTGGTGGGATAGCCCCATTTGAGTGTGACCGTCGCTCTTCAGGAACCTTCAAGGGGTGGAACCTTAGTGCCTCAGGTGTGGCCAAGCCCACAGCATCGTAAATGTACCCCTCATACATAAACCCTAGGGCTCCAATTTCCGGCGCGAGGATTCGACGTTCCGGTGCTTGTATTTTGAGAGTTCGTCCTGCTGTCAGAAGGCCTTCCACTTCGCACGCGCGGGTGGTTGTGGGATCAGCACTATGATTCAGTGGAGCGGCATACCACGCATATCCATGAAAGCCTATGACCAGGAAAACGCCGCAGAGTCGCCATGGCGAGAGCAATGCCGTCCTACTAAGAGCAATGCCGCTGACAATCGGAATGATATAGAGCGGGACGTACCAAGCATGTAGCAGGGAATGAGAACACGCATAGGAGACAAGCGTGACAATGCCTCCCACAAGCAGTACAAGCGATGTGCTTATCTCGCCACTATCGGCCCGAAGACGCCGAACCTCCTCCTTGAGAGTGAAATAAATCAAAGGAATCAGCACAGCCAAGAGAGTTACGAGGATTAGCCGAGCGGCCTGAATAAAGGAGATATCACCAACATACAGCCATGAGTGGATGATCTGATTGAGAGACTCAGAGATCGACAGCCCATAAACGACCGACTTAGCCACCATCGGCTGAGGTACCAGCGTTCCATAGTAATATAGGGCTATCACTCCAAACGGAACGACACCGAGCATCACAAAGAACGCCGGCACAAAAGATCTCGACGAAAGTCCCTTACGGATGTCTCGCAGCAGGCCTGCCACAAGCGCCACGATGACAAAAACGGCCAACTCAGGGCGGATGAAAACTGAACTGCCGAGCAGCACAAACGCCACATCCGAGCGTTTACGTAGGCACAGAAGGGCTCCAAGGAGCACGACCAACGCGCAGGGGGTCTCCATTATCCCCACGCTTGACTGCCACAAAACCGGGACCACTATGAGCGCAGAGAGGACGCCACTGCGCATACCTGACAAGCCACTTTGCCTACGTATACCAACGCTGACAAAAAAACATACTACGGATGTTAGTATCGCGTTCAGGGCTAATGTTGCAGTGACAAGATCGTCAAATACCAATCCCACACCAGCAAGGATCAAGATCCACACCAGCGAGGTGGATGTGTATATCGGTTCTCCAATATTGAAGTAGGGAGCGCCTGTTCGAATTAAATTCTTTGCGATGCGCAAGTGTATATAGGCATCGTCATCGATTAGGTAATGTCCGCTGAGGTGCGCCTGCAGCAGTGCGAGCGCCAAAGCAGAAAAAAACATCGCAGTAAAAAGTCCTTCGAATTTCCTCGGCATGGCTGGATCCTGCGTGATGATGACGCTCGGCGCAATCAAGATTCTTTGATCTCTGCCGGTAGTCCGTTCATCCAAGCAGCCGAATTCAGTCACAAGGAGCGCCCGGGTACACGATTGTGACGGTCCACAGCTGGAACGCCATACTGTCTGTAGTGCCCGGGCGGGAAGTTGCCGGCTTATTCCTGGAATCGGCCACGGACGAAAGTTGAGTTTACCGAGCGCCCCCCCAAAGAGATAAGTATACTTACCATACCGTATCAGACTATTTCCGATGTCAACTATGCGAATTCATCCGAACAATTGAGATTTAGGGTCTCTATCATCTGGGCTTTGACCGTCTACGCCTCCTCTTACTACGGTTCCTTAGTCCGGTTCAGAAAAAGGAATCAAGCTCTTCTCGTCTTTGGTCGATACCTCGGAGAGATAGGGCTTACGTTAGCACTTTAAGGGTCCATCAAGCTAAGTAGAGACTAGCGCTACCAAACGAGGCCTGCGCGGGCGGAGTTTAGAGGGGGTGGTTTGAGCAGATCATTTAAAAGCACGCAGTTCATCCTGGCAGCCGCATGCTTTGTGGGGCTCTGCGTGTATACCGACGTTGACTACGTTGATGCCAAGCCGACTGCAGGATGCCCCGAGGGCCATTTAAGGGATGGCTTTACCCAGACTTTCAGCAACACTCCTACGCCAACACCGACTCAAACTCCAACACCAACTGCGACTCGAACCCCTACCCTGACCCCGACGGGGACGCCGACATCAACTCCAACACCGACTCCGACACCGACTCGCACGCAGACACCTACTCCAACTCGGACGCCGACTGCGACTCGGACACCGACTGTGACTCGGACGCCAACTCGGACACAAACTCCGACTCGGACGCCGACTCGGACTCGGACGCCGACTGCGACTCGAACGCCGACTCGAACTCGGACTCCAACTCGAACTCCGACTGCGACTCGAACCCTGACTCCAACGCGAACAGCAACGCCGACTTCAACTCCGACCCCGACACCGACTCAAGCCTGCAGCTTAGTGGCGATTAACTTTGAATGGCAATCGGTCCACCACTACGAGGAGACTCCGATCCCCGGTTCTCATAATGCAGCGGAATACGTGGCGGCCGTTAATGCTCTAGCAACGGCGAACAACGGGCAATTCTCGTGCCTCAACTCCCTGATGGGGATGCTTGACAACACTTGGTGGAGCCAGAACAATAATCTCAGCACGTCGTTCGCGTGGAGTTCGTGGCTGCTGTATGCGCTCCACGGCAGTTATGGCTATGTAAACGATGAGGCTTGGTGGAAAATCCAGGAAGGACTTCATGATGGCTGGTTTCCACCTGAGAGTAATGCACTGTGGTCACAGGTTAACCACGAGGATCCTTCGAAATCACGGGTGAGATGCGACGTGATGGCGGGGGGAGATTGGGACCGCGGCATTTATGGTCAAACGCAGGCAGATCACGGCAACTTGTATGTTCACACGCTGAACCATATGTGCCTGACGGGTACGGTGTATTTGCAAGCTACTGCTTCCGGCATGTGCACCGCCGTAGATGCGGTAACCGATGTCGTGGGTAAGGTGTGTGGTGCCGCTACGTTGCTCTATTCCGAGATTACCCCACTGTCCTTGCTCTGGGATCCGGAGCTCTCGGTGGAGGAGTTCGGAAAATCCGTTAGCCTCGTTCAGTTCCCACTCGACGTAACAGCAGCTCCAGGAACGTCATACGAATGGAAGGCGAGTAACAAGACGCCTTTATTGGTCTACGATCCTGAGCATAAGGGAGAGATAACCTCGGCCTCGCAGCTGTTCGGCGCATGGACATTCGGTGGAAAGTCAGATGGAGCCGCGAAAACGGCATGGAGAGATGCGTACGAGGCGCTTGGCACCCTCGATACTGATAAAGATGGTATTGTACGAGATGCCGAACTTGCTCCTCTGGCCCTTTGGTTTGACGCTGACCGTGATGCGATATCACAACCTGGAGAGGTCGTGAGTGCTGCTGAGGCAGGGCTTACTCAGTTACGCTACAAGGATCCAGTGACTCGTGAGGGTTCAAACGACAAGTTCCTCGCACTCGGCTTCGTGCGAAAAACCACGGATAGCGAAGAGGTACGTGGAGCATCCGTTGACTGGATGGCACGCGCGGCCGAATTCGCCCAGAACTTGGTAGAGGGAGATCGGATGCTCGAAACAACGCAACGGGCCGCTCGTATCGATGCTGATTCTCCCAACAGCTCAGCTACTCGACGACTTATCGAATTCGGCAAAGAAAGAAATTCGAAATTTTCGGGGAAATGGCTTTGGATAAAGAATCTTAATCAGGCAGATTCGGCCTCTGGATTCTTTGCGCTAAGCAGCGACGAGCAGGGGCGCTTGTTAGGCACCAGCATCGCTGAGTGGAAGGCGGTCGCAGCCTCAGGCGAGCGGCGTGTGCTGAACTTCGTCACTATGACGGGCAAGATAGACCCAACCGACAGCTCGAAGATCACCTTCAACCTCGTGCTTCCTGACGAACATGAGCGTGCAATAAGTTCCGCGACGCTCGTCGAGCAAGACGGTCACACGTACCTACAGGGCGAAACTAACATACAAACAACCCTCGAGAATGGATCAATGAAGAGTGTTGTGTACCGTTGGTGGGCTCGTAAGGAGTAACTTCGGAGGGTACTTCATGTGATGTGTGCTCGTGACTCTTCGCGGCCCCTCACATAAGCCAGTACAGCGCTCACGATAGTGCGACCGACGTAACGCTTTCCAGTGTGCGCATTTGCATGATGCATCGGAGCACCCTCTGGAACGTGGAAGTAGGCGACACTCGAACACTCGGATGCGACACGGTAGACGTAGTGCGCAGCCTCTTCAATCGTTAATCCGCTCGGTGTTTCGGCGCTCACCGGAAGAAAAGCTATCGAATCTAGGTCGAGCTCGACTCCAACTGGCAATTCTCCATTAGTCTTCACGTATTTGATGGCATCTCCCACGGAGTCCCTCCAGGAACGTCTGTCCCTAATCTTGATGTCCTCATAAGTACAAAATTCGAGGCCCGCCTTCCGTAGGCTATCGAGGACCGTCTGCGAATTGTAGCTCTCGTGCAAACCGAGGACGTAGTAGGCCTTGAGAATCCCCTCACTCTGCGAATAGGTAAATCCATTTCCGCTGTGGCGCCCCTCCATCGCTCGGAAATCCGCGTGTGGATCGCAATTCACGCAACACACCCCGGCCTGCTTTCCCTTGGCAGTGCGCGCCGCTGAAAGCCCCTTTTGAATCGGATATGTATTGTTGTGACCTCCCCCGATTACGATCGGTTCGAGCCCGGCCCCGACGATCTGCTCAATGACCGCGGCGACCCGAGTGTCGACCTCGCTGCAGAGCTCTCGAAGCGCTTTCAGGTCGGAGGCATTACTGCTGTCGAGGTTGCTTCCCCGCTCCTGCAGGTCCGCCACGTCGACCTCACCGACTACACAGATTTTTTCTGGCGCGAGAAACCTGTTAGCTTGGATATTTACGAAGGCGCAGAGAAACGCACCCCACGCCTCATGCGCTCCTCCCCGTCCCAAGTTCGCTCTCGGACCGATATCCTCGGGCACTCCGATAACCGCATAGCGTACGCCTTCCTGGCATTTCCTTTCGAGAGCATCGCGCAGAGAAGCTAGGGTTGCGCCGGCTTTAGGGGACTCGAGAGCAGAGAGAGCTTGGCCTAGCTTGGTTTCTCCATCGCGTACGCTCGTCAGATCTCGGATAGCGGAAGCGCCCAAGACCTTTACTCGCAAAGCATGCTGCATGGAACATTCCTATAACGAAACACTAGCCGTTTTCGCCGGTCACAATGATCTTCCAGCCCATCTCGGGCCTTACCACCTCTCACGGGCTGTGGACACCTCCCTAGGGACAGGGCCCAGCGCGAGTTTGGCACCGGTGTACAGGTACTACATACCAGAATAGCGCATATGGCGCCCTCCTTTGATTTCAAATTTTAATTGAGCAAAGAAGCGGTTTTACGTCACTCACCTCGGGAAGCTGAGAACCTGACAACAACGTCGCACCTGCTGTGCCTGCCCGTACGGACACCACGATGCCGCATGACTTAGCCTAGAGCATGCTCTTGACTATCACTATGGGCCCTCACCCTTGCTGCAGGAGGCACCACGCGATATCTACAGCGGAATTAAACATTCGCATCGAATTACTAAACGACCTCGCCAGGATAGACCACGCAGCAAGGTCAGCATATCGCTCCTCATGAGCATAATGACCAAGAATGAACGACGGGACTAACGAGCGTGCACGAGCAGAGAAATCCTCCCACATGTCCTCCGAGTCGCTGCTCGTAACGATGCTGCTCGTAACGATACAGTGCTTGATGAGCGCCGCTTCGATCTGCTCCTCTTTGTCGAACTTCCAATCAACCCTGTCGTGCAGCGGTATCGCTCCGGCACTAACAGCCTCACTCCACGAAGCAGCTCCGGTAACCCAGACTGGAAAATCAGTCCAGGCCCCGATGGATTCGATACGCTGTGGAACACCGGCCATCTGAGCCAGCCCCTGCAAAAAACTGTCGTGCTGAATCGTATCGTGCACTACTACAGTTACAAAGGGGGCCTCGTCCCGCGCACAACCACCCCAAGTAACCTCTCCATTTTCGCGGATCAATCGCACCCCTGGAGGTATAGACAGAGAGCTTCCCATGCACACGCCTGGCCGCAGATGTATGACGACGTGATCGAGTCCCTGCGCTATCAGACGCTCCCGATTCCTAACAATCAGCTTCAGCTCGTCCCAAAAAGGGGCGTGCTTCTGAAGATACGCCATGCCCCACGTGGCGCCGTCCACGGCCCAACCCTCCTTTGCAGCCATTGAGAGGAGCACTTCTCTCTGGGCAGCAGGCACCTCTCTCTCCAGCCACCCAAGACGGGCTGTCTTCCACTCTGAAAGCGACCATGCATCTCGCTGGGCTCGTAACCCTTGCATGCGCGGCTCGATAAGGATCGTCCCCCGCGGATCCGCCATATCGAAGCTTACCGGCGGAAAGAGAGTTTCAGGTGACACTGAACCGAATTGCGCCAAGGGAATTCGGGGGCCCGTACCAACCCCGAATATCTGTCCGAACGGGGGTACCTCCAGATCGTGCCTAGACCAATACCCACAAAGCGTTGGTGTTACCGCTACTACAAAATCGTGGTCCGTGATCTCATTCGTGTGGATGATCGATGCTCCGTGCCTGCTCTCTGGCAGATCGAAGTGCACGTCTGCACCACTAAGCTCATCGAGTGAGTGTGCGACACAGACAGCAGCGTTCGGTGCAACGCTCCTGATACCGTGTGCTAAAGCAACAGCTAGTCCAACTATCCCACCCGTTGGCCCCCTTGGCGTTGCCGGGTGAACGACGCAACGACGAAACGACAACTGATCCGCAAACTCTGTAAGGATACTCTCCTTCTCTTTCCGTTCCCCTACCGCCTCACGGACGTACGCAACAGAGGTATTGCGCTCAACTACCGCCTGTTGCAGCTGCCTTTCCAACTCTTCTACCCGCTGCTTTCCCTCGACATAATCCTTAGCTCTCAACACGCCACTACGATGCGATGAGATCTCTGATTCCATGCGCGCCAGGAATTCAGAACTCGATGGCGACTGCGGCGAAATCCGGTTGAGATACCACCGAGCAAGTTGTGAATCCTCATGGATTAACGTACCTACTAGTGGCTCTCGCGCAGCTTTAGCTGCGTAATCAAGTCGCAGGATGCGCGTTTTCGACCGGAGCATCTCGAGTTGCACCCGAATGCCGTGCCGGGGCGAAGATACGAGGTTATCTAATCCAGTCTCCGCAACGTTAAGCTGCGAGCCAGGAGTCCCGGCTTCAGGCGCCGAATGTGGCTGATTGGGTTCGAGTCCCATAACGTTTGAACTGTCTTACTTCGTCCATTATGGTAACTGGTCCGCCAGCGTTATGCTACGACGCGAGAAAAAGCTAGCACAGCTCCCACGAGCACCTAGGCGCAACTGTTGTCGGGAGTTCCTCGGCT
>JBILEW010000088.1:0-16268 GCA_044351885.1 Bdellovibrionota bacterium
CGAGAGGTGGCCCTGCTTCTAGCCGCGAATCGATCGGAAGATAGCTATCTTGCCGGTGCTGCAGCTCTTCACATCGCGCCGAATTCTCAACGCTTCAGCAATGACCTCGATTATTTTCACGATTCAACCGAGCGAGTAGCGAGCGCCTTCGAGAAGGATAGAGCGACTCTGCTCGGAGCAGGCTTCTCGGTCGATCTGGAGATGAATCAACGCGGGTTCATTCGCGCAGTTGTGTCCAAAGCGGGCCAGGCCACCAAGGTCGAGTGGGCGCACGACTCTGCGTGGCGCTTTATGGCGCCAATTAAAAATGCGGAGGTTGGCGTGCAGCTACATCCGATCGATCTTGCAGTGAACAAGATCTTAGCGCTCGCTGGGAGAGATGAGCCGCGCGATTTTCTCGATATCCTTTTCATTCACGACACTATCATTCCCCTCGGTGCCTTGGTGTGGGCGGCGGTAGGTAAGGACCCGGGTTTTACGCCATACTCATTACTCGAGATTATTCGTCGAAGGGGTAAATACCGACCGGAGGATTTTGCTCGGCTACACCTGGCTCAGCCCGTGGATCTGGTCTTGAATAAGACGAAGTGGCTTGCGGCGCTCGACCAGTGTGAAGCGTTCATTAGGCACCGCCCGAACGCCGAAGTAGGATGTTTGTATTACTCGCGCGATAAAGGCACCTTTGTTATGCCAAACGACGGAGAGGACGTCGTGCCACATTATGGTAAGCCTGGTGGAGTGATTCCGTCGCTTTTGGCGGAGTAGTCTCCGTGAAAAACGCCCAACAGGGGAAGAAGTAGCGGTGGAATGCTCGACCTTAGCCCTATTTGATGATGCGAATCTGGATGCCCCACCCACTCAGGGTATCAAATACGCAGGGTCCAAGCTCAAGCTCCTGCCGCAGATTCTGACACTCATATCCAAGGTTCGCCCGCGGAGTGTTTTGGACGGCTTCTCGGGAACTACTCGGGTCTCTCAAGCTCTGGCGCAGCGAGGATACAAAGTCCTTTCCAACGACAGGGCGGTGTGGTCGGCTACTTTTGCCACGTGTTACCTTCTCAATAAACTCCCCGCTAAGCACTACGCGAAGCTCATCGAGCATTTAAATGAGCTCCCACCGCGAGATGGTTGGTACACAGAGCATTATGGGGGAGATGGCGATGGGGATGGCTCTGTTGGGGCGGATGGGCTCAAGAAGCCATGGCAGATTCACAATACTCGTAAACTCGACGCGATTAGAGAGGAGATAGATCGACTCGACCTGTCGCGCGAAGAGCGAGCTGTGCTTTTGACCAGCTTGATGCTTGCTCTGGAGGAGGTGGACAATACCCTTGGCCACTATGCTGCGTATCTGAGTAAGTGGTCGGGGCGATCGTACAAGGCATTAGAGTTAAAGGTTCCCGCTCTCATTCGTCACGAGGGAATTGCGCACGAAGTGTATCAGAAAGATATCTTCGAACTGCTGCCGAGTGTCAGCGTTGATCTGGCGTATTTCGATCCGCCGTACGGTTCGAACAATGAAAAGATGCCGCCATCCAGGGTGAGGTACCAAGCGTACTATCACGTGTGGACAACGATCTGCCTCAATGACAAACCGAATCTGTTCGGTAAAGCAAAACGTAGAAGCGATAGCTCTGACCTCTGCGACGCGTCGCCTTTTGAGGAGTTTCGCCGCGGAGAGGATGGTCGCTTCATCGCCTTGGCCGCTATCGATAGGCTCTTGGGTGAAACGAATGCAGCCCACATCTTGATGTCGTACAGCTCGGGCGGGCGGGCGACCGCTCGAGAGCTAAATGATGTCATGAGGAAGCATGGCACTCTGATCGATGTGCTCGAGGTGGGGTATCGTCGTAACGTCATGGCCGACATGCGCTGGACAAACGATTGGGTTCGGGATTGTGAGGAGCCGAATCGGGAGTTTTTGTTCTTGCTGCGGAAGGCCTAGCTAGTAGTATCAGTTGATCGAAAACGAATTCCCTCCAACATTAGCCGGAGCAGTAGCCACATATTCTCGCGCCAGTAGGCGCTTGAACTCTGGCTCATTGTATAGGTTTACGAGGTCGGGATCCGTTTCAGCGTGCTTTGCGAGTGTTGGGTCGAGGGTGAATGCTTTCTCGAGTGATTTGAGGGCTGCAGCCTTCTCTCCTTGTAACGCCTGCGAGCATCCCAAGTTGTAGGTGAGGGTGGGATTGTCAGGGGCTAGCTTGAGGCCCTTTTTAAACGCTTTGTAGGCTTGTTTGGGTTCGCCAAGCACGGCTTTCACGCGACCCAGTACGTCATAGACCTCTGGAGATGATGGGGCGCGAGCAGTGAGTGACTGAGCTAGCGCTGAGGCGGTGTTTAGGTCACGTCTCGCTAAAGCATCCTCCGCTTCCCTTAGGTGTTGTACCACCTCGGCGTTTAGGGGGTTTGAGCGCTTCGTAGGTTCTGCTGTTCTGTGTTTGGTGAGGGCGTTCTGATAGCGAGCCTGAGCAAGTGGTAGGAGCTGTGCAGCCATGGTCTGTCGATCCTCTGGAAGAGGGTGAGTGCTGAAGAAGTCGCTTCCGCCGGAGCCTTCCGCAGCTGCTCGCTTTCCCCAAAGTGTCACGGCTGTGTTGGGATTAAAACCCGCATCTGCCAGGATGAAGAGCCCGATCTGATCGGCTTCTCGCTCCTTGTCTCTCGAATAACGTAGGGTTGTGAAGCCCGCTCCGAGCTGCAGGGTGCTCTCCATGATCTCGTTTACGTCTTGCTCGGTCGAGCCTTCTTGGCTCGCAACGGCTACGCCGGCTGCGACCGTCGCTAATGCAGCGATTGCGGCACCCCACTTTTCCTCGGAGGTTTTAAGTTCGTGTTGAGCCAAGCGGTGAGCGATCTCGTGTGCCAATACGACAGCAACTTCGTCATCGTTGGCTGCTCCATCGAGGAGTCCTCGAAACACAAATATGTGGTTTCCCGGAACGGTCATGGCATTGAACTCGGGGGCATCGATTAAGGTGACCGTCCAGTGGCCAGTGGTGGGGGTAGCATCGAATAATTTCGAAAGTATATCGGAGACACGCTGCTCGGCTGCGCGGTCTCGTAGGATCGGCGCGTTGTTGACCATATACTGATGGACCTGGTGACCCTCCTGAACATAGGCGGGATCAGAGGATGTCGGAGTAGGGATCTCGCCTGGCTTGAAGCGAACGCCGGGTGTGCAGCCTGTCGCAGCGAGGAGGGCTAGTGCGAATATAATGGCGCGAAACATCCTTGTGCTCCTGTGAGGTAAAGGTAGGTCAGTAGTATCATATCGCTTGGAATCGGACAGGGTAATCGAAGTTCAATGACCCCGTGATTCTATCTGGAGGAGGGGGGCTATTCGAGTTTATTTCACGGGCCTGAATTCTTATCTGCAGGGAATCCGACCTCCTCGAGGGGCGATGCTTGTTGCGATGAGGGAGATGGTGCAGGTCGTGGGTTCCGGCGCACGGCGACCGACACGGTCGCCCTCCCAGTCGTTGACGGAGAGCGTCGCGAGTTCTTGCGGCGACCGTTTGCATACTTGCGAACCCGCCCCAGCCGCATGTGTGGCGTGGAGAAAGAGACTAGTATTCTACCGTAATAGACCGGCTATCAGATTTAATCTCTACCTCACCACCATACGGAATGCACAGGGTGGGTGCGGTGTGTCCGAAATCGAGGTTTTGAACTATCGGAGCGGTCGGGTTGTAGCGCCGCACGGTTTGCAGCACTACCTCGCGTTGTGCTCTCTTGTACTCTATCTTTTGCTCATCTGAGAGCTGCTGCTCGAAGTTCCAGGCTTTCGGGCGAGCCATGAGTACCCCCTGCAGGCGTGCAAGGATGCCACGTTCTCCCAATGCCCGCATCACTCTCATGACGTAGTTTGCCGAGGAGAGCTCCTCACACGTCTCGAGGATCAATACGATCCGTTCGAAATCAGCGAGGCTTGGTATCTGGTGGTTGTGGCGCAGGAGTTCATCGACCGATTCTACGCATCCGCCCCAGGTGTACCCTCGTGTGTTACGCTCTCCATCCCAATACCACCCCTCGTTTGGTTGGTATCGTCGGCGCATTGTGAGGTTTTTCTCGTCACCCCAGCGGATATCTTCGTCGTTGAATTCATGGCTCGCTTCGAGCTCTCGGCGTCCTCCTGAAAAGAGTCCTGCTTGGAGAAACTTTACCGTCATCGGATCCATGGATCCCTGCATCGCAAACTCGGTGTACAGGGCGCCGCCGTAAAAGGAGGGTATGCCGTGCAGGAAGAGAAAATTGCTGATGTGCGTGTTGTCACTGTAGCCGAAGAACGGCTTTGGATTCTCCGTGAAGGGCTCAGAGGGCAACGTGTGTACGTATTCGACCTGGTGATCTCCGCCGAGGGTGGTGATTACGGCCTTGATAGAGGGATCCGTGAAGGCCTGAATGAGGTCGCTTATCTTGTCTTGCTGGCTTGCGTTTGGATCCTCTGCGTGCGGTAGCGGGATCGGATTGAGTCCAAATACCTCTCGCAGGCGAGAGAGCCCCAGCTCGTACTCCATCGGAAAAACCGCAGGTGCTACAAACGACGGCGAGACGATGCCAACAGAATCTCCTGGTTGAAGCTTTGGTAGGCTTACAAACTGCATATGTTCTCCAGACTTTCCGGGAGATGATACCACGAAAGTCGGAGAGTTGGTGGAAAAAATTCCGCCCCTGGAAAAAAGCTCCTGAGAGCTCAGGGTGTTCGACCAGTAGGTGAGATGCGCCGGAGATCTGACAAGGTGACTCTCAACAACAAGATCGCTATCGCGGCACGATAACGATCTTGTTGGTCATCTCCCTAACCGCGAGCGCTGTCGCTATCTTCAGCCTTCTGTCTGGCTATCCGGAAAGCCATGGCGGCCTTCCTGGTTTTCTTGAGCGCTGAAGGGTCCTGAAAGTTAGTCGGCGTAGTCAGAACGTCAAATTCAGCGATGCCATGAAGATCGTATGCCTGCCCCATGAATTCCTTAAGGTCCTGGCAGTAGCTCACGAGGTTTATCCCGTTGGTAGGATCAAGCAGCTTCGGATTGCACCCTAACACTTTTTCCGTCACGTAACGTGGAATTCCAGCGAAGTTTTGGCTCGCAATCTCTATGCCTTGCAGGGTCATCGCTTTCGCAAGGTATTCGCGCTCCTGTGCGTCACTGATTCCAAGCTCCTCAAGCAGGAGCTGCTTGAGTTCGATGGTCTCGGGGCTCATTTCGACATTGATATCCTCTTGAGCAGGTTCCGTCTCCGGAGCCTCCTGGGTGGCAGCTGACGCGCCGTTCATTTGAGAATCGGCTGTCGAGGATCCTTGTGTCCCGCCTAGAGTTCCCTCTCCTGAGTTAGCTGTTTCCGTTGAGGTATCCGAGGTCGCTACCTTGTCAAAGAGCTCCTTTAGCGCTTGCAGATGAGTTGCTTCGATCCGCAGAGACGGGGCGTAACCTAACAGTATCTTCTCAACGCCCTCGAATCCTTGTGAGCGGAGCTTTTGTGCCGATTTAGTTTCTGCACTGAGGTTCGCCTCGCCTCCAGCCAGGCGATCGTCTACAAGTGCCAGTAGTTTGAGAGCTCTGTACTCATCTGAATGTCTAAATGTTTCTTTCTGTTTTTCTGCTGCCTGATGAATCCTATTGAGCCGTTTAGCTTCGAGAGCTTCTGGCGACTGTGCTTCGAGGGCCTCTGTGATTGATTCAGCCATCGAGGCGATGAGCGGACGACCTCTTTTCAGGATGCCTTCTGCTTTGGTGAAGGATTCGGCGGTACCGGCGTCCAGGGTTATATCCAGATTCTTCAAGAGCTGCAGCACCGCTTTGAAATGCGGCTGTACGCATTCGGTTTTCGAGAAGAAGGCTATTATAAAGCCCAACTTCTTGATCTCATCCTGTTTCAAGGCGCGGTTTGCTTCGCCTACCAGCGAGTCTAGCTGCGCTTGCGCTTTTTCGACCTGCTCTGGTTCAGAGGCCAGCATTTCCGCTAGCTCTTTGTCGTCGATCTTGGCACGGAATGGAGCCTCTGCTAGCCAATTTGGAGTAAGCATCCGTTGGAGTTGACAATTACATACGTAGAGTCCTTCCTTGAGGAGGGCTTCATCTTTGGTTAGAGAGGGGGGAGTCGGCTGGCCCGCTTTCTCTACCACGTCTGCTTCGATAGAGGTCATTCGTCGCTCGAGAAACGCCCTGGCAGATAGGCTATCTTGGGAGGTTGTTCGAGATTGAGTTAGTTGCGCATCGCCTGCAACTGTCGACCGAGCGTGCTTTGAATCCGTTGATGTGCCCATAATTTTAATGTCCTCCAACTGTGGATGGTCTCTCTATTGAAGCATCCATGATCAAAGTTTCTGCCCTGTATGTGCCGGCTTTCACCGCGCGATATCAAGGCATTTGCGTACGATGCTCATCTCGGTAACGGTACGTTAGGCGTGATCCTTACGCAAAATGCAGGTGGCTAAAAGGGCTAAAAATTGCTTGTCCGTACAGGGGCGGACCAATAATTAACTTTTTTTGACTCCAAATAGCTTCTGTGCCGCCTCCTGCGACAGAGAGCGATGTCCGATCGTCAGAGTGGCCTCGGGGACCGGCTGCGCCGAGGCGTGACCAAGAGGTTCTCCTTCGACTGAAAAGAGGAGTGCAGGCTGCTTGTGCCGTCGAAATAGCCGATACCCGAGGATGCGCCCTTGATAGAGGGTCCTGCCTTGAGCGGATTCGTAGTGAGCGGTGACCTGTTGCTTTACGTGTGCGTATTGCGCTTCGAGAGGCCAGGACAGGAACGAGGAGGGAAGATAGCGTGTGTAGCGAGAGGTGCCACCGGTCAGTGCGAATAAGGAGATCGATATCGGACGATCCAACTCCGGCACGGCTTGAAAGAAGGATCGAAAGCTTCGATGTGTGTAGTGTTTCGAGGAGCAGTTTCCCCAGCGGATAGTGAGATGTTCGGTGACCCATGATGCCTCCATAGTTAGACGAGCATCACGGCTGTTGGCTTTTTGAGAACGTATGTTCCCCTCATCTTCCGCTGTGTCGCGGAATACCACCGTGGCCGTGCGGCTCGGTTGGCGTGGATGACCCACTTCGTGATGCTTTATAAAGAGTATAGCTTACCCAGATTGAGGACGACCAGCTTTAGTATAAGGTGTATCGCCCGGTGAAACACGGGCGGGACGCACCTTCAGGGGAGTGTGCACTCATCTTCCTGTAATTCGTCGTCCCGTTCCTCCTCACGCACGAGGGCTTGCGGAAGCTCCTTGGTCCCTTTGACGCCGAGCTTGTGCAGGAGGTGTGCTTGTCTTATCAGGTTACCCCTGCCGCTCGAGAGCTTCTTGAATGCGTCGCTGTAGCGCTCTTGGCACGAATCGAGAGCTCTGCCCAGCCCCTCCAGGTCGCCTACGAAGCCACAGAACTTGTCGTACAGTTTGGAGCCCTGCGCTGCAATGAGCTCCGCATTGTGTTGTTGCTCTACCAAGCGCCATACGTGTGTCACGGTACGGAGGGTCGCTACGAGGGTCGTGTTGGTGACGATTGCGACACCATCGTTGAGGGCCTCGGCAGAGAGGGTGGGGCGTGCCTCCATCGCTGCGATATAGGCCTGCTCGAATGGAATGTACATGAGAACAAAGTCGGGAGAGCGCACGCCGGCTAGCTTTGGATAGTGCTTGGTCTTGAGACCCTTTACGTGCTTTTGGATATCTCGAACGTGTGCCGCTAAGTAGCTCTCCTTGACGGCCTTGTCCTCGGCGTTAACAGATTGGTTGTAGTTGTTGAGGGAAGCTTTCGAGTCGATAATCAGGTGTTTCCCCTCTGGTAGCTTGACGATCACGTCCGGGCGCTTGCGTGACTGTTCATCATCGAGCGAGCCTGTTTGAGACTCGTAGTGGACCCCTTCTTGAAGTCCAGAGGCACGTAGTACTCCATCGAGCAGCTCCTCACCGAGATCGCCAAAGGCTTTTGGATTCGTACCTTTGAACACCCGCGTGAGGGTGTCGGCTTCGGCGACGATACGTTCGACCTGCTTGACGAGGAGCTCGTTGTGTTTCTCGGCCTCTCCCTTGCTCTTGGCGAGTTCTCCCTTGGTTGATTCGAGCGCCTCTTTGAGTGGTTTCAGGATCAGATCGAGCTCTTCGCGAGACTGTTTCCGAAAGGTGCTCGAGTTTTCGCTGAGCAGTTTGTTCGAGAGCGCTTCGAAGTCCTGCTTGAGCTGCGCTTCGCGTGCGGTTTGCTCGGCTTGTCTCTCTGCGGCCATTTTGCGTTGTGCCTGTAACTCCGATGTCGCTGCTGCAAGCTGCTTCTCCAGGTTCAGGTTGATGGTATGCAGAGATTCGTTATGTGCTTTTAGCTTCTGTGCCTCATCGAGTGCAGTGCTGCGCTCTGCGTGCAGGGCCTCCAGGGTCGCCTCTCTACTCGAGAGTGTCGTAGCGGCGGTCGCGAGCTCTGTGCGAACGGTCTTGAGCTCGTGCTCGAGAGCATCACGACGCGCCTGGATCTCTGCCAGCAGCATCGAGGATGCCGCATGGTCCGCGCGTGACTTGAGTTCCCATGCGACGAGGAGGAGTAGTACTACTCCTCCGGCTACGATCAGTGCTAACTGTTCAAGTGGCATAGCTCTAGCTCCTTAAACCGCTTCCCCGGGTACGTCTAGCAGTGCCCCACCTCCTGATCGGCCCATTGCTCGTCTTTCTTGAGGCCGAAAGGGATCGGCCCTGGGAGTGTATCATGAGGTGGTGCAGGCTACGGGTTTCGCTCTTAGGATGCCGCTACGAGTCATTCGGAGGTGTATTGTCTTCGTCCCAAAAGAATACCGCGTCGCAATCGAGCTCCGTCGACCGAGCTTTGCTGGCCCTATTCATCTCTTTGCACAGGGCGCTGTCTCTGCCGTGATGCAGGGAGAGGTGATCATCGTTACCTTCAAGGACGGTAGAGTCGCTGAATACAAGTTGTCGGCGAGTGGGAATGCTGTCATTCAGACGCGGAATATTTAGGGCAGTGGAGCAGTGAATCGAGCGAGGGTCCCTGGACCGCGGACTTTCTAGTCCGCTTGCTGCATGGGTTGTGGTGCTGATAGTAGGCGGAGCGGAAGCTCCGCGGTCCGGTTTAGTGCCCTTGCTGTGCAGTGAACTCGCGCGCAGGGTGAGCAACGGGATGTTATGAGTGGATGTGTCGGAGGCGAGGGGGATAGAGGCGCGACACTCTCCCGTTTCGGAAGCGTCGCGCCGTGCAGAGACTAGCGCAGGGACTTCTGCTGTCCCATGCCGAAGAGCATGCGAACTATGTCGTGTGCCTCGGTCTTGAAGTTCTTGTCGGAGATCTTCGGATTCTGGATCAGGATGTACTCACCGATCATGTCCATGATCCCTTCACAGTGATGCTGGAGCTCCTTGAGACCTTTGTCCGTGGTGATGTAGGGTACGGCTGTTGTCTTGGCGGCAGCCTTGCTCTTCTTGGCGGTCTTCGCCTTGGCTTTACGCGCAGTTTTCTTGGAAGCAGGCGCCTTCTTGCTGACAGCTACCTTTTTGTTCGCAGTGTTCTTCTTTGTTGCTTTCTTCTTTGTTGCCATCTGTTCTCCATTGGCTTTGATTGTCAGGGAGATAGTTGCATTCGCGGTGCAATTTCTCAAGCCATTGAAATTGGGTGCCTCGCATAGATTCGGTGGGGGTGGGCAAACGGCGGCCGTGCCGTTCGCTTGAACCTTCGACCTGCGCCAGCTAACCGAGTGTCCCGAGCATAATTTCGAGGGAACAATACATGCCTCTAGGCTCAGCTGTTAGTAGGGTCATCTGCGTCCGGTCGTCGCCTCGGTACGAAGTCTTTGGTAGTTAAAAGCGATGGATAATCGCGACGTTTTTGTTTGTAATCGTGCCACCGCGATGCAGGTGAGGTAGAAGGTGTGTTTTGAGAGGTCGTCACGCGCTCCTTGATCATCGAATCCAACTGCTGGCGTATTAAGCCAGTTACGTTCGCAAACATACCAAATGTACCGAGTTTCTCGCGCTTTATCCTTTTCTCAAGAGCGGTACAGATGGTCTTATGAATCTCACCGTTAAGGTACAGGCTCGCGAGAATATCTTTGATATCATGCCCCTCTGGGTCGAGACATTTGAAGCAATCATTGAGGGCCAGGAGAGCTCGTTCGACTCTAATCAGATATTCCGGCGTCTTGCCGGTTGTGGCGCGTGCTTTTTCGATCTCGTTGTGCATGACAACAGCGAGGGACTGTTTCTCTGAGAGTTGCTCGAAACTGCTGTAGAGAGCATCCGCGAGTTGGAGGCTCTCAGCCTCTGTGGCCTCGGTGATCTCCACGGAGCCGCCGTCTCTGAGTGCCTCCTCAGCGGAGAGTGGCGTGACCTCGTTGCCGCTCTTGTCACGAACGATGGCGTGAACGGCACCGTGATCGAAGTGACCGATTGACTTGCCATCGACACGCATGTTGCGTCCGTGACGATCGACGCAAAAGGCGCCGCCGGAGAGGATGTTTCGCAACTCAACGTAGAGGATGGCCTTGGCGATTGCGCGCTTGTGAAGGCGCTCCTGCAGTGTTTTGGCGGGAAGGTCGTTGAAAGTTGGACCCTTCATCTTCTGCATGCGCCTGAATTCAGGGCCGTGGTCTCGCCAGATCGCAGTCGATACAGGGTATTTCTCGTCGCCTATGTGAACTACGAGGCCTTCATAACGTTTGCGCATCGCTTCTGCTTGAGCTGCCCCGACCCGGCCATTCGTTTCCAAAGCTGCGCTGGTGCGAGCACTACGCACCATCTCTGATACGGGCTGGGCGATCTGGGAGAACTCGTCGTCAGCTTTGCGTAACTCTGCGACGAAGTTCTCCATGATCGAGAATCCGTCCTCTGCGCGCACAAGGGCGTTGGGAGTAAGCAGGGTGAATACATCGTCTCCCGCATCTACTGCGGTGAAAAACGAGGCGGATTCCAGGACAGGCCCCAGCCTTGGATTTTGAAGACGAATCGTTTCGGGTACTGTTTCTTCGTAGAGCGCCCAGGCCTCGGACCTGCTCGTCGAGCGCTTGCCCTTGAGCGGCTCCATGTCGCGAGAGATGTCGGGTGGAGTATTTGGGTGGTTAGCGACCGCTTGGCCGAACTTTTTCCAGGCCGGACCCATGCCGTCAAAAATAATGGCCAGACGTTGTCCGACGCTCAATCGATTCCCCTCGTAATTCGAGCGTTGTGCTGCGGCCATCAGAGCCGATAGGAAGACGGGCTGTTGGCGGTGGTCAAGAACACCAGGGGCGAGGAATGCCTTCAGTAGGCGTTGCGCCTCAGTCGCATACTTGTTTGGATTACCTTTTGCGTCCTCCAGCGGGAGAAGCTCCGAAATAGCGAATCCAAGAGCCATATCTAGCGATGCGCGTGCGCCGGCTTTGAAATCTTCGAGGCGGTTTTGCGCGGGCATGAGGAGATCCTGGAGCAAGATGGCGCGGTATGCCATCGGTGCTTGCCAGAAATTATCGTAGAAACGTTTGCATTCGAGCTTGATCCGCTCCTGGTAATGGTTACTATCTTCGTCGACTGGATGCTCTGAACTGAATAGAGCTGCGCTGTCGAAAGCCTGGCGAGCGGCATCTTTCGCGAACTTGGCAAGCGCTTTAGGTGAGAGGGGACGAATCAGAAAAGTTATCGTTTCGAGCCTCGCCGCTTCTTCGGAGCCTAAGATTGTGAGGATAGTTTGTAGTCCCCCATATGCCTGACCCACGCCTAGAGCGGAGGTTTCGTCTATGCTACCAAGGGCTGCTTTTTCCAATGCATGGCTAACCTGTCGCTGTGCTACGATCGTGTTGCCCAGATTGCGTAACAGAGATTCTCGAATCGTTGGATGTCCTTTGTTGGCGATGCGATCGAGGACGGGGCGAAGTCTTTCGAGGTATGAACAATCGGGAGATTGCCAGCTTTGCGTGTCATCGGGGCCGAATAGGTTTGCGATACACTCGACCCATCTGCTGGTTGCTCCTTCACGCATATCTACGTCCTTGAGAGGCGCTCCCAAGAGGAGTTTTTCGAGTGCGGCGATACGAGTATGGGGATCCTCAGTGTGGTCGATTCTCTGCATTACGAGATTCGTGAACTGCGCACGCCATCCTTCGTCGGGGAACAGACTGAGTGCGTCAGCGGCCCGGTAGATGGAGCAGAGCGTGACAGGATTCTCCGGCCACTCTGTCTCTGTTCTGAGGTAACGCAACAAGGTTGCATCAAATTGAGAGGAGCGAACTATCTGTGGAAGTACCTCGCCGTGAGATACCAACAGCCGCCAAAGTTGAGGGATCTTTGGCTCTTCAAGGAAGAAGTCTTCTAGCTCCGAAGATATCGCTTCGCTAACGATGCTGTCGGTAACTACTAAGGAGCCATCAGTTACCCTTCCCAATTGCCAGTACAGGTCGATCGCTTTGACTAGATCGTCTAAGCTTTTGGGCTTTTCTACCCCGACGAGTTTTCGATAAAATGGGGCAGGAAAACCGGAAAAGCCTTCGAGTGTCTTACCCTTTTCTTGAAGGGTAAATAGCTGGTGCTTGTCGACTGCAATCCAGTCTAGGTAGCTCTGCATAGTGGTCGAGCCGTTGTCCCTGTCGATTTTATTCTTCTGGAGTGTTACAAAATTCACAGGGGTTGAGTCAGTGAGGAAGAAGCCTTTTATGAAGTTGTGATACGTCGTGCGCGCGGGCTCTGTGGTGACGGAGAGCATGCCATCGAAATATTGTAAGAGTTCGCGGGCGCTTCTTCCTGTTTGAACTGCGGCTCGATTAAATACTTCATCCAGCAGTTCTTGATTCGACGAAGAAAGGCTCTCGATCTGCGGAGACAGAAGCGATTGATTAGTCCGAAGATGTTCGTATGGGTTCTTGATGAACTCGTGGTATGGGATGTTCAGAAAGCTCAGGGTCGTTTGCGTCGATGATGTGGAGGAGTTTGTCGATACAGAAGTAGCAGAGCGGAGATCTGATTCGATGCTCAATTTATGACGGTCAAGAGCATCTTGCACTGCGAAGCGGATATTCCTCATCAAGGAATCGCCATATATGCTATCAGATGCATCCATTGAAACGATTCGTCCGTTTCCATCAGTGTTCAGGTCTTGCCTTCCAAGCTCTTGCTCAGAATCTCGGGGTGTGGATATCACAGCGGCGTACATCGCTTTCTTCGAGAAGTTCCTCCAACTTGCATCCAGATGTTTGCTCATCCAGTCCAGGTCTTGTAGTCCAGCGCGCAGAGGTATCCGTTCGTCCCATGTTCCAAGGTACAGGAGAGCCCGAGCGATATGATTTTCGGGGCCAGCGTCATTGGCCAGCTCTTCCCAGGGAAAAACCACCTCTTCCTCCCCGGTTTTCCTGAACCTTTTGATAGCTTTTCTGTACGTTTCGGCTGTTGCTAGTTCGAACGATGGGAGTCCTACTGTTGACCAAGCGAGAGATTGCCATGCCGGAAGGCTCTCAAGACGGTCGACAAGTGTTTTGGCTGCGGCTTCTTTCTCGGGTTTGCTCTTGTCCTCAGATTTGATGAAGGCCTTGGCAGCCTTGGCAAGCTCGAGCAGGCGGGGGGCGTAGTATCGCACTTTGGTCGGATTCTTTCCGTCGAGAATTGAACGTAGGCGCCCATGGAGCATATTGAAAGCGGGGGGGTTATCGATAAGCGACTCCATCATCGCGATGAGGATTTGACGCTCCTCCTTGTCGTCGCTTGACACGGTGATTTTTTGGAGCTCTTTTCCAAAACTTTCTATTCGACGGGGAAATTGCGGATGTAGTTCTGGGAGAAGCGAGTGGAGGATCTTTAGTTTGTCGAGAGTGTCTTTGGAAGAGTAGTCGTGCTTGTCGAGCATGCGTACGACATGCGACTCGTGGCGCGCATCGAGCAGGTGCCTTTGCGGATCGAGCTCCGCAGGTAGAGGATCCGAGCCATCTTTAAGCTTTCCTCGGCGGTCTCTGAGAAGCACAAGCGCTTGCTGAATCCCTCCCAATCGAAAAGCAGGCAGTCCGTGGGCATCAACTAGGGTCACCCATGGGGGCGGTTTGGTGTCGGCCATCTTAGCTACATACGATTCGCTCTCGGTCGGGTTGAGTCCAGCTTCAAACAGCGCTACGAGAGGGCGCAGGTCGCAGATCGCTTCCTCGGTTTGGGTATTCGGGATGTTACCCCAGAGACCACGATACTCCAAATGCGTCAACTCGTGGAGAAGTACCCATGAAAGTTGGTCAAGGTTGTCGAAGCTTTTGAGGATCGCCAGGTCGAAGCAGATCAGGCTCTGTCGCGGCGTCGTGACGATAAGGCGTTCTTCTCAGCGCTATCGCCAAGTACAAAGGTGATCGGATGTTTCGAGAGATCGAGGCTAGGAAGCAGTCGTTTCGTGAGGGCCTCCATCCCGTTCTGAAATGAGACCCCCTGGGGAGAGAGGGGATCAACGATCTGTTGCTCCTCTGCGAAGGACTGAGGAATGGTGTGCGGGTTGAGAAGACCTCCCGAGAGTAAGGTATGGAGCTCCTTGAAGGCGTTTTGCTGCCAGTGGCTCCTGTAAGGAGCCTTGCGCGAGTCCAGATCGTCGTTAGCTGTAACGGGTTGGCGCGTGCTGCTCGAGATCGGTTGATTGAGGTCGGTGTTGTCAGGCTTCGCCGGGAGAATTGCACCTCCGGCGTTCGGTATCGGCCGTTGCTGATTGGGTCGAGTATCGGAAATTGCCAGCTTCATATTTTGCCAGGGGCTACCATCGAATCCAGTTGTATGAATTTCATCTAGGAGGTTATGTGCGTTTTAGTGTTCCTTGTGGCAGAGAAAGAGAGTCATACAGGCATTTCGACGGGGATAGGCTAAGGGGGAAGTGCCTGAAATTACTGGCGCAGGGTGGCATCGAATACCCTATAGTTTCTGAAAAATTGACCCGAAAAGACTCCAGTTCATGTTAAATATAGCCGTCATGACACTTAGAGGTTGAGAAACGGGCCTGCAGAGCCTCGGGGATAGTGTTGCCCGTTTTCAGGGAAGAGGTACGGCGCCGATCACGTCACAACTGAGCGAGATCAAAGGGAATGAACGAAAGCAAGATACGCGTACTGATCGTCGATGACTCCTCGGTGGTGCGCAAGGTGTTGGCAGAGATCCTCTCCGCAGATCCAGCCTTGGAGGTGGTCGGCGCCGCTGCCAATGGCAAGCTCGCTCTGGACGCAGTTGCTCGCTTGAATCCGGACGTGGTCACCCTCGATGTCGAGATGCCGGAGATGGATGGTATCGAAACCGTGAAGCGTTTGCGGAAAACGCACAGCAGGCTTCCGATAATTATGTTCAGTGCGTTTACTGACCGGGGATCTTCTGCGACGGTGCGAGCGTTGGCAAACGGCGCTTCAGATTACGTTTTCAAGCCCTCAAATTCAGCCCAGTCTCGGGATGTTATTCGGGACCAGCTACTCAGCAAGATAAAGTTATTAGTCAACCGCGGTCGTGAAGATGGCCTAGCGGCAGCGGAAAATAGACCCGCAGAGGCGCAGGAGAGCCCAATTCAGAGGATAGATGTCGTTGCAATCGGCACGTCTACCGGCGGCCCGACAGCGCTCGCGCAGGTGATCCCGCGCTTACCTAAGAGCTTCGCCGCCCCGATCTTGATCGTGCAACATATGCCCAAGATGTTTACCCGTCTTTTGGCCGAAAGATTGCACGAGCGCTCTCCTCTCGAGGTTGTCGAGGCGCAAAATGGAGAGGAGGTTCAAGCAGGGAAAGTGTACATCGCACCGGGGGATTATCACCTTGAGGTGTGCCGATCGAAGGGCAAGGTGCTGACTCGGCTGCAACAGGGGCCGCACGAGCATTCGTGCCGACCAGCGATGGATGTCTTGCTGCGCTCGGTGGTCGATGTATACGGGTCCCGCGCTCTCGGTGTTATCCTTACTGGAATGGGCCAGGATGGCTTCAAAGGGTGCGAATTACTAAGGAAAGCTGGCGGAATAGTGTTGGCTCAAGACCAAGAAAGTAGCGTCGTATGGGGCATGCCAGGCTATGTCGCACAGGCAGGGCTCGCCGAGGCGGTGGTCCCGATCAACGGAGTTGCCGGGGAGATTCTCAAGCGTGTGCGTCTACCCATGCTCTGATTAAGTCTGGATAATGGTAATAACCTAAGTCTTTGTGAAAGTTTTGGCGTGATATTCTCCTTTGATTACCTTTGTACCTTCCTTCAGCAGAAGCCCATGCACCTCTAGGTAGACTTGGACCTCACTCTCCCCTAAAGCTCGTATAACGCCCACGCCACCGTCAAACGATGGACGGTAGACGCCGACGTCTACCGTTTGTCGTCCGACGTCAACGTAAT
>JBILEW010000024.1:0-44415 GCA_044351885.1 Bdellovibrionota bacterium
GTGCTCGAGAGCTTCTTGGCCCTGTTGGTGCGGCCTCAGTCAAGAGATATTCTGCTATGGTATCCCTCTCTATTCGATGCGGTGTGTTAGCGGTGCTGACGTGTGTGCTGTCGAGCTGTGTCGACACAGCGTCGAGACCGCCCAAACGATTTCCGGATTCCTCCTATCAAGAGCCCGAATCTCCTGAGTTGGCCAAGCTCATGCCGTGGGAGGTGTGGTCCCCGTTTCAGGATCTGAATGGAGAGCGACTTTCCAATAAAGATCTCCTGCTCGGCGACGAGCTCGTTCAGGCGGGGAGACGACGGTCCGCGTTGGATGCATATCTACGAGCCAAAGCACAATCGCTGTTACCGCGGGAAGGAGAGGCTGCCGCGCTGCGAGTAGCGAGTCAGTATTTGGCTCTCGATCAGGCCGACAAAGCTCTCTCCACCGTAAGCACGTACTTCAGGAATAGGGGCCTCAACGAGACCCAAGTAGAGCTGTCATTCTCGCTCATCCTGGCTTTTGCCTATGGGCGGAAGGGAGATGTCGATCAATCTCTTGCATGGTTTTCTCGAGCGCAGCGGCAGTCTCTCGGTCGAGGCTTCGGAGCCGAGGTGGCTGCAAAAGGCTCTCAGCTTCTGTTGCGCACGATTCAAAGCTCCAATTTCGAGACGATGGCTGTCAAATGGCGAGCCGATCAATTCGTAAACGAACAGATCGGTCGCGAACGACTGCGCCGAGCAAGTGCTGGATACAATGCTAGCGACGAGACTTCAATGCGCCCGTTCTGGTTGACTTACGGCGATGTAACCAGCGCCACAGGCACACTTCCGATCGGGCCAAGACCAGGAGAGGAGCCCGTGGTCGGGGTTATCCTGAGCCTATCTGACAAGTTCGGACCTCTTGGGAGAGATACGAGGCAGGGCATAGATCTGGCAGTCGAGGCTGATCCAGAGATGCTTAAGATGAAGGTCGAGGTGAGAGATGTCGGTGCTGATACGATAGCTGCTTCAGCCGCAGTACGGGAGTTGGCAACGGGGCCTCGGGCCTCGGTTATCGTAGGGCCGCTCCTGACAGAGGCAGCTGTTGCTGCAGCCGGTACGGCGCGCGAGTTGGGAGTCCCCTTGGTGTCTTTCTCCAAGAGTGAGTCATTTCAGACCGGTAACGGTATCTACCGTCTCGGTGCAACGACAACGAGCCAAGTCGACGCGCTCGTCAATGTAGCGTATGGTGAGTACAAACTTACTCGGTACGCTATCGTCTTCCCCGAGAGCGCTGCCGGAACCGAGTTCTTGCACGCGTTCCGTAGCAAGCTCGGCTCCTTGAATCTGCCGCTCGTGCTCGAGGTCGCGTATGCTGCTGGAGACGATACGGCGATGCTGAATGCCGCTGCACAGTTGGAGTCTTCGACCGCCGAGGCGTTCCTCATTCCAGATAGCATCGAGGTGAGCTCGCGCTTGCTCTCGTCGCTATCGCCCTCGGCGCGTCGAAAGATGCGACCGTTGGGTACCGCTCTTTGGGACAATCCGACCAAGATCGCTAACTCGCAAGCAGTGTTCGAAGGCGCGCTTTTCGTGACGCCTTTCTTCGCGCACAGTATGCGGCCGGTAGTGCAACAATTCGTGCAGTCGTATCGGGGTAAGTATCAGACAGCCCCAAACTTTCTGGCTGCTCAGGGCTTCGACGTGGGGACGATCGTGAGGATGGCGCTGCGTGATGTCCAGCGAAATGGTAAGAGCTTTGGAGAGGCGCTTGCGAGTTTGCCTCCATACGACGGAGTCACTGGCGCTATAACGGTAGATTCCTCTGGGGGGATTCGGCGGATATTCAATGTCGTAGAGGTGACAGCGGATCAGTTCCTCGAGAAGACCCCAGGAGGTGAGCCTGGAGCTTTCGATGGAACTATCACATACCGCGGGAATCAGCGCTTGAGCCCGGAAGGTAACGAGCCTATCAGTGATCCTAATGACAGTGTCGATAGCGGATATTAAGTCGCTGCGATAGTAGCTCTTGGGATCTCTTACAATTCGCGGACGGCGGGGACGCCGTCCATGGAACGAGTACCATCTCCGTAGGGAAGAGAGGCAAAACTCACCCTTGGTCTCACTTTTGAACTTATCACGTGAACGTGCTCGTAAACGTGCACGTTCTCGAACATTTTGATGTTTTTGTTCCGGGTACGTATACGTTCAGGTGCACGAGCACGTTCACGTGGAAGAGTGGCGGGCTGTGCCTCGCTTGCCTAGGGGCTTCTCTTAGTTGCTAGCCCGTGCCGACAATTTGCGACCTCATCTATGTTCTCGGTATTTTCCTCCGTTATCTTAGGGATTAACCCCTGTTCCGACAGATTTGATGTGTTGTCCGACCGTGGGGGTGAGTATAGTTTCAAGAAGAGCAGAGGTTCGCTTCCTTACGAACCTCCGCAAACGGTACGAAAGGTACTCAATAGGACGGAACTGATTCGTTACACACCATGGCAAGAAAGATATCCAAGAAGCGCAGAAAAGAATCCCAACCTTTGGAGGATGCGATCGGTCCGGAGCCGATACCCATCCCGAGTTTTCTACCGATGTTGCCTGCGAAGGATATGGTGCCCTTTCCGGCAGTGATGATGTCGCTGTATTTGAGTCGTCCAGCTAGCATCAAAGCGATGGAGGTCGCGATGGCCAAGGATCGTCTTGCCTTCGTCGTCTCCCAATCGAACGTCGACGCCGAGGATCCGAGTCCAAAGGATCTCTACAAAGTCGGGGTTGTTGCTCACATCGTGAGAACTCTCCAAGTTCCCGATGGAAGGTACAAGGTGCTTCTGCAAGGTCTCGTGCGAGCACGAGTCAAGAAGTACGAACAGAAGTTTCGGTACATGGGAGCGCGCATCGAGCCGCTTCCCCCTATGCCGGTTCGTAAGCTCTCGGCAGAGGATCAAGCGCTCATAAATCGGATTCGCGAAAATCTACAAGTGCTCGTCGAGTACGAGCACTTGCCCGAGGAGATGCTGATCGTCACCGAAGAGGTCCAGGATCCGAATGTCCTGACCGACGTAGTGCTAGCTCACTACAAGCTGGAGCTGTCGCATGCTCAGAAGGCTCTCGAGGAGCTCAACCCCCTCAAGCGTCTGCGTATGGCGGACACCACGATTACCGACGACCTGAACAAGTTCATCCTGACCGAGAAGATAAAAGATAAAGCTCGCGACGAGATGAGCAAGGGGCAGCGGGAGTACTACCTGCGAGAGCAGATCCGCCAGATTCAGCGCGAGTTGGGAGAGTCGGATCTAGGCTCCGATGATCTTCAAGTTCTGCGGCGCCAGTTGACGGCGCTCAAGCTTCCGCTGCCTGTGAAAGAGGAGGCTTTCAAGCAGCTCAAACGACTCGAAAGGATGAGTCCGGAGTCGAGCGAGTTTGCGCTCTTGAGGACCTATCTCGAGTGGATCAACGATCTTCCGTGGTCGAAGCGTACGGTCGATCAATTGGATCTCGTCAAAGCCAAGAAGATCTTAGACGAGGATCACTTCGGTCTCGACAAGGTTAAAGACCGCATCCTCGAGTACCTGAGCGTCAGGGCGCTCAATCCCGAATCAAAGGGGCCGATCTTGTGCTTTGTGGGGCCACCGGGTGTCGGTAAGACTTCGCTCGGAAAGTCGATAGCGCGAGCACTGGGGCGCAATTTTCAACGCATCTCCTTGGGTGGTATTCGAGATGAGGCCGAGATACGTGGGCACCGGCGTACGTACGTCGGTGCGCTGCCAGGGCGAATCATCCAGGGGCTCAAGCAGAGTCAAAGCCGAAATCCGGTCTTTCTGCTCGATGAGTTGGATAAGGTCGGGGCTGATTTCAGGGGGGATCCCGCGGCTGCCCTTCTGGAGGTGCTCGATCCTCACCAGAACCACGATTTTCGAGACCACTACCTGAACGTGCCCTATGATCTCTCGGATGTGCTCTTCGTGGCCACAGCCAACATCATGGACACGATCCCTGAGGCCTTGGTCGACCGTCTCGAGGTGCTCTCTATTCCGGGCTACACACTTCAGGAGAAGCACAAGATCGCGACGAAATACATCATCCCGCGCCAGTTGGAAGAGAATGGGCTCAAGGGACAAAAGATCACCTTCGATGCTGCGGCTATTGAGTGGGTCATAGACCGATACACCCGAGAAGCGGGGGTGAGAAACTTGGAGCGTGAGATCGGTGCGCTGTGTCGCAAGCTGGCGCGTGACTTCGCAGAAAAGAAGAAGGTCGTCAGGCGTGTTGATGTGTCACGGGTTACGAAGCTGCTTGGCCCTACGAGATTCGATCCCGAGATGACTGAGCAGCGTGAGGCTATAGGATTAGCCCGTGGATTAGCGTGGACGATGCATGGTGGAGAGGTGATGCCTGTGGAGGTATCGCTCGCCAAGGGAAGCGGCTCTCTTACTTTGACGGGACAGCTCGGAAGCATTATGCAAGAGTCCGCACAGGCAGCGTTGTTCTACGCGCGAGCGAATTCGGCAGTGTTGGGACTCGAAGCGGATTTCCACTCGAAGTACGATATCCACATCCATGTCCCGAGTGGTGCGACTCCCAAGGATGGCCCCTCGGCAGGCATTACGATAGCGACAGCGTTGGTATCGGCGCTCTCGGGTCGAAAAGTATCGCGCGAAGTGGCAATGACGGGTGAGATGACCCTTCGTGGTAATATCCTTGCAGTTGGCGGATTGCGAGAGAAGGCCTTGGCTGCACTGCAGTACGGCATTACCAAGGTGATTATTCCCTTCGAAAATCTTAAGGATCTCGAAGAGATCCCCGAGGAGCAGCGCAAACAGATTCAGTTCATTCCTGTGAAGCATGTGAGTGAAGTGTTGGAGTTAGCGCTACTCGGGAATCGAAAGAAGATCGCGGGCTCTCGTCGCCGAGGTTCAGTTCGTGGTAAGCGGCGAGAGATTCCGTTGGGAAGGGCCTAGGACTTCTTTCGGTGGAGGTATAGCTTTCTTTGTCTCAGAGAGGATCTATGGGTGTGCATCTAATCACTCTTCTGTTGGTTGCATGGTTGGGTGTGGCTCATGCCGATGGTCCCTGCGTATATCTCGATGAAAATGGCAATATCGTCTCGGTCAAGTCGCCAGCTGCGGCTCCAGCGCGGTACCGTAGAGCGGTGTACTGCAACGATGGTAAAGATGCCGCAATAGCGAACCCAGAAGATGTGAAGTTGCAGGGGCCAGCTGGTCGAGCATCGCTGAGTACCGATCTCGGGCCCATGGAGGTTCGCTGGCCACGGTCGGTAGAGCAGTGTTTCGGCAGGAGTCCGGCGCGGGCCGCGGCAGATGCGGCAGCAGCCGCCAACAGAGCCCTCAAATCCGCGCGATTTTCGAGCGAGGTAAAATATACTCGGCAGGAGTGGGCGATCATATTCACGGATCGCGCTACTGCCGTCAGGGAATTTCCGGCAGCGCTGACACTAGGAGGGCATCCAGGATTCATGATCCCCCCGAGTCAGATCTATATCATCGCGGATTTCATATCACCGGACTGTGCACCGGGAGGTGTCGCCGATGCAGTTCTGACTCAAGTGTTACTCCACGAGATTGGACATGCTGTCGAGTACGTGATGCTGGGGGAAGCTCAGATGGATACCGATCGTCAGCGGGCCGAAGGGTTTGCGTCGTGGTTCGAGCAATACAGTGCAGATTTCGCCAGTATCATTCCACGCGGCAGTGTGAAGAGCTTTTATCGTAGCCTGGTTACGCAGGGATTGGCCGCTCCGCCGGCGGCATTCAGTGGAACAGCGCAAGACTATGCCCTGGCAGCGCTGGCTTTTCAGGCGATAGTCGACCGGAAAGGAGTTCAGGGTTTGATGAAGGTCTATTCCGATATGGCAGCGCAGGGCATTCCTATGATGGTGGCAGTCGAGCAGGAGTTTGGTTGGGATAGTAAGACCTTCGAGCGGGAGATGCGCTTGGCTGCTACTCGCTAGGGAAGCGAGGAAGCCCCTCCCTGCTCGAAGAGGGATCTTGAATGCAACGGACGGCGGGGACGCCGTCCCTCCAAATTAGAACCTACGTACACAATTCAGGAGGGACGGCGTCCCCGCCGTCCGTTAATATGATCAGGCCCAAGCTACCAAGGACGGCATGCCCGACGTACTCCGATCGGGCTAGGTAGGGATTGCGTCCATTTTCGATCCGCTCACTTCTTCGGCCCGGTTATCGCGCCTTTGAGGAGTTGTCCGAAGTTGGTGGAGCTCTCGGATTGTGAAGTTCGCCATGCCTTTTCCGAGCAATCTCGCTGGCACACCGAGCAGCGCTCGGAATGGTCGCGCGGTGGATGCCAGAAGGGGTTGATAGCCAAGATTAGGGCCTCCTGAAGGGGTTCTTCGAGATCGATGTGGTCGCCTTCGTAAAAGAGGACGCCCGGATCATCAATCGAATCCTCGGGGGCCGCAGCGTCGCTCGAGGTTTGAAGGAGCCAGTCGACCGACGCGGTTATCTCGTGCGTAACTGCATCGGCACAGGTCGAACAATCTTGAGTACATGCGCCAGCGACGATGCCCTTCACTATGACACCACCTTGCGTACGTGTGAGGGTTATATCGGCAGTTGGTGGCTCGACAAAGGTTATCTGGGTAGTTTGCGCACCCTCCTTGATACGGGCATTCAAAGAGTCCATGGAGATAGGGGCGTCTATCTTCAT
Organism: Bdellovibrionota bacterium; assembly: GCA_044351885.1. Taxonomy (GTDB): domain Bacteria; phylum Bdellovibrionota_C; class UBA2361; order UBA2361; family OMII01; genus OMII01. Next base: position 6,645 of record JBILEW010000024.1, read on the forward strand.
GCCTGTAAAAGGGATGGTCGCGACGTAAATCTTCATAATCGAACTAGCCATTCACGGGGTAGCCGAAAGATTATAGCGCGGACGACGAATAAATGGGAATTCCTCGGCAAAAATCGGCCTTTTGATTAGTCGAGGCCGGTTTCTGGTGCTTGAGAAAGACTCGCTACATACTCAGCCTCTAGGCACCGGGGATGGTAGGGTGCGGAAAACCGAAATTACCTCTCAAACAACCCTTTGAGACGACTGAAAAGTGGGATATAAACCCGGTTTCCACGCAACTAGTGAGGGAGCAAGCCGATTATCCCTGCGCATAGTTTGGAGGCTATTATGGCTATAAATAAAGTGTTTCTATTGGGTAATTTGGGCAAAGATCCTGAGATGAGGGTTACCCCTCAACAGATGGCTATATGCCGTTTCTCTCTCGCAACCGGTGAGCGGAAGAAGGATCAGAGCGGACAGTGGGTAGACCACACCGAATGGCACAATGTGGTTGTGTTCGGTAAGACCGCTGAGAACTGCAGCCGCTTTTTGAAGAAGGGCTCGCAGGCTTTCATCGAGGGTAAGATCCGTACGAACAAGTGGCAGGACAAGGAAGGCAAGGATCGATACACGACCGAGATTCTCGCCGATAACGTTCAGTTTGTGGGAGCTCGCCGTGGAGAGGGTTCCGACTCGGATTTCGGTGGGCATAGTGCAAACGACAACGTGCTTGCTGGGATCCCGACAGCCGATTCGCTTCCACGAGCTGCTAATGGTGGAGGACGTTCGTCTGCGTCAGTATCGGATGAGCCGGTAACCTTCGACGACGATGACATCCCATTCTAATCTCCTCGCGATCTCTTCGATCCCGGTAATCTCGGCATTGATCGGCTATGTAACGAATTACATAGCCGTCAAGATGCTGTTCCGTCCGCATTCTCCGCAGCGCTTCATAGGCTTTACCTTTCAGGGGCTCGTCCCGCGACGGCAGCTAGAGATCGCCGCAAGCCTTGGGAAGATGATCGAGCGGGACCTGATCTCTCATTCCGATATTCAAGAGGCTCTCAAGAGCAAGGAAACTACCGAGGAGGCTGCGGCGTTTCTCAACGAGCAGGTGGACCAGTTCGTTCAACGACTCGCTGCACAGAACCCCATGATTGGAGCTTTTCTTCAGGGCCCGCTTCTCGAGCAGGTGAAGGGGCTCTTGAGCGCACAGATGGCTGAGCGGTTTCCGATCTTTATGGAGCGAATCGTAGAGCGTGTAGAAGGTAAGCTCGACATAAAAGCGATCGTTCAGAGTAAAGTAGAGGCGTTCGATCTCACCAAGTTGGAATCGGTTATTTACGAAGTAACCGCGCGTGAGCTGAAGACGATTGAACTTCTGGGAGGTGTCTTGGGTCTCCTTATCGGCCTTGCTCAGGTCGCGATCATGGTAGCGTTTCCATGAGCTGCACGTTCTGCCGAGGAGGTCGCTGGAATAGGCGATGAGTGGGATGAAGGAGCGGTATGGAGGTGTTGCTCTTGTCACGGGAGCGAGCTCGGGGATAGGAGCTGCCTTCTGTAGAAAATTCGCAGCATCAGGTTTGAACGTTGTAGCAGTGGCTCGACGCAGCGAGCGACTCGCAGCTTTGAAAGAAGAGCTTGAGAGCCTCTATCGTATTACGGTCACCCCCATCTCTCTCGACGTGGCTGACGAAAAAGCTGTGGAGCGGTTGTCGGCAGCTTTGGCGAATGAAGGGATCGAGATTGATATCTTGGTCAACAATGCCGGGTTCGGAACGCTGGGCGCGGTCGAGGTCGTTCCGCGCGAAAAGAACCTCGGAATGGTGGATCTGAACTGCCGGGCAGTAGTCGATCTGACAGCGCACTTTCTCCCAGCTATGAAGGCGCGAAAACGAGGGGCGGTGATAATCGTATCGAGTGTCGTCGGAACGATAGCTGCTCCGTGGTTTGCTACCTATTCTGCAACCAAGGCATTCGACCTCTATTTCGGCGAGGCTCTCCACGGCGAGTGTCGAGGCAGTGGAGTTGATGTCTTGACGGTCCTGCCTGGTCTGACCCGAACCGAATTTCAAGCGGGAGCTGGCCTACGAGAATATCACTCTCCGTATCGGAGTGCCGAGCAGGTCGTCGAAACAGCGTGCGCAGCGCTCGGTCGGAAGGCGATAGTTGTGGACGGATGGCTCAACAAGGTGATGTCTCACGGCGCGCGCTTTTTGCCACGCTCCTTGGCATTGGCTTTGAGCCGTTTCGTCATGAAACGTGAACTAGGAATGTGAGCAAGCGGAGAATAGATGGCGTCGACGACACGCTGCTCGAGCTCCCAACACCCGTTCAGATATCTCTCGACACGAGTTGTTGCGCTTCTGTCTCTATGTGCCTTGACGTATTACGCGGTGTTTTATGTGACCAACACCGACACGCTCGACCTCCAGATATATCTCGAATCCGCACAACGCCTACGCGATGGACAATCGCTCTATCAAGCTCGCTACACCTTTCCTGAACAGGCGAGCGATCTAGAGTTGCAGTATCTCTATCCTCCTGCTCTGGCAGCATTACTTGCGGAGGTTTCGATCATTCCGCGACCGATGCTCATGATTCTCTGGCAGTGCGGACTTGTGGCATCAATTTCGATGTCAGCGCTACTTCTTGCAGCTCTCGTGCAGACGATTGAACCTGGCCGAAAAAGCTATCTGAGTTTTTATGCAGTATTTCCGCTCCTGGCGTTCTGGCCACCGACCCTGGTGGGAATTCTGTGGGGGCAGGTAAATGCCTATGTTCTACTCCTACTCGTGTGTGCTGCATATTGTGCGGCTAGGGGACGCTTTTCCGCATCGGGAATGGCTGTAGGTATTGCAGCCGCACTAAAAGGCGCTCCTATTATCCTTGCACTCCCCTTGCTTGTTCACCGTCGATGGAAAGCGCTCGGTTCGTGTATGGCAGCTTTGATCGCCATGCATCTCCCTCTTCTGACCTTTCCGAAAGGTGTTGAATCGCTTCACGAATTTCTGCTTGCCATGCGCGCGATAGCGTCAGGGCAGGTAGTAAACGACCCGAATTACGACTACTCGATGCGGCGGGTAGTCGCTCTCTTTGCGGATCTTCCGGCAGGTGACCTCTCGAGCCTCTTGCCGCTCTTGGGGTTGCTATATCTTGGTGTCACGGATTGGCAAAGGAGACAGGGGGCTGCGGTACCTGGCGGTTCTGAGAGGCTATGTGCCGCGCAGATATTGAGTGCTGTTCCAATCATGATGCTCGTCTCGCCACTGCTGTGGTTTCATCATTTGATATGGCTCTTTCCCGTCTTGTTCTTTGTACACCAGGCGGCTGTTGATCGCAGTGTCCGATGGTTGGTATTCGGATTGTATGTGGTGCTAGCGCCGTTGCTCTATGTGCACGTGTATTTCCGGCATTTCACTTCTGCTCCCGAGTGGGTAATCAAACCGTTGCCGCTGTTAATCACGGGCGTCAGCTACGTACTGGTCGCGTGTATAATCTCCCGTGTTTTTAAAGATTCGAAGCATCTTGCTCACACCGTGCCACAATCTCCAAAGCCCTCTTGATTAAGCGTACAGTTTGTCCTCTTGGGAAGTCGTCTATCTTACCGATTACTTCGTTATCTCTCCTGATGTGGTAATTCCCAAATCGTTCTCGATCAAGATGGGTTCCCTGATTGATTATCTGAAATTTGGGCTCCAGCACGGGCCAGCGGTTTTCATTTGGCGAAAAGGTAGCCTGCTCGAGGGTTGTGGTGCTTTCGAGCGCTGCCGGAAAGGTCGGGGTTTGCAAAACTGCAAGGTCGGCTTCTCTGGCGATTCCTAATCCCCCATGAGGGATTATCGAGGCGCGCAGCGTCCAGTACGTCTCGCTGCTTTGAATGTGCACTTCTATCATCGTGAGTGTCCACGTTTTGTTGAGTTAGCAGCGCAGCTTTAGTGCTTCCGATACCATCGGAAACTACCTTGCCTTCTAAAGTAGGATAACGCTTCACGGTCTGCGAATAGTATAATTATTCGACGTGACCAGCCATCCATTCCATCATCAAAGAGGCGAGCGCCTCGACTGTCCCAACTTCGGGGAAGCAGTGTGTAGCATTCGGGATAACCTGAATGTCTGGGTGTTCTGGGTGCACCTCTCGGTAGCGTTCGCAGAACTTCATCTGATCGGCCTTTTGCGCCGCGATTATCTGCACGGGACACGCGACGCTGGCGAACTGTTGGTAGGAGTCGGGAAATGACTTTGCGTCGTCAATCCAACGTTCTCCGAGGATGATCCTTCGTGACCAATCAAGATACGATATCTTGCACTCGGAATCGTAGGTCTGCCAATCCTTTATCCGATCCATCGGGCGGCCAGTTGGGTCTATCAGGATCAGTCCATGCACCGATTCGCCTGTTGCCGCTATCGCCACTGGAGAGCCGAGGCTGTGCCCGGCTAGTACGACTTTTGAGAATCCCTTCTCCGAGGCGTATGCGAGGACGCCTTGGGTGTCCGACACGTGTTCTCTGATCGTCGAGGTGTGAAATTTCCGGGCGCGCTCTTCGTCTCCGTATTGGTTAAAGCGAATGACGGGATATCCCTGGGCATTCAAGAGCCTCGCAAGGCGCAGGTGAATGTATTCATCCATGTGTCCCGTGAGGCCGTGGACCAGAACTACCAAGGGACGGTGTCCTTCGGACGATGGGTGAAGGACACCATAAATCTCTGCGTTATCGAGTGTTGTTATTACGAATGGCTGCTCCATGGCTCTCCACGTTAGACTCGCTACACCGACCGGAATATATTGTGCCTTTAAGGCCTAGTAAGTTTGGGGGGTATGAAACAGTTTTCGAAAGGATTCATGGCGTATGAACTCTTGGTCCACCGCCAGGATTCGCTTCGTAGGAAGTTCATCTAGGCTTACCCAAGCCAGACCGAGGACGTCATCTCCATTACCATCCTGGGAGACCTCTCCACTGAGACGCTCTACTCGATAGTAGATGTGCATGAGCTGTTCAGATGGATACTCGGGGTTTTGTTGAAACTCTTGAGAGCAAAAGAGTAGGTCGTGCACGCGGATCTCGATTCGCGTTTCTTCGCGAAACTCACGCGCGAGAGCTTCGCGTGGTACTTCACCGAGCTCGAGGCCTCCTCCAGGAAAGTTGGTGATGACACCGGAGGGGACCTTCGTATCGGTCAAGAGGACCTTGCCTTGTTCTACGAGGACCCCGTAAATGGCTACTCGAAATTTGCGTAAGTGCTCTCTATGCATCGATTACGCCCTTGCTTCGAGCTGTTTTTCCCTCAGAAACTCACGTACGAGGACCTCCCACTCGAGCTCCAGAGAGCCGCTGAATTCCCGACGCTGGGCGGTCTTGTACCAGTAGCGGGCGTTCCAGAGATCCCCCTCCTTGCGGTGCAAATACGCATGGACGACCGCGCTTTCAAGGTCCTGCTTATGTTGAATTTCTTCGTGTGCTTTAACCCAGTCTCCGCTCCGGTCGAACCACAGGGCTCGTAGAGCAGGCGAGAGGCTCGCTGGTGGATGTGAAAGGGAGAGTGAGGAGATGAAGGAATCAAAGTTCATACGTTATAAAGTATCAAGGGTTAGACCACTCGTACAAGGACGATCGAGTTAGGATAAAGTTCAATTCTAGGTAAGGGAGGCAAAACCTACCCGTAGCGAGAAAGTGGAGGTTGGGTTGATATTCAATTTGCACGATGGGGAAAAACCCCAGATGTATCCGCGACTCGACTGAGACTTCGGCGTGACTTCGACGAGCTCAGTCGAACGCTCGCCGAAGTCTGCGATACATTGAGGGTTTTTCCCCATCGTAAAAATTGAAGAGCAGCCCAAGATCCGCTTTCGCAGCAGGTAGGGGTTTTTGCCTCGTTTCTTTAGGGATAAATTGCCGAATCCCGTCTCTGTGGACTACAGTACGGTGGATTGGGACTCAAACGCCTAGCAGGAAGCTCGTCATGGGATTTAAAGCAGTTATTCGCTCCGTCGCGCACTACGTGCCGGACCGCCGTGTTACCAACGATGAGCTATCGACGCTCATGGAGACGAGTGACGCTTGGATCACCGAACGGACGGGGATCAAGGAGCGGCGCTTCATCGAGAGGGAGGGGATAAGTACAGCCGAGCTCGGTGAACGTGCGGCGCGTCAGGCGTTGGAAAGGAGTAGCTGGCAGGCCCAGGATCTCGACCTCATCGTTGTGGCGACCCTCTCGCCTGATTACTACTTCCCGGGGGTGGGTGTGATGCTCCAGCAGAGGCTCGGGTGTCGCACTATTCCGGCCCTCGACCTGCGCGCCCAGTGCAGCGGATTCGTGTACGGGCTCTCGTGTATCGACGGCTATGTGAAGAGTCGTCAGGCTTCGAAGATCCTCTTCGTGTGTGCCGAGGTTCAATCGCCGGTTTTGGATCTGACCACGCGGGGTCGGGACATGGCCGTTCTCTTCGGAGACGGGGCAGGGGCGATAACCCTGGAGGCTGTGAAGGTAGAGAAAGAAGATGACCTCTCTATCCCCGGCATTATCGATTCGTATCTCGGAAGCGATGGATCAGGGGCGGATGTGTTGTGCATGAAGGTACCGGGGACGGCTACCCCAGGATTCATCTCAGCCGCCGCTGTCGAGGATCACGTGGTGCATCCGCACATGGAGGGAAAGCTCGTGTTCAAGAACGCAGTTACCCGCTTGCTCGAAACGGCGCAGACGCTTCTCGCGCGTAACGGTCTTCGAGCACAAGACGTGGACCTGATCGTTCCGCACCAAGCAAATCTCCGTATCAACGAGATGGTGCGTGAGCAGCTGGGTCTACCCTCAGAAAAGGTATTCAACAACATTCAGAGGTACGGGAACACCACTGCTGCTACTATTCCGATCTGTTTGTCGGAGGCGGTGCAAGAGGGCCGTTTGAAATCGGGTTCCCTGGTTATGACTCTAGCATTTGGTGCTGGGTTTACATGGGGCGGAAACTTGATCCGCTGGGGATAGCAACTGGACGGCGGACTTTCTAGTCCGCCTTCTGCTAGGATCGTGGTGCTGATAGTAAGCGGAGCGGAAGCTCCGCGGTCCGAAGGGAGGATCTACTGGACTTCGGACTTTCTAGTCCGCTTGCTGCTGGGATGGTGGTCCTGAACCTCTAGTTAGCGCTTCTGGCTTTTCTTGGCTTTTGCAGTAGAGGCTTTACTCTTCGATGTGCTCTTCTTCGCACTCGTAGGCTGGCTCTTGGAAGTGCTGGACTTCGTGGTGCTTTTGTTCTCTGTGGTCTTTGCTTGGTCTCCCTTGGCGACCTCTCCTTTATCCTTTGACTCTGGCTCGGCCTTCACAACGGATGCTCCTGTGGTCTCCCGAGTCGAACGGTCCTCGTCCTTACCGAGATTGAGGAAGGAAGGCGCTCCCGCATCTTTGCCTTTGACCAGTGTGACTCGTACTGATCCCTCTGCTTGGCTGCGATTCTCCCTGAGAAACACCTTGATGCGATCGGCTGTCAGGAGGCTCTCGCCCTGTTTCAGCTGTGGATTGTCGCTCAAAAGGACCGTAGCCGATGCGGCATCGTAAAGCGCTTGCTGGCCGGTCGCTTCGATCTGCTGCTTGGTGATCTTTACGTTTCCTTTGGCTATGAGCTTCTGAATCTGGTTGTCCTCGCCGTATGTGCCTTCGAGGGTCTTGGAGGTGAGTTTCATGTCCCCCTGCTCGACTGTGACGTTGCCCTTGTACGTGAACGTCCGCTCCTTGGCGTTTAGCGTCAGGGATTCTGCCGCTATGTTCGTGGGAAGCTTCGAGAAGCTGTCGTCGAAAGCTTTGTCGTCGAGAAGTGCAGTGCTCGACGAGTCGGTAGAGACATCGGCCTGCTGGGCGTAGGCAGTCGAGGGAGCGAGCGGGATTATACATACAGCACTAGTCAGCGCGAATCGTGTCGTAATTCGAAGAAGCGATTTCATAAGAGTTACTTCACCCCTCTTGGTTTGATAACGGTTTTGACACCCTTGGTAATCTTGAATTCCTGCGCCGTGAGATCTGCATCGAGGGCATTGCCCGTAATCGAGAGCATCGCACTGTCGATCTCTACCTGCGTGGGGATCTTCACGGTGTTGGTTTTCTGGTCAAAGATAGCGTGTGAGGTGCGCAGGGTGGTGTCATCTTTGTATGTTACGACTACGTTCTCGAAGAGTTCGGCTCCAGCCAGCTCTGTACCACTCAACGTAAGTACTGCTCTGCTCGCCGAAAGGGTAGCGTGTCCTTCCTCTGTTCGGCTGACGGTGAGGCGTGGCTCCTCCACTTCGGCGACGTTTCCGAGAGGGTTGTATCGACCCTTCTTGCCGAAAACCTCCCACAAGGTCTTGCCGTCTCTGACGAGGCTTCGATGGAACTCGTTCAAGACGAAGCCCGCTGCTGGGGCAGGGGTCGCGTTCGGAGATAGCGGTGCTTCGACTGCAGTTGTCTTAGCCCCCTCGATCTGTTCCTTGGAGAGGGAGGTGTGGGCCGGAATACGCGAAGCGCTGCGACTGATGATGATACCGATACTAAGGGCGAAGAAGGCGCCCAAAAGCCCGAGTCCGAGAGTGATGCTCTGTTTGCGGGTAACACGAAGCGGCACGAGGAATCCTTACTTAACAGGCTGCGGAAAAATGTTCTTCTGCTGCGAAATCCGATCTTTCGGCGCTAGCCGAAGATGAGAGCGCGAAAAAATCCTCAATGTATCGCAGTGGATACACCTGCGGTTTTTTCGCGCTCTCGTCTTCGGCCATCACCAAAATCTCGAATTTCTCGCTACGAAGCCATTTTTCCGAAGCCTGTCAAAGAACCTCTCGAATTCGGCAAAGGCTCGTCACGAATTGCACTACCTGAGTTAACGGTAGCATGCACGGCCCATCCGAAGGTGCGTTGTCCGGGTCGTCATGGCATTCGAAGAATACCCCATCCACTCCGGTAGCAACAGCGGCTCGAGCCAGGGTTTGAACGAACTGACGCGACCCGCCCGAGCTTCCAGCATTTCCTCCCATCTGCTGAACACTATGCGTGGCATCGTAAACTACAGGATAACCCGTCGAGCGCATGATGACGAGGCTACGCGGGTCTACGACAAGGTCTCGGTAACCGAAACAGGTGCCACGCTCACATAGGAGTATTCGCTTGTTGCCGGTGCTCGCTATCTTCTCGGCCACGAACTGCATGTCTGATGGGTGCAGGAATTGGCCCTTCTTCACGTGAATCGTTTTTCCCGTTTGACCCGCAGCGAGTAGTAGGTCGGTTTGTCGGCACAGGAACGCGGGTATTTGAAGCACGTCTACGACCTGTCCGACACTGCGCGCCTGCTCCTCGTTGTGAACATCGGTGAGAACTGGCGCGCCTATAGTGCTCCTCACCTCTTCCAAGATACGGAGGCCCGCATCCATACCGATGCCACGCTTGCCGCCCACGCTGGTTCGATTGGCTTTGTCGAACGAGGACTTGAACACCAGAGACACCGGGAACTTCGCAAGCTCTTGGCGTAGGAACTCTGCTATACGCAGGGTGTGGTCCCTCGATTCAATCTGACACGGACCGGCGATGAGTAGTAGCTTTTGGTTGTCGCCGACCTTGACGGTAGACGAGATCTCTACGAGCACTGTTCTCCCCCCAGTGTGTTGACGGCCGTAGGAGCGCCTTTAGGGGCGGCCTGCTTCCCACTTCCGTTCTTAGAGGAGACCGCTTTTTCTACCTTCGCGCCCACACCGGAAGCTTGTGCCTTGTGAGCTTTGGCTGCTGCCACAAACGAGGTAAAGAGCGGATGGGGAGTCTTAGGCGTCGACTGAAACTCGGGGTGGAATTGAACCGCTACGAACCACGGGTGATCGGCGAGTTCGATGATCTCAGCCAGCACCGAGTCAGGCGATGTTCCCGAAAACACGAGCCCGGCTTTTTCGAGCTGGGGCCTGAAAGCGTTGTTGACCTCGAAGCGGTGGCGATGACGCTCGCTTATCTGTGGTTTGCCGTAAATCTCACGAGCTTTCGAGCCTTCCTTGAGAACACACGGATATGCGCCAAGACGCATAGACCCGCCCTTGGCATTCACATCCTTTTGGCTCTCCATGATGTCGATGACCTTTACAGTCGACTTGTCGTCGAACTCGCCGCTGGTGGCGTGAGCGATGTTGGCCATGTTCCGAGCAAATTCAATCGTAGCGATCTGGAGACCGAGACATATTCCGAAATAAGGGATCTTCTGCTCCCGGGCGTAGCGCGCCGCAGCGATCTTTCCTTCGCTACCGCGCACACCGAACCCGCCAGGAATCAGGATAGCATCGACGAGGTTGCCTTCGTTTGCTTCTCGAATTCCGTGCTCGACACCCTTTGTTTCCAAGCCCTCGCTGTCGACATACACGATCTTGATACGACAGTCGTTGGCGACTCCGCTATGAATAAGGGCTTCGCTCAAGCTCTTGTAGCTCTCGGTCAAGTCAACGTACTTGCCCACCATCGCGATGGTGATTGTTTGACGGTTCTCGTCGGTGAGGCACTGAGCTATCTTGCGCCACGGATCGAGCTTAGGAGCACCGGTCCAGATGTTCAAGTACTCTACGATGCGTTGGTCGAGCCCCTCGTTGTGCAGCGAGATCGGGAGTTCGTAGATCGTTCGAACGTCGGGTGCGTTGATGACACAGTTCGTGCTCACATTACAGAAGAGGCTGATCTTGTTTTTGAGCTTTTCGTCGAGCGGCTGTTGCGAGCGGCAGATGATGATGCTCGGTACGATACCGTACCCAGTGATCTCCTTGATCGAGTGCTGGGTGGGTTTGGTCTTGAACTCATGCGCTGTTGCGATCAGCGGCACCAGAGTTACGTGGATGTAGAGTGTGTTCTGCACCCCTACATCGGCTCTCATCTGTCGGATCGCTTCGAGGAACGGCAAGCTCTCGATATCTCCTACGGTCCCTCCGACCTCTACCAAGCAGATATCGAAGCCGTCAGCTGCCAGCTTGATTCTGCGTTTAATCTCATCGGTAATATGAGGGATCACCTGAACCGTTCCACCGAGGTAATCTCCGCGGCGTTCGTTAGCAATGACCGTTTCGTAGACCTTGCCTGAGGTAAAGTTGTTGAGCTTGGACATGCGGGTTCCCATGAACCGCTCGTAGTGTCCAAGGTCGAGGTCGGTCTCGGCGCCGTCATCGGTCACGAAGACCTCTCCGTGCTGAAACGGACTCATGGTGCCAGGATCAACGTTGATGTATGGATCGAGCTTTACCGCCGTAACCCGCAACCCACGCGCTTCGAGCAGGGCGCCGATGCACGCTGTCGTGAGGCCTTTGCCAATTGAAGAGACCACACCACCGGTTACAAAGATATATTTGGTTGGGCGAGATTCCATAGAGCTCAATAATAATTGGAAGTTATGACGTCCCTCAGTATCGCCTGTCTGACGGTCTAAGACAATTAAATATAGCTCCTCACGGCCCCAAAAATCCCCTTTCGGGAGGGATGCTCCGTAAGATTCCCCCGGGATAACCGGCAAAACCGAGTGGTTGGCAGAGAGCCTGTGAGCGTGCTCGTGAACGTAAACGTAGCAGTGAGCGAAATGAGATAATAAGACCCTGAAATATGGTGGCAGGCGCCATTCTGAGGAGACCTGTGTCTACAATCATGGTTCAAGGGCGCGCTCTGAGAGATGGTACCCCATCATTACAGTTCAAACCGAGGATGGTAGCTATGCTTTCAGAATTCGCATCGTTTCGTTTTGGTATCTCCCGCGTTGCCAAGAGTGTTGCTATGGCAGCGGTGCTGACAACCGTCATTCAGGGTAGCGCAGCTGCTGACAGACGGGGAGAAGGATCCCGTGTGCAGGGTGGAGGGGAATGGGACCCGTATCCCGTCAGTGAGGTCGAAGTTCCTTCTATTCGAGCCAACGAGGAGGCAACGCGTATTCAGAATGCTTTGCGTGAGCAGGTACACAATCGCTGGTACAATGTCAGGGTGGTATCAGAGCCAGATCAACTCGCACTGCGAGGAGAGGTAGATTCTGATGTCACGCGGCGTGAGCTGTTGAAGGCTGCCCAATCGGTTTCGCAGCGGCAGGTCCAGGATGAGCTGACCCTTCGGCAACCGATCTCCGACCAAGAGGTAAAGGATTCGATAGCCCGTACGCTCAAGCAAGAGCATCCTGAGTTGGCACGCGAGTTGAGTATTGAGGTCGAAGACGGCCGAGCAAAATTTCATGGCAATGTCGCTAACCATAGACAGATCGATGCGGTACTCGCATCAGCATTGATGCAGGATGGAGTGCGAGACGTGGAGAGTGATGTCACTGTGCGTGGTCGGGCGTATCCACGGAAAATTGGTGTTCGCTGAGGAAGCGAGGCTCAAAAAGGGAAGGAAACGGACCGCGGAGCTTCTGCTCCGCCTGCCATCAGCACCACGATTCCAACAGTAAGCGGACTAGAAAGTCCGCGGTCCGGTGGCTATCCGCGAGGATACTGGAGCAAATGAAGTAGGTAGGAACTTGGACCGCGGAGCTTCTGCTCCGCCTGCCATCAGCACCACGATTCCAACAGTAAGCGGACTAGAAAGTCCGCGGTCCGGTGGCCTTGCTTCCTTAAGCTGCCGTAGTCAACGCTTCACTGTCGGTTGAGATCCTGAAGTTGAGGCGAGCTGCCGTTCCTAGCGCAAGCGGAGATGGCGCAGGTTGCTTAACGACGTCTTCGAAATGCTTGTGCAGATCTTGGCGCATCACCGGGGTGAGTCGGTATTCCGCTTCTTGCAGGATTAAGTAGACGAGGTCACGTACCTCCTGCGAGCTCTGCTCGCTAAGCATCCGCACGCATACATTGAAAGGCGGTAGCACCTTCTGATTCGGCTCGCGGGCGTTTGATGTCGGGCTTATGGTGCGGTACTGCGCCATAGCGCCCAAGAGTCCTGCCTTCCAGTCTTCCGGTGCAAGGTCCCGCCAGAACTGTCCTCGGGTCCAGGCCGGTAAGAGCCCTTCGAGAAGCTCCTGGGCCCGGATCAGCTCGGGAGGCGTAGCGTTGATTGTAGTGAGCCCCTTCGATCTCTCTTCCCACCACTGAATGTGTGTCTGCCACTCGCGCACGGTGTCCGGGTTCATCGGAGGCCGGACGGCTAGCGGCGCAGCCGGGAGACTCGGCACAACGGTCGATTGATGTTGGCTAGGGGCTGTTTGAATTAGGTCGGTCACAATCTACAACGCGTTCGATTTCACTAGTACACAAAGGGGATGCCCTGCTCGTTGGGACGGCTACTATCCCCGAAACACCCCACGGTTTGCAAACTTCGGTGGTCTTAGTACAGCGCGTGGGGTAAGCTCTCGCCGTCTTCTGGGTTATGAAAGGGTTTGGGCGTTGTGTTGCATAAGCCCATGTCCCCCTTTTTGATTCACCGATCGGGGTCTTCTAGAGTGGTGTAAGTGTCCATGAGTACTAATGGGTCGCGTCCTGCAGTGGTGTTACGTCAAGGTCGAGAGGTATCGATAAGGCGTCGGCATCCCTGGGTTTTCTCCGGCGCGGTGCTCGAGCGTAAAGGGGCCGCGCAGCGCGGTGGATTGGTCGATGTGCTCTCCAAGGACGGGGCCTTCCTGGGATGTGGTCACTGGGGTACTCGCGGGATAGCGGTGCGGATGCTTTCGTTCGAGCCGGTCGAGAATGAAGAGCAGCTTCTCTCTCAGAGGATCGACGAGGCAGCGGCGCTCCGCAAGCGGCTTGGGCTTCTCGAAGATCCGCACACTACGGGATTCCGTGTGATCCACGCCGAGGGGGACGGTCTGCCAGGCTTGGTGGTTGATCGATACGGAGATACTGCGGTTGTTCAGTGTCACTCCTCGGGGATGTGGCGGTTGCGCGACTCGATAGGCGCTCTGCTCACAGCGCATACTGACCTGCACATCTCTCACGTTGAATTTCGACGGGTCGAGGCGCAGATAGAGGACCAAGACGAGAAGGAGTCTTCAGCGCCACCTAGCGGAGAGTCGCACGTCGTGACCTTTTTAGAAGGTGGTTTGCGCTTCCTCGTCGATGTCAGTGGTGGACAAAAGACGGGATTCTTCCTCGATCAGCGGGTCAATCGAGCCAAGGTGAGGAGCTACGCAGCAGGCAAAAAGGTGTTGAATGCCTTTTCCTATACAGGAGCCTTCTCGGTGTATGCCTTTGCCGGTGGTGCCGAATCGGTGAGCTCGGTTGACGCCTCAAAAGCTGCCGTTGATCTAGCCCGACAGAACGTCGTCGCTAACTTTGCTAGCGCGTCGCACCATCCTGAGGTTGCCGATTGTTTCTCTTATCTCGCCGAGATCCCAGACACCTTCGACATGATAATTTTGGATCCTCCTGCATTCGCAAAGCACCAGCGAGCAGTGCAGCGTGCGGTACGTGGATACGAGACTATCAATGCCTTGGCCCTCAAAAAGATAAAGTCAGGCGGGTTTCTCTTCACCTTCTCCTGCTCGCAACTCGTCTCGCGTGACCTCTTCAGGGATACGGTGTCACGGGCCGCCGTTTCGGCTGGTCGTAATGTTCGCATAATTGAGTCCCTGCATCAGGCGCCGTGTCATCCCATTAGCGCTTTCCACCCCGAGGGGGATTACCTGAAGGGATTCGTTTTGTACGTGGAGTGAGGTAGGGCAAAACCCTATGTTCCCCCGCACGTTTACGAGCACGAGCACGAGCACGTTCACGTGGTCATTTCAAAAGTGAGACTAGGGTAAGTTTCCCCTCGCCTCCCTAAGCCAACCATAGGTCCTTCGACGAAGGAGTAGGCGCCTCTCTTTACTCCAATCCTCTCTAGATCCAAAATGCCCCCCGGTTTGTCGGCCTAACGGTAAGGGGTGTACCTGATGAAAATCAGAGAACAATGTCTGTATGCGCTTGCTTTGCTCGCGTGCTTTTCGGCGTATGCGGTAGCCGAGGAGTCGTTTGTAAATGATGTCAACGGTGATGGGATCGTCAACATCACGGGGTTTGGTGACAGTATAACGTACGGCGTTGGGGATGGGCTTCCTCCCGGCGCTGATGTTCCCGTTGTGGATGAAAGTGGGTCTCCTCGTGGCTACCCTAAGCGATTGAGCTCGATGCTCAACTTATCAGTGCGAAACTCTGGTGTGCCTGGAGAGGAGTTTGTTGCTCAAGGCGTGTGGAGAATCCCCGATGTTGTTGGGGGCGCGCAGGTCGATACCATCGTAGTCATGGAGGGAAGCAACGACGCCGTGAAACAGATCTCGACGGGAGATTATGCTCGGGCCGTTCAACGAGCTATAAATGTCATTCGAGCCTCCGGAAAACGGATCGTAGTAGCGACTATCCCTCCGCCGACCGGTACCCACGCATCACTCTTGCCCTTCACAGAGAGCTACTCGGCTACCGTGCGAGAGCAGGCCGCTATCAACGAGGTGAGGTTGGCAGATGTCGAAGCGTTGTGGCATGCGACCTGTCCTAATTTGGAGCAGTGCAATCTCTATAATCTGCCCGAAGGTCTGCACCCAAATACAAAGGGGTATGATGCATTGGCGCAGATCTTTGCAGCGGCGCTTCTCGGAATAGACCTGCTCTCGCCTTCGGGACCTTCCGAATTAGAGGGAGCGCTCGGGTTGTCCGAGGGATCTGTTGTCGTTCGGCCGCCGGCGTCTTCGGCGCAATAATAGGGAGGTTCCAAGATGAGTATTCGGAAACTAGTCATAGAGGCCCCGGTTGCAAAGATAGTTGCTGTGTTAATGGTTGCGTGCTCACTCGCTGCGTGCGGCGGAGGTGGCGGAGGCGGTGGTAGTGGAGAGTCCTCCAGTGCAACAGGGATAAGGGTGCTGCATGCAGCTATCGATGGGGCTCCGGTCGATGTGCTCGTGACTGGTAATCCAGCGCCCGTTTCTCGCAGGGCTGTGTTTGCGCTCGATAACAAGTATCACGCCCTTCCGAGTGGTCCCCTCAATCTACAGTTGACCCGCACTGCGACTCCGGGAACAGTGATCGATTCGTTCGCAGTGACTGCAGATTCTGAAAGTAAGTTTTCTATTCTTTTGTACGGCGACAATACTACCTTCGGGTTGCGTGCTGCGCTGTTGACGGATGAAACGCCGCCGGACTCTTCGGCTGCGCATGTTCGAGTGGTGGATGGAGTAACGGGAGCAGCAGCGATCAGCGCTACTATCTCTTCGAATGCAGGGAGCGAAAGCGTCGATGTCAGCTTCGGTCAAGCGGGCGAGTACGTACCTGTAGCGGCCGGACTAGTTACGATACGCGCTGCGCGTGCCGCAGATGGGCGAACGATCTCGTCCAGCGCTGTGACACTCGAGTCGGGTGGGGCGTACACGTATCTCGTGGCAGGAGAGGTCGATTACTTTGTGAAAGGGGTTCTCCTGTCTGACAATTAGAGAAAGCGTGCAAAAATCTCGAGTAAAATCAATTCCTCCTGCACTGGGTCTCGTATCTCCGATCCCAAGATCCGATCAGAGGAATCTATCTAAAGAAGCGTAGCGTTTTCCGATCTGTTGTGATTTTCGCTTGAGGACCGTGAAATAAAATAGTCGAGTATTCACTCGAACGAGAGACGACAAGCCCCCTGGGCTATCGGTGAATTTCAAGGAGGAGACGTATAGCAACGGAGACCTGGAGATTCGAAGGCCAGAAGACTCGAGCGAGATGAGGTGTCAGTTGAAAGTATGTCCTGATTACGGATATTATCCGTTAGTGGTTGAAGGTGAGCTTGTATACCGGAGTGCATGTAGCGTCTAACCCAGCAACTTTCGAGGCGTCCTTCTGCATGATTACCCGAATCAAGGTAATGAGCCTTATCGTTCCACTTATCTTGACGCTTAGCTCATGTTCTCGACCACAGATAGAAGTAGTCGTGCCCTCAACGACCGCAAGAGGCGCAGAGCGAGTGGCGAACTGCATGGAGACCCACACACGATGTGACGATGTTCGGTCTTATAGCTACAGGCAGTGCAGGAGCATTTCTGATTCAGACCCAAACCCTTTGACGCACGTCATCTTCGGGCCGGGAGGGATTGCATGCTCTGCAGAGGAGCGCGCACTTGCGGCCTGCAGGCCGGAGCTGGAAGAGTGTCTCCGGCGTGCTGGAGCTGTGCTGACTAGAGTCGACTCAAAACAAAAACTCGCCAAGCCTGTTTACTTCGACCGAGTGAGAACACGGGGAACGTACTTGTTCGTTTTTGAGCGAGGGCTGAAACTCTTACTACCAGCACGCGGTGAAGATCTCACTTTGACCTTTGCTCGAAGAGTACGACGGGTATCAACTAAGATTCCTGCGACTTTTTCCGATAATAGAGTTAGCGTGCCAAGTCTGCCGGCACCTCTTTCGACAGAACCTACACTGCTGGTAGTTACGCTCGATGATGATTCGACCTGCGCCTTCGAACTACAAGAGTTACGTCCTGGGCCTATCGACACCGGAGAGTATACCTTCGACTGTCTAGGCTCTACGGAGCCCGTAGCGCCCCTGCCATCGCCGCCACCAGAGCCACCCATAGTTGTCCCACACGAGACCGAGAAGAGTTGGAAGGCAGTTGAGGCCCGCGGATGGCATGCGTCCCGGTTCGAAGCGTCAAGCTTTTCGCCGTGTAGTGGCGAGAATAGCTGGTGGTTCGGGACCGCAAACAGCGAGGCGAGCGCGACACTCTCTCGCATAAAACAGAATGCACGCTGCCAGGGTCCTCACTGTGCCTATCCTATCTTCGTCAAAGGAAAGGTGTCGCCCCGTGGACGATTTGGGCATATGGGTATGTACGAGCGAGAGGTGGTAGCCACCGAGGTCAGGCTCTTATCGGATACCGAGCTTAAGAAATTTTGCGGTAACAAGCCGTCATGGGTCGTGGATGAGTAGGTAGTCGAGATAAATCCTGCGCGAGTGATTTTTGACGAAAATCGTCGCATACAATAAATTGTTCTCTACGAGAGGAATCTACTTGTGTCGCGCCTACGCGAATTCCATTGAGCTTACAGCCCATTTTTGTGACATAGAAAAACTCACAATTTCAAGAACTATAATCAAAGTGGCGCTCTAAAGAAGCGTAGCGTTTTCCGATCTCTTATGAGTTTCTCTTGAGAACCGTGAAATAATATCATCGAGTACTCACTCGAACGAGAGACGACAAGCCCCCGGGGGCATCGGTAGCGGAGCGGGGGTTCCCGAGCACATTCCCCTGGGCATACCGATCAGCGCAGCTCGCGCAGGCGTCTCTCAAGTGCCCGATAATTCGCAGCTGTGGCCGCATCGGTCTGTGCGGACCAGGCAGCGGACCCTAGCAAAATTCGAAAAGTTACGACCTGCTCACCGGGGACCTCTGCGGAGCTGGCGCCCTGCTCATTAAGCGCCCTTAGTTGCTCCAGGATCCTCTGACTTGAGTTCAGGCTGCGGGTTAATGATCCACGGACATCGTCCGATCCTCCAAGCGCTTTAGAGGCGTCGGCTATCTGCCTCATCATCTGGACTGTCCGGTCGGGTAGGCTAAAGAATTCTTCCTCGAGTTTTGTGATGGCTGCCTGGCAGCCCTCGCTGTGCTGCAGCACAGCAGCCTCGATGAGTTGTAGGTCGGTTTTGTCTATGTGGGGCATAATTTTGTCGCGGGAATAGTGGTGTTTTGCACCTTCGGGAAAGCTTCCACCGAAGTCTAGAAAACATATAAATGTGAAGTCAACAATTACTGGAACCGGTCTTAAAGGTGGCTCTTATAGAATTCCGAGTCGTTATTGGTTCGGGGCTACTCCTCAGCGAGAGTGAGATGTCACGGCGAGCAGATGCACTGAATCAGAAACGATGAGATCGAGGTATCAGACAATTGGGCGAACGATCTCGTCCAGCGCTTTTACACTCGAGCTGGGCAGGGCGTACACGTATCTCGTGGCAGAAGAGGTCGATTGCTTCGTGAAAGGAGATCTCCTGTCGGACAATTGGGATCGGTGAGAGAGCATCTGACGATGTAAGCGGCAGACGCTACCGCGAAAAAAATCTGGCAAGGCCCCGAAATTTTCTCTTTCCCCGTTGCGCATCAAAGCGATCGCCGTCACCATAACTCTACGAGCGCTCGTGTTCACTCTTAATCGCCTAGGATGGGTATCTCGTCTCTCCTATAGGGACGAAGCCTGTCATTCAAAAGGAGGTGATCCATGTCGGCTATAGGAATTTCAACTGTCGAACTGGTCAAGGGGAGCCCTGCTCTTTGAGGGTATCTACTCTCGCTTGATTTAGACAGGGTTTACATTAGGTAGTTTCCTCCTGGTTCTGGGAGGGTAGCGATCCTGTGTGGATCGTATCGGTTCTTTTGGGCGGTGCTCCTTCTTTTTGGAAGGGTACCGCCCATTTTTCTTAGGTTCATAGACCGGCATAGTTCGAATGAAGCGCCCCCACAACCACCCCGAGGCGAGGAATATAGCGGTTCCCCTAGTTTGGAGAGGTGTTAGGTTCCTCGATAACGACTGGCATTCCACGCGTCTCACAATGGCTCTAGACCTTCTCTTAAAACGCCCCGATATCAATTCCCCCCAGTCAGTCAGGCGCCACTGCATCCTGCACACAACTATATCGGCTGCCCCTAGCTTCGTCTGGGCGATGCAATTCGGTTGGAATAGCGTATGGCAGATCCTCGGCATGGTGGTCGGGGTATTACTCTTCATTGTGCTCTCTGAGTTCATCCACACACGCGCACTGATTCGTTCGCTCACAACAGCCAGCAGTGGGGGCGCTGTGCTCCAATTTGTGAAGGTCGCTCGGGTGTTCGTTTGCTTGTACGTTTTAATTGTCTTCATACCGTTTTTTTCGTGGACAGCTGAGGGTGATCTCGATGTGGTGAGCCCCTCGGGGCCTGGTGAGCCGTTACTGCTAACAGCGATGTTTCTATTTATGCCTGATATGCTGGCAGGCACATTCGCGAACGGCTTGACCGGTTTAATTCATCAACCCTGGTTCAGCGTGAGGCCGTCGATTTATTCGGTCACTAACATAGTGGGAGAGCCAGGGCTCTCCCCGCTCTCACTATTTGCTCAGGCAGCGCTTGCAACAGTGATAGAGGGAATAATCCTCGGACTTGCGCTCCTTGTATGCACGATGGTCTTGTGGGTGCCAGTACGCATTTTTAGGAAGCTACGCTCCTCAGGCGGTCTAGCTTAGGTTGATTTTTCCTGATTAGTCTTCCCGTGAATTGGTGGAAATTGATGGTCGAACACGCCCCTCTGACCTCGTGCGGTTCGAATTTCCAAGAGGGGAGGGTAGGCACCAACCGGTAACTCGTTCCCAACGCTACGTTCTTGAAGACGAAGACCCCGGCTGCGTTTGTATAGGTCTTTCCAAGCTCGAATCCTTGGATCTCTACACCAGCGAGCGCTTTGCCTGTCGAGTGATCGAGAACGATACCCGCGATATCGGCTACTACGACCGAATCATGATAGTTTGTATCCGATACCACCGTCCCGGCTGCGAGATCGCTCAGAGCCTTGTCGAGAATCTCGTGGATCTCTTGTGCGAGATGCGCGTGCTCGTGTCCTTCGTCGAGATCCGTAGTTACATCTTTGAGGCTCGATATGATGTGAGAGGTGATCATATCTGCGGCGATGGCACCACCCGCTGCGATTGCGGCCAAAGTTAAACAAAGCGTATCGACACCTTTCAGAGCGCCGTGCAAGGTATCGGCGTTCGCTGTGGCTCGTACTAGAGGGGTGAGAACATCAACGGCGCGTGGGATCTCCGTGCTCGGGTTCGACATCTGCCCCTGACCCGGCAGGTTCTTGGGCGCTGCTCCAGCAGGGAGGGGGCTAGAACCGGAAGCTTCGGGGCCCTTCGGTGCTTGTGGCCTCACGGGCTCTCCGCGCTCAGCGCGGGACGGGGCGTTTCTCGTAACGTCTGTTGTCGGTCTTTCAGGTATTCGGCGGAAGTCTCCTGTCCCGGGGCGAGAGACTACGGGGTCGGCGCTTCGCGAGCGCTCGGTTGTAGGGGGAGGGAGCCTTTCGACCGCTGTTCTCAAACTGGCAAGTCGTTCGAGTACGCTGGCGCGCACCTCTGGTACGTTAGTGCCAACCCTGATGCCCGGCGCCCGCGGATCCGAGGTGGGTGACGACCCCTTCTGCCGATCGTCGCTATGGGACTGTCGCATCGTCGGCTCATTCGGCTCTCTCGGTGATTCGTGATTCGCTTTGAGGTGTGCTGAAGCGGGAGTTGTCGTTCCCGATCGCGATAGTGCATCTGAGCGAACAGCACCACCATCCTCGCGTAGACGTGGCAACTTCGGGGCGAGTTCGCTGGATGTCTTGCTGCCGTTATTCTGCGCTGTGCCTACGAGTTGCAGTTCGCTCCGAGTAGTCGATTGGTGACCCTGTGATGTGGATCCGCCGACAGGTGTAGTAGGAGTTTGCGCTACTTCGCGTTGGTGACTAGTGCTCCCATTCTCGCGCATCTGAGAGGGCTTCGAGCTAGGATCGCTGGTTGCTGTCCTCTCACCGCTCTGTTTGGCCTGCGATGTTGGAGGCTCTGACAGAGTCATGGAGGATGAGCCCGACGTGGTAGAGGTGCCCTTCGACTCAGGTATTGCTGTCGTCGATGTTGGAGAGGCGAGCTGCGATCGTGCTTCGACGACTGAGGCTATTTTTTCGGCGACGGTGTTGGAGCGGAGCTCTGGCCTGATCACACTTTCGCGAGTCTGAATATCCTGCACGACCTTGGTGATAGTGTTTTCCTGAACGACCTTCTGGTCGGGCGCTGGAGCGACGCTTTGGTCTCTAATCACTGTACCCTCAACAGTTCGGTTGAGAGTGCCGCCTTCTGTGGCTTGAGGAGTGGTTGCAACCCCCGTTTGTACGGTGGCCACTTGAACTGTCACTTGAAGAGAGGAGGCGACAACAACACCGCCGGGAACTTCGGCGACTATCGTCTGTCTTTCCACGGATATCGCGACAGCTTGCTGCTCGAGGCCAGCTTCGTTTGAGACCTTTGGAACGGTAAGAGCACTGAGCTCCGCTCCATCTCTCCCTTGTGATGGATTAGGATTCGAGTCTTGTGAGAGTTGGAGAGAGCCCATGCTATACGCTCATCACGTGGCCCGAAGCACTGCGGGACATTTGTATACGTTGATATGGCGGCGAGCTGCGCCTTGGTAGCCTCCACAACGAGGAAAGATTTGGCTGCGAGTTTCTCGTAGCAGGAGAGAGTGGGCACGTTCCCGGTCCTCACCACATCAGTGCGTTTCGAAGTTGTGCTGGCCAAAGGTATCAGAAGGGCTAAAAATAAAGGTTTTGTAGGCCGTTATTCGCAGAGTTAAGTCGGTTGAGGTTGCCTCTATATCCCGAAACCGAATCCTGACAAAACGGGGAAGGTATTAGAGGCGGCAACGCTTGCCCCACACTATTGGAGTTCACTATGAAGATGTATCCGTACTACGAGGTAAACGCCTTCACCACAGGCCCCTTCTCCGGAAACCCGGCGGGGGTCGTACTTCCAGAGAGTTGGCCATCGGATCAAACGATGCAGCGGATAGCCGAACAGAATAACTTGGCAGAAACGGCCTTTGTTGTGCAGGATGGCGATGCATACCGTATTCGCTGGTTTACTCCGACATCAGAGATCGACCTCTGCGGACACGCAACTCTCGGCAGCGCCTTTGCTCTCGCGCAACACGGGGTTGCGATCTCCGAGAAGAGCCCCATCACCTTCAACTACGCAGGTGGAACACTCATAGTCAGTCGCATAGGCGATAACTTTTCGATGAATTTTCCCTTGGTCACAGGAGAGCGCCTGGCAGATGTCAAATCACTCGAAGATAAGCTCGGGATCAAGATTGAAGAGGCGTATCTTGGCCGGGACCTCGCGCTTGTGCTCCCCTCCGATGAGGCCGTTCGTAGTTTTAAAGCGAGCGACGCAGCAATCCACTCATTGCCTGGCCTGGGCCGTATCGTTACTGCTAGAGGTAGGGAGTACGACTTCGTGTCGCGCGCATTTTATCCTGAATTAGGGATTGTAGAGGATCCTGTAACGGGCTCGGCCCACTGCTTTCTCGCGTGGATCTGGGGTTCCAAGCTCGGGCAAAAGAGTTTTCATGCCTTCCAGGCATCACCTCGCGGAGGAGAATTGTGGCTCGAAATCAAAGATCACCGTGTCGTCCTTGAGGGACGGGCCGAAGGGTACCTGCGCGGAGAGATCGCAGTGAGTGATATTCGTTAGGGAAGCGAGGCGAAACCTGACACTCTCTCACGTGAACGTGCTCGTGCACCTGAACGTAAACGTACCCGGCACAAAAACATCAAGATGTTCGGGCACGTGCACGTTTACGAGCACGAGCACGTTCACGTGGCATGTTCAAAAGTGAGACCACAGGTAAGTTTCGCCTCGCGTCCCTAGGCAGCGATCTGAAGGTTCTCCGGATTCGAGAGCTCGTACAAACATCGCGGAGTACGATGAAACAGATCTCGCTTGACCATGAGGTAGTCGATTCCGCGAATATATCCGGAAAATCTCTCTCTCAACTCGTCTATCACAGCACTGAACTGCGCGTAGCTGGTCGCTTCAATCACGAGCTCTAGCTTGCATTCTCCGAGCTGCTGAATGTACTCCAGAACCTGCGGATGATTGCGACAGTACTGATGAAACTCCTGCTCCTTGGCGACATCGTAGCTGCGAGGCTGTACCTGGACATTAAAGAGGGTCATACCGAGCAGCGATCGGTCGATATCGACACGATATCCGGCAATAACCCCCGTGCGCTCGAGCTTTTCGAGGCGATACTTCACTATAGCAGTCGTAGTGCCTAGACGCTCGGCGAGCTCTGTTGTGGAGAGGCGAGCATTCTCCGAAAGCAGTGCGATGAGGCCAGCTTCAATCGAGTCCAACGTATACTGTTCAGGCACCGTGCCGAGAGCGACCTCCGGCATTGAAAACTGCCATCCCGCTCCCTCGCCCACGGGCGAGCCCAAGAGGTGTTTCTTCGGGAACCACCAGTTGTTAACGAAGGTGTAGACATTGTAGCTCATGACTACATCGCTGAAGTCAGAGAAGAGTTGATTCTGAATATCGTAGGCCTCCTTCGGCGAGCGAGCAGCGATACCCCAGATGAGATCCCACGATCCGTAACACTCTGCGAGCCAGAAGGTGTGCGGATGTTTGTTGAGAAAGGATACGAGCTGTGCCCAACGTTCCCGATTGGCTTCAAGCTTGAGGTACGTCTTATAGATAGTGTAGCCAAGCTTGTAAGGATTGATGAGAGTAGAACATCCGCGCAGGAGTCCTGTGTTGTGCATGCGCTCGAGTCGACTAATGACTAGATCGCGACCGAGTCGCACGCGACGAGCCACTTCAGAGAGTGGCCGACGTGAATTGCAATCTAGTTCGAACAGTATTCGACGATCGTACGTATCAAGAGACAAAGACATGTCGACTCCTCGCGTGAGTGGGCCACGCGGCGAATCTGCATGGCTCGTAGTTCTTAAGCACTGTCGTAGCCCATTTCAAGCGGCGCATTCAAATCACTTTGGATATCGGCTCAAAATGAGGACAAGTGCGGGAAAAATTATCAATTTTCAGTTTTCGGAGTTCTCTGCAGCATTTTAAAGGAAGCGAGACAAAACTACGCGCTGCAACGAAGGCGGCTCTTGGGCGGTGACGCGCGTCTCAAGAATGAGAATCTACGGCGAATCCATATCAGAAATCAGCCATCTCGCCACAGCACTTGTTGCCCCGTCTCACTGCCCTCACTCTGAGATGATTCAGATGAGAGGTCTTATGAAATCGAAAGTATCTAGTTATGCCTTAGTGATCAGCGCCTATGCCTCGTGGGGATTGCTGCCGATCTTTTGGGCGCTTCTGTCCGACGTTGACCCAATGACGGTGCTGTTTCAACGGACGATGTGGTCTGCCCTGTTCTTGGGATGTGTGCTTCTAGCGAGAGGAAAGCTTCTCAGTGCTTGTATATCAGCCTTGAGGCCTCGACAGCTCCTTGCGACCTGTATCTCGACGCTGTGTCTGGGGACAAATTGGTACACATATGTGTGGGTGCTAAAGCATCAAGAGTACTTTGCGGCCAGTCTGGCTTACTATATCTGCCCGCTTCTCACCTTAGCTGGAGCTGCCTTCGTATTTCATGAGCGGCTCGCCAGACGACAGGTGTTCGCAGTCGCTCTGCTGGCGAGTGGTGTCGCACTACCAGCCCTAGTAGACGGAGAACTACCGCTTCTCGCTCTGGTGCTCGCTGGCTCTTGGAGTGCCTATACATTGACACGTCGCTACTTCGAGCGCCCTTCGTTGCAAGCGCTCTTCTTGGAGACAGCAATGCTCACGATCGTCCTCTCCGTTTTACTGCCTCTAACAAATGGGATGGCTGCCCTCGTTCCAACTGCGACTACTAGGATAGATCTTCTGCTTTTCGTAACATCCGGGGTCGTAACTGCGATACCGATACTGCTCTTGATGGAAGGTATGAAGGTGGTCCCACTAAAAGTGGTTGGTATACTGCAGTACATAGCGCCCACCTTGACACTGCTGTGCTCCGCTTTGTACTTCGAGGTTGAGCCGAGCACGACTCAGCTCACGAGCCTGGCAATTATTTGGAGCGGTCTCCTCGCATTCTTCAGTGGAGAGCTGCATGTGTTGCTTGCCCGGATGCGAAGTAGGATATCCGACCTACTGCTAGCTGCCTCGTGTAAGCTACTCAAGGCCGTGCAATGAGACGAGCGAGAACTCTACCCCAGTCAGCAGGCGATTCACTAGCCTGGTTCTCGAAGTGTCGAAGCCGCTTGCTTGCAGAGTTGGCAGGAGTTTTTGGCCAGCGTACTTTAGACTTTCGTGAGTAGGTAAATAATGTCCTGACAGGTTGTTGACCTCTAGGACGCGGTAGTCTGTAGCACCTTCGAGCCAGGGATTTTCTCTCAGCCATTGGAGCCACGCATGGACCGAGGTGAAGGTTTCATCGTGAGTACCGACTAAGAGCTCGCCAGCTGCCCAAACTGTTTTTCCTTCTGCAATCTGAGAGTGCGTGGGACGTAAGCGAATCTTCCCATCTCTACTTAGGCTCTCTCGCGCAATTTTCTTGGTGCCCGAGGTCCCGATCGCATAGATATATTTCGCGAGGCAGCCGTCTACGATACGAAAGTTCTGGAACAGATTCGGTGGCTTGATCGCTGCAATTTCGGCTGAGGCTTGAAGGTCGTCGAGTTTTTTCGCATTCCTGGCCCATAACAGGTTCGATGGTTGATAGGCAAAAGAGAACTTCAAGAGCTCCACCTCGGTCATAAGCTGTGCCAACTTGTTAAGTATGTCCGCTTTAGCGGGCTCCGGATCGGCGAACTTTCGCAAGCGCTTCACCTGTGCTGCTATATCTTCGAAGATGTCGATAGGTGTATTTTTAGGGCTCACCTTGAGGGATAGATCGAGATTCAACCACTCGATCTCCTCAGAGAGTCTGAAAACAATAATAGTTTTCAAGAGGTCCTTCTGCCGGGGCGTTGCCTTGTCCCACGTGCCACGTATCAGAAGCGAGCGGATCGTTTTGACGAATTTACGTATCTCTTGCTCTGTTGCTATATGCCTCTCCTTGCCCGTCGTGGTATCGAAGTAGCTCAGTTCCACATGCCGCTGCGGAGGGTTCGAGCGAAGATCTCTCGTGAGGTCTTCGAGTTTGATTCCGATATCGACGTAGGAGCGGTTCGCAATCTTTGTGGTCTTCGTTGGAGTGGTCAGTGGGTCGGTCTCGGCAGCTTGTTTCGATGCCTTCTCGGACTGCTTGTAATCATAAATTTTGTCGAGTAGCTGGACAATGAGGGGCAGAGGGTATCCGGCCCTCGGGCCTGCATACAATTCCTGTTCGAGGACCTGCTGAACCTGAGGAGAGAGGCGCCGCTTCCTATCCTGTATCTCATGCTGATGAAGTTCAAATAGTTCATTCGAATATCTCTCGAGAAAGGCGGGGATATCGCTCTGGTTCAGGAAATAGACATCAGGTCTGAAGTTTCTCGGATGGGTAGTGATCTGATTGATCATCTCGACTAAGTGAGACTCGAATGCCTCACGAGTCCGGAATTCCAGAGGTTCCTGCGTGCCAGCAGCCCCTTCGCTAACGGTAGCTAGGCTTTTGAGCTGATTCCAGATCGACGCGCGCTGCTCGGCGTAGAGCTGTCTCAGGCCACTGAAAGAGACCTCTCTTGGAGGGGTTTCAGTGATGAGCTTGCGCACATTATCTGAATAGTCTTCGAATTGAATGTCGGTGAGAAAGGACAGATTGCCTGTGAGTGCCGCGCCCCTGATTGCCTGCCGCAGTTTCAAGACGATGTCTGTATCTTGTAGATCATATGCACTCGGATCAAGTGACCTTTCGAGCTTTTCTCCCGTTGAGTTTGCCTTGAGAACAAACGGCACACTTGCGCCACTCGGCAGAGGCAGTTCAAACATGATGTTGACCGATGGAATTGGGCCCGAATCCTCAGGGCCGCCACCTCTGCACCATTCGAGGAGCTCCTGAGACGGCGCGCCAGTTAGGACTAGCTCCGCGTATCCGAGGGGGTGGAGGGTGGCTTGGTTTTGAAGGTTGAGAAGTAGATCCTTGAGTGCCTCCTCGTGTCTGTCGCGAAGAAGGAGCGGAATATCAAAGCTCGCGTGAATCGGTGCCGATGAATAATCCTCCCTGCGAGTGCTCCAAGAGAGCGGCGGTGTCTCGTTGAGTGGGTCAAGGGGCGAGTTTGGGATGAGTTCGCGTGTATATTGAAGGAGGTCGGTAAAGGATTTGCTGCTGAGAACGCCTCGCACCAGGTTGAAGAGCGGGAGCTGAGGATCTTCAGCTGAAGTTTGCTCTGATGCGCCCGATACCGGATCGGTGTCCATACCGGTGGCACCTTGGTGTTGGCCGCCTCCGGTATCAGGAGTCACGGCGGCGGAATCTCCCCCGGTTCCCAGGGGAGAGTTTGGAGGGTTTTCATCTTCACGAGCCCGGCGAAAGAGATCGAGCGTAGTCGGGTCGGGATAGCTTAGGTGCGCCGGAGAGATCCATGTGCGCACGTCTGGGTTTTCAATCGATTCAAGCGGGAGATCAAGGCGCTCGAGGATCGCTTGTATGTCTCGCCGAACGATTTCGAACGTAGAGTCAATAGTTCTCCTGATCCACTCGGCAGACGGATGTCGATCATCCGCAAAGATGCCAGCCCCGAACGGATATTTCGACTCAGTAGATTCTGCGGGATTAGTCAAGCCAGGCTCTGCTTCAGATGACTGACTAGGATTATTATCTGGGCGTGCGATAAAGGCATCAGGAGACGAGAAATCGGCGAGTGCCCTTCGAAGGGATATCAGGCAGGCAATATAAGGTTCGAGCTGAGCAAGCTTCTCTTGAGTGGTGAGATTTCGAGAAGGTCCAGACCTTTGTTGCGGTTCATGCGACATGCCGCGCTCCTCTCTACGCTGGTAGTTCGGTGCTCGTCCCGCTAAAATCCAAGGACTTGCCGCAGCGGTCCTCTAGCCGAAGCAGTTTCAGCACCCTTCCCCAGGTCTGTGTAACGACATAAACTCTGGGAAGCTTGAGATTTTGTACCGCATGTCTTTCAGATAGCTACAGGAATATGAAATCGGTTTTTGGGAGTTGCGAGTGCCTTTGAAGAGTTGAACAAAGTGGTTCGGAAGTGCATGCTTGAAGTGAAGATACTTCTATGAATGACAGCGATACAACAGTAGCTGACGCAGTAGTGTGGACGCCACCGCGAGATCTCGTCGAATCGTGCGCCCTTACCCGCTTCATGCGCGGTCTCGAGCAGCGCTATGCACGCACCGTCTCCTCATACGAGGAGCTGCATCGCTGGTCAGTGGAGTCACCGCAGCAGTTCTGGTCGGAGGTCATGAGCTTTCTGGGTGTGATGGGCGAGGGGAGCTGTGATCCTATATACGAAGATGAGGGAGGACCGACACCGCTCGCTCGTCGATGGTTTCCCCGTTACGCTCTCAACTTTGCTGAGAACCTTCTCTCGGGGGGCGATGACAGAGCGGCACTCGTTTCGTGGTCCGAGGAGCATCTCAAACGTCAGATCTCGATGGGGGAGCTTCGATCGAGTGTTGCGCGAGTTGTTGGATACCTCTCCGGCTGTGGTTTGCAAGAAGGGGAGCGGGTCTTCGCATACCTCCCAAACATTCCAGAAGCAGTGGTATGCATGTTGGCAACCGCTGGTCTCGGAGCTACGTGGTCGAGTTGTGGTACGGATTATCAAGTAGAGGGGTTGTTCGCGCGAGTCGAGAGGGTAAAGCCGAGAGTCTTCGTGGCTGCTCGTAGCTATCTCTGGCGCGGTGTTGCTGTTTCCCTGCTTGCAACGATCGAAGAGGTCGTACGTCGTGTGCCTTCGATCGAGCATGTGCTCATCGTCGATTATCTCGCAGTTGATGCAGCGCCTTCGATCTCATCGCGGGCCGATCTCACGGTAAATGCTTACAGTACACTTCCACCGGCTCCACTGCCGACATGGAAACGCTTCCCTTTCGCGCACCCTTTGTACGTAATGTTTTCGTCTGGCACGACCGGGAAGCCCAAGGGGATCGTGCATGGGGCAGGTGGGACACTGCTCGAACACAAGAAAGAGATGGTGCTGCATGCAGACATCCGTCCAGGAGACAGGATCTTCTATCAGACCTCAACGAGCTGGATGATGTGGAATTGGGTCGTCAGTGGCCTTGCGTGCGATGCCACGGTCCTGATGTATGATGGCGACCCGATGACGCACGACGGCAGGATTCTTTGGCAGATGGTTTGCGACGAGAGGGTTACGCACTTCGGAACCAGCGCGGCCTATTTGGGAGAGATGGAAAAGCGCGGAATGCAGCCAACTCGGGACTTTCCCCTCGACGATCTAAGGGGGATCTTTTCGACGGGTTCGACCCTGTTTCCGAGCAGCTTCGATTACGTCGCCAAGAAGATAAAACCTGTGTGGTTGCAGAGTATCTCGGGGGGTACCGACATACTCGGATGTTTCGGGCTAGGTTGTCCTCTCAGGCCGGTCATTCGGGGAGAGGTGCAGTGTAAGAGCCTCGGGTACGATGTGCGAGTTTTTGATGCTTCGGGAGAACGCGTAATAGGGGAGCAGGGAGAGCTCGTCTGCGCGAGTCCTGCACCCTCCATGCCGATGCATTTTCTCGACGACCCCGATGGTGAAGCGTACAGACAAGCATACTTCTCTGATTTCCCGGGGGTGTGGCGACACGGTGATTTCGTCGAAGAAACACCAGAAGGTGGGCTCATATTCGGTGGACGGTCCGATGCTACCCTCAAACCGGGAGGCGTTAGGGTGGCCACAGCTGACATTTACGCGGCGTTACAACGTATCCCCGAGATAGTGGGAGCGCTGGCAGTAGGGTATACTCCAGCCAATGCCGGAGCAGAGAAGATCGTATTGTTCGTGCTGCTACAGGACCAGATGCAGCTTACGGCTGATCTAGAGAACAGGATTCGCGCGGAGCTCAAGCGATCGAATGCCTTCTACGTTCCAGCTCTGGTACTTCAGGCGCCTGAGTTGCCGAGAACGACTAATAACAAGCTAGCAGAGCTTTCGGTGAAGAAGATCCTACGAGGAGAGGATCCGGGTAATGCCTCTGCGCTCGCAAACCCGGCAAGCCTAGAGTATTTCAGCTCTGTCGCAGTAAAGAGTGTGCGAGCAAAACTCGGTTAGATCTCAACTTGCTCGATCGGCGCGGCATCATCCTCTGTATCGGGCTCGACGGGCACTCCTCCTGCCGCGAAAAATTCGGGGGTAGAATCAGGATTTATACTCGCGCTTCCCTTGTTGAGCCACTCTATGCGGGTATCTTCTGAGAGCACTCTATTGAAGCTAGTCAGAAGATTTCCGCGCGTTTCCGCGGAGAAAGGGAGCTTTTTGCCGACCCACGCGGGGCACTGTTCAGGGATCTCACCGGCCTCCATGTAGGAGTCGAGGATCGCCTCGGCCATGCGGAATCGGATACCATAGAGTTCGTCCGGGGTCACCTTCGGATCTCTGTCTGCCGCTGCGATAAATTGCATTGCGGCGGTACGATTGAATCCCATGTACGTGAGTAGCATCGCTGCCACTTGGATGTTGTTGCACTCCCAAATTTTCTGCTCGAATGCGAGGTCGAACGGAAGATCCTTAGCTTTGAGATGCCTTCGGTATTCCTTGAATCCTCTGCGGTTGCCGATCAAGAACGGAGCGAAGGAGAGGTATCGTAGCCCTCTCGAGAGCATACCGAACGCCAGGCCGACTTCAGGAACGGATTGGCCCATCGCCGAACCGAGCGAAAGCGCCTCATAGAGCGGAGCCTGCACGTATTCCCACTCATCTTTGTCGCTCTTTTTGCTTAGATTTCGGAAGAGGTAGCAAAACGATAGAATAGCCGCATGTTCTATGGCGCTGAATCCCGTGAAGAGATCCTTCACAGTGAGAGGGTTCTTCCCGGCTAGCAGTTGGGGTCGATACGCCTTGGCAACGAAGTAGTAAGCCGCCTTGATGGTGTTGTTTTTAAGCAGGCGAATGACTAGGTTTTGGCCGCCAATAGGCATCTCCGCACCACCGTGCTCGTAATGCGAGATGAGAACACGGACGGTTTCTGCAAAATTGGCCGCGACCGGCCCAAAGGGCTCCAAAAGTTCCATGGCGGCACGCCATCCGAGCTTTCCTTTCTCTTCTAACGCTAGGATGGCTTCTTCATCCATCATGTCCGGATACCCCCACACGTCGCTTGCCCGCGACCAAAGATGGTCGTTGAGTACACATTTACCGCCACCCATCTAAGTTGTCGGCAGGACGCGGGAAACTATTAATGTTTGTTGTATAAATTTATAATGAACTCCGATCGTTGAAGGGTTGAATGTTAAGGAAATTAGGTGCTTACCAAGGGTCTGCGGCCCCGCAGCCTCCGCACGAGTGGCAGCCGCATTGCCGGTAATATTCTAGTGCGTGTCTCTGGGAACATATAGAGACCGCCTCGTTGACGCTGTAGGTCTTCGTATGTCTTCAGAAAGTCGTTAGTCGAGGTGCTTGACGAGCTTGGCGAACTCCTCTTCCCTTTCCGTCACTGGTACGGCAAGCACCAGCTTGATTGATGGGTCGCGCACGTCCGCGATCGAGATTTCGAATGAACGCGCCTTGTCGCCTAAGGCCCTCAGGATCTCCTTGGCAGCGCTGCGCTCGGAGCTGGGACGTGCGACCATGAAACCAAAAAAAGGTCGGTCAAATCGTGCATTGCTCGAGACGAATCCAGAAGGAGAGAGTTCGAAAGAGAGGGGGAGGTCCGATGAGCGCAGAATCGTTACCTTCATCAGCGGCTTGGTAAGAGCTGGAGCATCGGGACCCTCGAAATCGGCGAAATGAAAGCCCGCCAGCGTGGTATAGTCGTGTATTTCGACACGGAAGCCGAGGGTGCCTATGCTGTTCTCAGTGTGCTCCGGGTTGGAGTAGAATGTAATCTTCGCTGGCGCCTGCGTGTCGTGCAGCTTTGCGTATGTGGAGTAGCTCAAGGAGCGTTCTGCCTTACCGCTCGTTTCTGCGTGCCAAGGCTCCTGTTGAGCCTCTGCCAGAGCAGGAGCCGCATCGAGACACAACGCGCTCACGAGGGCTACGAAGATAGCCTTCAGAAGTCCTGATCGGCAGATTTCGATGTGGCCACGCAGATACATTTCCACCTACGCTACACCAGCCCAGCCCGGGTGAGTAGTGCATTCATGTCCGGCTCGCGTCCCATGAAGTCTTGGAACAGCACCTCGGGATCCTTAGTATCACCACGACTGAGGATCTTGTCTCTGAACTCGAGGCCCGTCTCGATGTTCATGATCCCTTCTCGCTGAAAGCGCGAGAACGCGTCCGCATCGAGTACTTCCGCCCACTGATACGAGTAATATCCGGCCGCATACCCGACAGGTGAACTGAAGAGGTGCGTGAACGCGGCGATCATCCCGTAATAGTCGGGAAGTGGAAGTGGAGAGTGTCGTTCGAGTATTCGACGGCAGTATGGCAATATCTCCCCGTCTCGTTCACGTTGGTACGAGCGATGAAGCCCCAGATCAAGTGAGGAGAATCCGACCTGACGCACCAAAAACGAGGCGCTCCTGAAGTTTCGAGCGCGGTACATCTTCTGGAAGAGCTCCTCCGGTAGCCTCTCTCCGGTCTCGACGTGAGTAGCAAAGAGGTCGAGAGCCTCTCGCTCCCAGCACCAGTTCTCCAGGATCTGTGATGGGAGTTCGATGAAGTCCCATGCAACACCATCCATGGACTGGCTGCGAAGGGTTGTGCGCGAACAGAGTAGGTGCATGAGGTGCCCAAACTCGTGGAAGAGTGTGGTGACCTCGTCGTGCGTCAAGAGAGACGGTTTGTCGCCTTGGGGTGGAGTGAAGTTTCCTGCAATCAGTCCCACATGTGGTAGCTCGTCGCGGCCGTTGAGCACATGCGTGATGAATCCGTTCATCCATGCGCCACCGCGCTTGTTTTCCCGCGGGAAGAGATCCGAGTAGAAGTGACCCAGAAGATCGCCCGTCACACTGTCATAAGCAGAGTAGGTCGTTACGTCCGGACACCACGACGCGAGTTCCTTGTTTTCGCGCACGGTAATGCCGAAGGTCTTTTCGACTATTGTAAAGAGTCCCTGCATCACCTTTGGAAGTGGAAAGTAGGGGCGCAGCTCCTCTTCGTCGAATTCATAATGCGCGCGGCGCATTTTCTCGGCGTAGTACGCGATATCCCAGGGCGCCATTGCGCTCGGGTCGATCTTCAGCTCGTCGCGAACGAAAGCGGCCAGTGATTCCTGATCTTTTTTCACGTGAGGTGCGATACGCGTCCGTAGTTCGTCCACGAATGCCTGCGCCTGAGTGCCGTTCTTCGCCATGCGATCCGCGAGAACGAGATCCGAGAAATCCTTGAATCCGAGTAGCTCTGCCTTCTGGCGACGCAATTCGAGGATTCTGTACAAGAGCGGTACGTTGTCCAACTCGCCCGAGGTGCACCGCGTGTTGTGAGCTCGATAGAACTTTTCACGTAGCTCGCGCTTGTCTGCATAGGTCATGATCGCCATGAAGCTGGGAGCTTGCAGGGTAAAGCGCCAGCCAGGGCGCCCTTTTGCTTCGGCTGACCCGCGCCCCATGGCTCGGGCACTCTCCGGTAACCCGGAGAGGTCATTTGCCGATTCCGTGACGTACTCGAACGCGTTGGTCGCGTCGAGAGTGTGCTGAGAAAACCGGTTGGTTATCTCGGCTAATTCGGTGTTGAGCTTTGAGAGTATCTCCTTTTTATCCGCAGGAAGATCGGCACCGTTGCGACGAAAGTCGTCTACTGTTTTCGTCAAAAAACGGAGCTTGTCGTCGGTCAAAGCTCGGGCCTCTTCAGTTTCGGCGAAACTCTTTATCGCAAGCCACAGATCGGGATCGAGGCCGATCTTCGACGAAAACTCACTCACACGAGGGATCACTTTATTGTACGCCTCTCGCCACTCCGGGGTCGTGGCGACTGATTCGAGGTGCGATACGACACCCATCGCGAAGTTTAGGTTGAGAGCGAGATCGTCGAGAGCCCGTAACGTATTCTCGAAGGTTCGGACCCCTTCGACACACTTGATGGCATCGAGCTCAGCTGTGCTAGTCGCAAGCAGTTGGTCAATGGCTGGTTCGATCTGTTCTGCACGAAAACGGTCAAAGGGTATCGCAGAAGTTCGATTAAGGAGGGGATTCGGTAACGCTGTTACGTGATTAGTGTTTTGGTCATCTGTCATCGAGGAATTGTAAACCTAAGTTAGCCTGTTAGCCAGCCTAGGGAAGCGAGGCGACGCCTGCCATTCTACCACGTGAACGTGCTCGTGCACCTGAACGTAAATGTACCCGGAATAAAAAACATCAAGATGTTCGGGCACGTGCACGTTTACGAGCACGAGCACGTTCACGTGTTAAGTTCAAAAGTGACACCACAGGTAAGTTCGCATCGCTCCCCGGGGCAGGGTGAAGAATCTGGGATCAGGGTATCGTGTGTTGAACACCAAATGAGATCAGAGGTATCGTGGTACCATGCGACGATTCGATTTTCTCGTAATAGGGGGTGGTATTGCCGGCTTAACGTACGCCCTCAAGGTTGCCGAGCGTGGATCGGTCGCAGTGCTCTTCAAGAAAGATCTGGCTGCATCCTCCACTGTCTGGGCACAGGGGGGTATCGCCGCTGTGACGCAACCTGACGACGCAGTCGAGCTGCATGTTCAGGACACTCTTACGAGTGGAGCTGGGCTCTGCAAGCGCGAGATCGTCGAGCTGGTGGTTCGTGAGGGCCCGGCGCGCGTCCGGGAATTGGTCGAGCTCGGCACGTCCTTTGACAAGGAGCAAGGCGGAGAGTTTCACCTGCATCGAGAGGGAGGGCATTCCCGCCGCCGTATCTTTCACGCCGGAGATGCAACTGGTTCTGAGATCCAGCGCGCCCTTCTGCACGCTGTCAAGGAACATGCCAACATAGAGCTGTTTCACCACTCGAATGCGATCGATCTGATCACGACCCACAAGCTCAAGGTCGGGCGGTCGCAGCCTAACAAGGTGTTGGGCGCATACGTGCTACTGAAGGAAGGGGTCATTCAACCGTTTCTAGCTGACAAAGTTTTGGTGGCGACCGGTGGTGCCGGGAAGATCTATCTCTACACTTCGAATCCCGATGTCGCGACGGGTGACGGAATAGCTATGTGCTACCGTGCAGGGGCGCGCGTCGCGAATATGGAGTTCTTCCAGTTTCATCCGACCTGTCTTTATCATCCACAAGCCAAGAGCTTCCTCATTACCGAGGCGATGCGCGGTGAGGGAGCGCGCTTGATCCGCGCAAACGGAGAGCCGTTCATGCACAAGTATCACGAGCTCGGCGAGCTCGCGCCTCGCGACGTGGTAGCTCGTGCCATCGACTACGAAATGAAGACGCATGGTGACGAGTACGTACTGCTCGACATTACCCACAGAGATCCAGCCTTCGTCAAAGACCACTTTCCTACCATCTACCAGCGCTGCTTATCTTTCGGCTTCGACATCACCACCACGCCTATTCCGGTTGTGCCGGCCGCGCACTATCTGTGTGGCGGAGTGCTGAGTGACGAAAACGGCGGGACGGACATCGTCGATCTCTATGTGGCGGGGGAGTGCGCGTGTACCGGTCTTCATGGCGCCAA
The DNA here is from genome assembly GCA_044351885.1 of Bdellovibrionota bacterium. Taxonomy (GTDB): domain Bacteria; phylum Bdellovibrionota_C; class UBA2361; order UBA2361; family OMII01; genus OMII01. The sequence goes on from JBILEW010000024.1 coordinate 42,702, forward strand.
TCGGCTTGCATCCAATTCGCTTTTGGAAGGCGTGGTATTTGGACACCGTGCTGCGATGCATTCGCTCGAAAACAAGCGTAAATACGGGGTTAATGTCGTTCCGCCGGCGTGGGATCCGGGTGCTGCCGTCGAGAGTGACGAGCAAGTGGTGATTACCCAAAATTGGGACGAAATTCGTCGCACGATGTGGAACTACGTTGGGATCGTGCGAACTACCAAGCGGTTAGAGCGTGCGTTGCATCGCATGGAGTTGATGCAGCGCGAGATTCAGGAATACTACGCCAGTTCGACCGTGACCTCCGATCTTCTCGAATTGCGAAATCTCTGCTTGGTCGCTGAGATGGTCATACGGTCTGCCCTTGCGCGCAAGGAGAGCCGTGGATTGCACTACACGTTGGATTACAAGTACACGCGCAGTGTGACGACGGATACGATCCTGGAACGTTAGGGGAGTCAGGCAAACTGACCTGTGGTCTCAGTTTTGAACTTATCACGTGAACGTGCTCGTGCACGTAAACGTGAACGTACCCGAAACAGGTGCCATGCGGACTGAAGGCATAGCTTGGAAAGCATGGCTGCAATCCTTGCAAGCAAACGCTTACCAGCGCGATACTCGTCGGGGGAGACATAGCTTAGAGCGTTTAACAGATCAAAGAGGGCACCACACTCCATGACGGATCCTCGTGCTATTGAGAAATAGCGCTGTTTGTCTGCCCGTTTTAACTTGCCAGCACCTTCTGCAATATTAAGCACTATCGAGAAAGATGCACGCTTGAACTGATCTACGAGTTCCCCGCTTCCTCTAGGAAGACGATCACGAATCTCAATCGTGGTGATGACGAACTCGAGCGCGGTTCGATAGACGTCTAGTTTTTCATAGTCGAGCATACTGCTCTAGTTCGGGCGGGAGGGGATAAAGTTGCTCGTTCGGGTACGTTCACGTTTACGTGCACGTGCACGTTCACGTGCAAAGGCGCGATTTATAGTTTAAAACAAGGGCTTGCGTTGCCTCTATCCCCGTTACCACCCACTCGATTTCACGATGAGCCGTTTTTGTTTCGGGTACGTTTACGTTAAGGTGCACGTGCACGTGCACGTAGAAGAGTGGCAGGTTTTGCCTCGCTTCCCAAGGCGCCTACTGTAACCAGCCCAGTGTTGGCGGTTATTCTCAGTCGACGATCTGCGAATAGATCCAGAGTGTCTCTCTCAAGAGAGCAAATTCGTCGCTATCCCCGAGCAGTTCGCTGAGGCGTTCGACGTTTGCGGTCGTCTCGGTGCGCTCGGTGATCTGTGCGGTGCTTTGAAAAACTTCGGTTTCCACGATGGCTCCTTAAATTACAACTACGTTAACTGTGCCTCTCTTGATGAGGTAGCTACGTAGGTAACACGGCCGTAGAGAGCAGTTGTCACGGCTGCGTCAAAGGTTTGTAAAAGTTTTGTACCGGCGAAGAGGCAGCGACATTTCGAGACTCTCTTTGCCTTAGAAAGACAATTTTCGGCGAGCAAGAAGCAAAAACGGTGTTTGTCTGTCTTTCGTTCGTTTGGCATATTTCCTTATTTCCTGTTTCGATCTAAATGTTACCCCGAAAGCTTGCCCCAGAGATGCTGTATGGGGAGCGAAGTTCGACGGGTTTTTTAAGATATTTCAAGCGCTTGGCTTTTTCCCCTGCGGAATGAAGTCTGGGCCTTGGGTCGTACCTTCCTCCAACCGCAC
>JBILEW010000089.1:0-16179 GCA_044351885.1 Bdellovibrionota bacterium
CTCTCTAAGGCAAAGCGCGATTAATATGATTTGAAAACATATTGATTGAGAGTTTGTCATGTTTGCTATGGACCAGATAATCAGTGCTACGACCTTCATTCGTCATTTCCGAGAGGTAGCTAAGTGGCTTTCTAAAAATTCCGCGCCACTCCTTATAACTCAAAGAAATGGAAGGTTTTTGGTGGTCATGGACGGCGATTTTTCAACGGTTTGATGAATGCTCGAGGTCGGGTCGAGGCTGAGCCGCCCGCGTACTGGAGGCAGCCTCCAGTATGATTCTAAATCACAAGCGCGTGCGCAATCTTGCGCGCGGTCTCTGAGAGAAATACGGGAAATACGGCGCATTTTAAAAACAAGTGTGACCCCCCCCCGTCCTCTTCTCAGAGACTGCGCGGCACTGAATGAAGTTTTATCTGATTCAAAAACATATCTGAGTTTCAGAGAAAGCAGGCGTTTGTCTTTGAAGCGCTTCACAACTATTAACGTGAAAGCGCGATTGCTGTGATGCGGAAACATATTGAACGTCAGACTAGTATGTTTGGTATAGACCAGATCATCAGTGCCACAACCTTCATCCGCCATTTCCGAAAAGTAGCGAAGTCGCTTTCTGAAAATTCCGCTCCTTTACTCATAGCCCAACGAAACGGACGGTTTTTGGTGGTCATGGATGGCGAGTTTTTTACGGGGTTGATCAATGCTCATATTTGGTGCGGGGTTACTTTGAGTCTCGACCTAGTCGCACGAAATTATTGAGGTGATGGTTTGCGTGTAAGTTGAGGATCGTCGCCTTGTACCAATAACCTGCTACACGAGACCCAAGAACGCGAGCGCGGGAGCACTTAAGCGCCTGCGCTTGGATTACATAAGCCCGTACTCGACCTCCCTGAATAGATGTGTCAGAGGAGTTGCAAGGAGCTCGTCATGCTCTCCGATAATGACATCGGAGGAGATACTGATCACGAGACCGGCCTCGATGAATTTGCGGGTAGTTTCGTAATTCGTGAATGAGACGCGTAGGCGTTTGCCTACGTTATGTTGCGCGAACACATCGTACGGATTCGGGATCACTCGCAACTCTTTGTCGGGGAGCGCAAGTTCGTATCGAGCAATAGTCTCTGTCTTGAGATTCCTCGGGAAGTCCCTTATTGCAGTAGACGATCCCAGGCTCCCCCCTTCTACAAACAATGAGAGAGCATACCGTACGAGAATCCCCGACACGGATTTCACCCCCCTCTGTGCCCCTACCAGACTCCCGGACGTCGACACAACGCCGTTATTATTAAATGTCTCGACCGCGGAGGCTTCTAGCGTATGTTGACCAAAAAATTCCTATACCGGCGAGGGTATCGAGTGTATCATTTCACAGGTAGCTGGTTTTATGAACCCCTAAGAGTCTCACTTGCTAAAGTCATGGTTAATTCGCGTACTGAGCTCATCGACCCATCTGGGTCAGAAAACGGATGGTCTAAAGCCTCAGAATACTGCAGCAGAGTCGGTCCGATATGCGTAGCGCTCCCCAGTATCATTCGAACCCTCTATGTAGACGAGCGAAACAATAAAGGCCAACTGTCGGCCATTACGAAATATCACGTTGGCCGTATCTGCTGCGGCCCGAATTTCAAAGCGATGCTGTATCACTTCACGCGCCTCGTGGAGCCGGAATATCTGAGTGACAAGGCCTCTATTACTGTCGGGGAGCTACTCGATCTCTATACTCCTTCAGATCTCGCTGCTCTTCTGACAACCTTTTCGATCCGACGCATGATCAAAAAACGGATTAAAGAAGAGCTGTTCGAAGGCATTCGCCCTCAGCTTGCCCGGGAAGCCCACATCGGCGCGCTTACGGGGCTGGCTGTACCGAACCTTGGTCTCGGTCGTGGGATACTGTGGGGAGCCCTCCCTCACATTTGCCGCGCACTCATGAGCTCACAAGAGCCTGCTACCTACACCGCTTGGCGGAGATCGCTGGCCAATCCTTCCATGAAGGAGCGGACGACCAAGGAGCGTGAAATCTGGGGGTGCTCATCCGCTCAGGTCGCGTCCTTGCTCTTGGTGAAGCTGGGATTCCCCGCTCAATCAGCCCAATCGCTCGCATCGGCCAGTGACTATTGTGGAGGTGTCGCGACGATCCAAGATGGTGAGACCCGCCTTGCCCGCATGGCCTTAATATGGTTCGAATGTCTCCTCACTGGGCAGAGCGGACCTAACGAATCAGTACCGGCTAATTTCTTCCCTTCGCAAGGGGTACGAGCTCCGATAGACGAGACTATCAAAGAGTTCACATCGTCAGACCAATCGTGGATAGAGAAGGCATCCGGTGACATTTCACCTGAAAGGACACCGCAACTCTTCACAAAAAGCTCCGACGCAAACAAGGATCTGCAGGTACCGGATCAACTCAAAGAGGTATTCACCTTAGAAGCGCTGACGAAAATGGATGAATGGCAATTTGATGACCTCGTCAGCCACATCGACAAAGAGATCGCCGACGGAAACATCTCGGCTGACGGCACAGTGGTAGCCGCTGAGGAACTCGACTCCGCTATCTCCTAGGCAAGCGAGGAAGTCTCCCTCCCTGCTCCGAAAAAGGATATTGAGTTTTGCCCTACAAGGTAGGTAATCCTCCGTTCTCTTCTCAGGTGAGATGATTACAGGGGACGAATACGGAGAGGCCCTCGATACCGCTGGGTTTTGTTAGGGATTCGCAATCTGATACATTTCAGTGATGGCAGGCGTCGAGGCGAATCAACAGCAGACTGAGTATCGTGGTCCGATTCTGAGCTCCGCCCAGGAGGCTTTGCAGCGAGCGGGATTTCCCTATGAACAGTTGCGGGTAGACATACCCTACACGCAAAATGGGCCGTACTCCTTTGAATCGTACCTTCATGGTCCCACAAATCTGGCCTTGCTAAAGCTTCCGCCGGGAGTGGCAACCGAGGCGAATCTACTGCTCGGTCCTAGTGACGAGCGAAAGGATAATTTCTCGTTCAAGGTGTATACCTTGGCGGGTGATGGGGAGTTGCTCATCTGCAGGCTTGGCTCAGCAGAGGTAACTGTCAAACCGCTGTATCTTGGGGCGGCGGTAGTCGAGGTTTCTCCGGGAGAGGTGTATGCGTATCGCGCAGGTTCTAGTGGACTCACCGTTCTCGATTATTGCGACCCAGCTTTTCAGCAGGGGTGGGAACAGGCTGTATCGAAACAACAACCAGTGGCAGGATACGAGGGGCTGTGCCCACCGAGACGCTTTTGGGACAGACTGGAGTCAGACCCGGGAGGCTCCGCTCGCACGCTAGGGGATACTTGTGAGGAAAGTTAGGTAGGGCGATAGTCAGACCTCAGCCGAACTGTTGTACCGCTGAGCGAGAGAGTAATGAAACTGGATCTTACATTTATTCCTTGGGTATTTGCCCTGCTGCTCGGGTCCGCAGATGCATTGGCGCAGGAATTGAAAGTTGGTGTGGTCTTAGGCCTTAGCGGTCCCGCCCAAGTTTGGGCTGATTACTCTCGGAAGGGATTAGAGCTTGGTGTCTCTGAGCTGAATGCCTCCTCAACGGCAAAAAGAAAGCTCAGACTTTTCTTCGAGGATTCCAAATCTACACCTGCATCGGCAGTGAGCGCATTTCGAAAGCTCGTTCATCAGGACAAGGTCGATATCGTAGTCGGTGACGTATGGACATTCCTCACTGTGCCTCTGGTTTCAATCGCCGAACGTGAGCATATTGTATTGATCTCGCCGACGGTGATGGATCGATCTGTTCCGGAAGCTAGTGACTACTTTTTTTCGCTCGGGCATCGCTTTGAGTCGCTGCAGCCGGGACTCGAACGATTCTTTGCGCTAAATACGAGCATAAAAACAGCTGGAGTAATATCTTTCGATGATTATTGGAATAATGCGTTAGTAGAGGCGTTCTCTGACGCCGCGAGACGCGCGGGAGTCGAGATTTCTAAAAGTGCGAAAGTTACAGATTTTAATCCGGAGTTCCGCACCGAGGTTGCTACCATAAAGGGATCAAAGGCAGGAATGCTTCTGACGACATGGAGGCCGGAAGTAGCGCTCCAGCGGATGCATGAGCAAAATTATGATGTGCCGTACCTTTGCTCCTCGGACACGGTAGAGGCGTTCCTTTTTCGTGCAAAGAACAGGGAGATATTCGAAGGGATGTACTTCTTAGACTGGAAGCCCTCAAAAGAGTTCTCTCAGAAGTTCGAGGCAAAGTATGGAGCTCCACCATTGTATGAGGCGCAGAATTCCTACGAGATCATTCGGTCCATCGGTAAAGCGTTGGAAACGGGCAAGGCGGATCTACGCCTCGCCATGAGCGAGGTGTTCTACGATGGAGTGTCCGGTCGGATAGATTTCCGGCAGTCCCGTTTCCCAAATCTCGCGCAGGCAAAGCTCTATCGCATAGAGAATGGTGCTTTTGTGGAGAAGTAGACGCTTGGGGTCGTCATAGGGTAGAAAATTTCTCTTTGAGAGTTTGGCGCGGCTCGTGTCAGGGAGATAGCATACCGTATTTGTGATCGATGACCGTCTAAAATTCTCCCAACTACAGACTGCCGATCTCACTCGTGGTATCGTCGCAGGGATACGTTGCGAACCCGTGCCACGCAGCTAAGCAGTGTGTGCAGCTAGGCTATCTGTATCAAAAAGCTGCTCGAGTGTAGCAGTCTGAGCAAACGCATTATCCAACAGAGGCCAAGCAGGCATACTGTCGCGAGCTTTCATTTTTAAAGGTGTCATATGTCTACAGATGTTCAAGTCATGCTCAATCAGACGTGGGAGCGATACGAGATTCCAGAGAGCCCACTCAGCGCGGAATTCCCAGCCGAGCCCAGTGGCGACGTCGAGGTCGATGACACTGGAATTGAGACCGTTACCCTCTCGTTCAACCAAGGCACAGATGGTGAAGAGGATCTAGACTTTCGACTCGATCTTGCACTAACGGAAGGGCAGGTTTTCGAAGTCGCCTCATCCGAGGCCTTCGCGAAACAGCTCGAAGAAGATCTGAAGGACGAAGAGGATTTCGAGCTCTTGTCGGTAACCCCGCGCTCATACAATGAGTTCCCAGGTGTAGTACAACGGATGCGTCTTCGTGAATCAGGAGAGAACCTCGTTCAATGGATCATCGCAACTCCGGATGAAACCGTTTTTGCCGGAGTCACCTTCGTCGATGAGCGTTTTGCGGTCATCGGAGATCGCTTCTTTGATACCGTGATTATTTCCGACGAGTAAAGATGGACCGAGATGAGAGACTGAACCTCTATGCGCAAGGGCATATGAAGATACGTTTCCAGCCTCGATCTAAAAGTCCGTGTGATCTGCGATCCCACGGACTTTGATGTCGCAAAGGTAATCAAAAAATTGTAGGAGCGGGCGCAGATCTGGCTATTTTCCCGTGTATCGGTGCTACTTTCTCGGGGAGCTCTGTGAAGGTTCGATTCGGCTTCAACCGACTCTTTGCCAGGACCTCTCGCAACTCCCTTTTAATTTCGAGGGGGCCCTCGCTTCCCTAGTAGTGCTCTAAGGCCTTGCATGCTTCTTGATGAACTGAATGAAGTCGCCCAGGAGTCTGGCCCCCTCGGGCGAGAGGGGATACTGCAGGAGGTGTGGCCGTGCTTTCGTTCCCTCTACGGTCGCAGTGGCCCGATTCCAGGCAGCAACGAGTGCTAGCATCCGTTGAAATGGAAAGCCTAGCGCCTGAATCTCGTCAGTAACGGGCATCGCGAGAAACGCTGCATGAGATATACGGGGCTGTGAGCCGTCCTTCATGCTCTGCATCCACTTGAGTAACTCCGGCGCATGCTGCTTGAGGCGTGCATACATCTGTCGGTCGCTTACCGGGATCTTACTCAAGAGTTCCTTGTCGATAGAGGCAGAGCTTGCGACCCGAACGATGTGATCGCGGAGCGTCAACGGGACTCCCTCCGTAGTGGGGGAAGCCCTCTCTCCACTGGAGCACCGAGCCACGCCGCTCGCCGTCAAGAAATCCTCGAACATCTCTTCTGATGTGATACCGAAGCTCGCAAGAATGGCCCAGCCTGGGATCTCGACCTTTGGAAATCCGATGCATACGCGACTCTCGGCGAACTCGTGTGCGCTCATGGAATGAATACCGTCAAGGCGCGCAACGGCAGCCAGTAACGCCGCATCACCGTAGCTCGTTCTATGGGCATCCACGAACAACCGAGCGCACAGAGGCGTATCCTTGAACGTGGTTGCCAAGGCGTGAATGAGGTGAGACGCGCTTGAGCGAGCTTCTTCACAAATCTCGCTTGGCAAATAACTCTCCAATGTGAAAACCCGTTCCGATGTTGGCGCAAAAGGCGGCGCGGATACCGGATGCTCCAACATATCGTGGACCGGTTGGAACAGAAGCTCTATTGCTATTCCTCCGGTGGGGGTGTCCTTGGAGAATGCCGGCTTGAGAGCCTTTTCGTACTCGCTACCGAGAATGTCGAACAGCATTGCGTGTAGTTGGCCCAGAGACGGCCGTCTACTAGGTCCAGTCTTTAAGGGCTTTCCAATGGCGCGCGCGTACTGCGTCAGGAATGAGCCAAGTCTTTTACCGTTTGTGAGCTTTATGCTTATGGCAGAGGCCTCCGATGAGAGGTCTGGGCTCGCCAATTTCTTTGGAAAGCCGCTACGTGCCAGCTCACGTCTGGCATGGTCTCTAAGGGCAGCTTCTCGCTCAGGCGAGAGATTGGTCTCTTCACGGAGTCTCCCGGTGACCCTGAGCTTTACCTCACCGAAGAGCTCTCGGAACATCTGGTTTACCTCCAGTAACCATGGGTCGATTTTCTGCTCGTGTACTGCCGAGAAATACTGTCTACACAGCTCTCGAAACGAGCCTGCAAAGCTTGTTGTCGAAAGCTTCATTTTGAGTAGCTGAGATACCGGGACCTGTGTCCACCCCTCCGGTAGAATGTTGGACTCGAGAAGTACTCTCTTGAAGACCTTGGGATCGTTCGGAAGTTCGATGTTATCAGCTCGTTGCATCCCCTGATCGACGGCGATTTTAAGAATCTCCTCTTCGGTGACCCCCACCTCGAAATCGGCGATCGTCGCGTGATCAACTACGGCATCTCGGATCCAATCGCATGTAGAACCTGTGGCTCGGTCCTTCCCATTCTCGGTGGGCATGACGACTGAGCAGTTCAAGACATCCACCATCGTAATTGCCCTGGTTCGGCCCTTTCCTCCGATGTTGTCTACGAATTCTATGACGAGAGCGCATTCCTTGTCCGGATGGAGGCGTAGTACCCGGCCCCCTCGCTGCTCCGCAACGACGCGAGATGCGGTCGGTCGCAAATTGAGGAGAGTGTCGGCCCGTGGAGAGTCCCATCCCTCGGTCAATAGGTCGACGGCGAAGAGGATATTCACCTCTCCAGTCTCGAAGGATTGATAGGCTTTCTCCCTTTCGCTTTTCGACATTCCGCCGTGGACGTAGCGAGCCTTGAGTCCGGCTGCGCAGGCGGCCTCGCTCAAAGCGCGTGCTTGTTTGAGCGATAAGCACGAGACTACCACCGATCGAGATTGCATCTCGGGTGCCGAGAGGATGGCCAGTGCCGCTCTGTTGCGGGCCGCGCTGTCCAGATTCTCGGCCAACTGCTTCTGGTTGAAGTCTCCAGAAGCGCCGGTCTCGGCACCGACTACCTTCGACGTGGTCTTCACATACACAACCCGAACTCCGCTGCAGATGCCCGACCTGATAGCATCCACAAGAGGCATCTCGTGAATCAGAGTGCCGAATGAACGACGGACTGACCTTACTGCTGTAAAATCCGGCGTAGCAGTGAATCCCAAGCGGATCCGATTACCTGGAATGCGATTAATGGCTTCGAGAGAGCGAGAGCTGAGCGATCGATGAGCTTCGTCGCACACGACTACAGGAAACTGCGCTCCCGGAGGAAGCTTCTCCAGTAACGATGGCAGACTCGCGTAGGTCGTAATTATCGTTCGCGCTCCACACACCTTATTGTCCGAGTAAAATGTGCCGATCTGCTCCGGGTCCCCCCCGAATTTTCTCCACTCTTTCTCGGTCTGCCGAACTAAATCTTTCTTTGGAACAACGATGATGGTTGGAACGTCGAGCAAGGCTGTCAGAGTTACGAAGACCGCAGTCTTTCCTGCCCCTGTTGGAAGCCGCACCCAGCCTGATGACTCTCCAGACTCGAGAAAGGAGACGAGGTCTGTCAGAGCCTCCATCTGGTGCGCACGTAGCAATGGTTTCAGAGTTCCATCTGCCAGTTGCTCCAGCTTCTCGGCTGCCCTGGTGCCTAGGATTGAGTGCTCGTCGTTTCCGTTCTGTCCTGGCAAATCTTTCCGAGAGGCTCGTAGGAACTCAAGGTAGCTTCTGAATTCGACGGGAAACCTTTCTTTGAGGGTCTTGATCGGGAGAACCACCAGTTCATCGAAGGTGGTCCCGGTAGGAAGTGCTGCAGGTCCGGTCTCGATATGAGCGAGAAACGCGCTGAGTTGCGAGGTAAGGTGAGCTGCGGTTTTGGCTGACATCGAGATTCCTGCCGAGGTAGACTAGTTACTAATACGAAGTAGTATACATCGATAGTTCGGCTAAGAAACAAAAGCGCGCAGGTAGTTAAGGTTGTATGAGAGCGGATCGGGCGTCTCCGGTCTGTTTAGTAAAAGATGTTTGCTGATTCGGGAGGAGGATCTCTACTGAACCTCCGTCGTTCTAGAGAGGAGAGCCTGAGGCTCTACTGAGACAAATACCGGCGCTTCCCTGGAGGGAGTGAGTTAGGTGCAAGACTCAATTGATGCGCCTATCTTTCGAATCTGATGGTGAAATCTCGCGGTCGTAGTAGGAGGCCGGCTCTACTTCTCTCCTCGCTTGCCTGGAGTAGATGAACTCTCACGAGCGTTTGATTTCGCTGGCGATCTACTCGGCTTTGGTGGGCGCGAGACGGAACTGCTTACCTGAACGCGTTGCATCAGCGCCCAATCGAGTGGCACCTTCTCGGCAACCACTCTATCGCTCGTTTTGCGTGGTGGTATCTCGTAAGTCACCGATGCTTCCACCGCTCTCGGGCGAAAGATCGGCGAGGTCATGAGGAGCTTACACGCTTTCTTTAAGCTCTCTGATGGCTCTACTTTGTAGCGTGGAGGTATGGAGCTCGTGAGCTCGAGTCTTTACCAAGAGACCTCGATTGATGTCTGAAGCAAGGATCGATGGGTTATCCGCAGGAAATTTGAGGCGTTCTACCGCCACTGTTGTACTGACTCCCCGAGTAGCTGAAAGTGCCGATTTTAGATCGGCAGCGACGGGCGGCTGTAAAAGCAATTCCTTAAGGCCGTTCACTATCTGTTTCTGCAGCTCCGGATCAGGGGTCCCAAGGATTGTGGTCAATATCTCTGAGCGAACACGTTGGTTCTTCTCATCGATGACCCTTTGTGGAACTAGAAGCGCACGCAGCTCTTCAGAAGAGGGTGGTACACGCTTGAAATCTGCGAGCAGCGAGCATCGAGTAGCGCTGGGAACCTCAGGATCGAGGGCAATAGTAAGAGCTGCGGCACGACTTTGTTTGTTAAGCATAGGAACTCCACGACCGTTAGACGGTAGCGTACGGGTCCGCGCTACTCAGCCGGCGGGCAAGTCGTGATCAGACCGAATCTTTATGAAACTGGTCGATTGAGATATGAGTGCGAGAGATACGTGGGAATATAGAATACGGATGCATAACACGCTGATCCTACTCGCAGGCTGGTTGTTTCTTAGCGGCAGCTAGTTTCGTATCATATGGGCGCTACGGCATGAATTCGGCATCATGATTAAAAACGAAACGTCACTCGAATCTCAGTTCCTTCGGGCGTTGGCTTCTTACCAGGGAGATAGGGAAAGTGGTCGAGAGGAGATCGCGACCCTTGTGACGCGTATGGCTCCCGATTGCCGGGAATCGGCTTTATTGCCAACTCTCCTGTTTTGTTTAAGAAGCGGTGATGTGGCACTCGAGAAGAGTGCGTCGTGGGCGCTTCCTCGATTTGGAGCTCTTGCTCAGCCAGCAGTTCCAGATCTGCTCCGTATCGCTCTGCGGGATGACGGCGATGCTTCGTGTCTTGCGGTAGTGGCCTTGGGAGCGATTCCCGTTGAGGAGTCGGTCAAGGCGATCGTCGAGGTTATGCGCTCATGGCGCAAATGGGACCGTATCTTTGGCATAGCGCTGCCCGCTTTTCATGCTCATGGAATTCATACTGAGCCATTCGTTGATGAGGTTCATCGTCGCCTTAACCACGTCTGCCCGGAGCAGGTTCAAATACACGACATGGTTCTGAACTCTCTCCGTGATGTGATTCGACTTCATCGTACGGAAGAGTTGTCGGCGCTGTCCCTGCCGGTGGTTGCAGATCTCGATGAGCTAAGGCAGTTCAGTGAGCGCGGAGTTAGGTGGTCTCCGAGTCGTGATGGCGGTGATCTACCTGATATCTCAGAGGGAGTCGCCCGTTTTCGGTATTACTTGTGTGGTCAGAATAGTGAAGTGGGTGTGTCCTGCGAACCTCTAGCCGGACAGCTCGACCGGGTCGCCGTAACTATTCTTGTTGACGATCAATGGTACGGCGCTTCACCCATGCTGGGGCTTCAGTACTTGGCTACAGCTCTCAGAGAGTTGTACGATCTTCAGCCGGAAAAAACTTCTTGGGTAATTCATCAAAGCGCATCCTCAGCCTTTACTCGCAAAGGTCAGGACGAGTTCTGGCTGCTCGATCTTGCCTATGATCCGCTCTCGGGTCATTACAGTCGGCCGCAGCGCACGCCGTATCCATCGATGGTGGCGGTACTTTCAGAGCTAAAAGGGGGCGGCTGGAGGTCTCATCCACATCAGAGCGAGTAGGCGCGCCTCAGCACCTGACCTTCTGGGGTGTGGTGGTTCTCGGTGCCTCATCGATGCCAAGGACAATCCGATTGGCCTAGTAACAGCCGCTCAGCTCCCTGAACTTTGAGCTTTTCCACTCGCCGCGGGTTGCTCGAGACCGGTATGTTCGAAAGAGGTGGGGGCCACATGTGTGAAACTGATCACTCGTGCTTTACCGTCTCCTTCAATCGTTATCAGGCCAATTTGTTTAGCGACCCTAAGGGCGGTGGTCGAAATACGCGGTGAAATGGCCCGAAATTGCTCGTTGTTGAGGGATTGAAAGTTATGGGCCGCGCCGAACACCAACAGCCCCGAAATTGCCACCACGTAATTTGCGTGCACATGCGGTAACTTGTCGAAGCCATGTTTAGCTAGCAGAGATCCGACCGATAAAGATTTCTCGGACGAGGGCGCGGGTCGCTGGTTCGATCCAAAAGTTAGCTTCTCCAGGGAGTACTCAATCTCAACCAATGCTCGCTCAGCCGCAGGTGTCGAATCGTGCCGAAGAAACTGTGCCGCACGAGAGAGGCTGGCTTGAATCCAATCAAGGTTGGCTACGCTCAAATTCTCTTCTCTCTGCATTTTCCTTTCCTCCCAGGGATATGTCTTTCCGTTGGCGACCGCCTCCGATCCATCAAGACGGTATAAACAATGGTTGTTTCAAAACAGTACCTTCTCTGCGGAACCTAAACAACGATCGCCCAGTTGCAGTTAGTGCCGGAGCAGAAGCATGCAGGAGGGGATAGGTTTAGACAGCAATAGAGCAGGGGATAAACTGGTATTAAGCATCCGCCGGAGGTGCGTGAAATTAGAGCGGGGCTTTCATGGTGCCCACGCGGAGCGATGCTTCTGCTCCTGATCCTCAGCCGCAAAGGCTCACTGAGCCGAGAACTTGAGTATCGTAGCCTGCTGGTAGACCTCGCCTGGTCTCACGATCGTCGAGGGGAACTGGGGCTGATTTACTGAGTCCGGGAAGTGCTGCGTTTCGAGGCAGAATCCGCCGTGCTTGGCGTAGTGTACGCCACCCTTGCCGACCTGGGTTCCATCGAGATAGTTGCCTGTATAGAGCTGTACACCCGGCTCAGTCGTCTGGACCTCTAAGACCCTTCCCGAGCCAGGCTCGTACACCCGTGCGGCGAGCTTCAAACCAGGGCCTTCCGGGGCAAGGACGAAGGTGTGATCATACCCGATCCCCACCTCCGAGATGCGCTCTCCGATGGCGTGACGGGTAGTAAAGTCGAAGGCAGTTTCCTTCACCGGAGCAAGGCTACCGGTCGGTATGAGATTATCATCTACAGGCACGATCCTATCGGCGTTAATCATGAGGTGCTGCGACAGAACATCTCCTGAGCCATGTCCGGCTAGATTGAAGTAGGAGTGGTTTGTGAGGTTGATCGGGGTCGGCTTCGTCGTGGTCGCCTTGTAGTCGATGCGCAGGGCGTTCTCCTTCGTCAGAGTATAGGTGACCTCTGTAGTGACCTCTCCAGGATAACCCTCGTCGCCGTCGGGGCTGATGTGCGAGAGAATGATGCGAGCGTGATCCGCAGTGCGTTCCGAACGCGCTCTCCACACAACTCGATCAAAGCCATCGATGCCGCCGTGTAGATGGTTCGGTCCGTTGTTGATAGCGAGCGTGTGCTGTTTGCCGTCCAGCGAGAACTTGCCTCGGGCAATTCTATTGGCGAAGCGACCGGTTATCGTACCGAAGTAAGGGTGCCGATCTTCGTAGGGCTCGAGGGTATCGAAACCCAACACGATGTCCGCGATACGTCCCTGACGATCGGGAACGAGAAGCGTTCGAATAATCCCACCCCAGGTGATGATCGATGTGCTCACTCCGTTGCCGCTCGAGAGGGTGTATTCCTCAACCGGTAGTCCTTGTCGTGTCTTTCCGAAGAGGCGAACGGAGATATCTGGATGGGTTGATTGAGGGATACTCGAAGCGGGTATCGATGACATACAGCCTCCACACAAGGTAATCGACAAAATTAGGAACAATAGAGCCCTACCACGAAAAGTCATGGCAGGCAGCCTATCACGGTCATGTCGGAGAGCAACCAAGAAGTACGGTCAAAAGGGGGATACGCTGGCTTTCCCAAGGGCTGCGAGGCAAAGTCTCATGTTTCCTCGCACGTGAACGTGCTCGTGAACATGAACGTAAACGTACCCGAAACAAAAACCTCAAGCGCTCGAGCACATTCACGCGTACGACCACGTTCACGTGGTAAGTTCAAAAGCGGGACTACGAGTTATTTTTGCCGGCTTTCCCAAGGGCTGAAATCACCCGCTACCGTACGTTTCATCCCCATCTAGAATCCCGTCACCATCTGTGTCGGGCTTGGTGGGATCCGTACCGAAGCGTGATGCTTCGAAGATGTCGTAGAGCCCATCCTTGTCGGCGTCGACTCGTAGCTCCTTGGCATGCCGTATGTATTTTCGCAGGATGTATTTCACAAATACGTCTGCAAGAGCTTTGTATCCCTTCGAGGTGGGATGTATCTGATCGGTCGAGAGTAGACGCTTGCTTACGAGATCGAAACGGAGGTCTGCTGGGGTCTCTGGGGAATCCGATTTGAAAATGAGGGCGTCGAGCTCCTTCATCCACGGACCTTGCGAGCCGCGGTTCGGATACATCATGACCGCCGTTGCAACCAGAGGAGAAGCTCCAGTGAGAGCGGCGACCCTGTTGCGGATGAGCGAGCCGGCACGCTTGAGGTTTCGGAACGTAGCGCCTGGAGGTCCAAATAGCCATCGATCGTTACGGCCCACATCGAGCACTACGAGATCTGCTTGTACGAGCGCCTCTGCCAGAGAGCTATCTCCAGTTCCTTTAAATGCGTGGTCGAGATTCGTGAGCATCTCTCGAGTCTTCAAACCCTGAATACCGAAGTTGTGGATGGTAGCTTCAGGCAGGCGAGCTTGAGCGCGCAACACGTACCCGCCTTGATTATTGTTGGTAGTATCCCCGAAGCCGTACACCAGGCTATCACCGATGACGACTACCGTCGCAAGACCGTCACAGTTGAAGTCTGCCAAGCGCCCCACCTTAGGGCAGGCAGAGGCGTTCAGTGATGCAGTGACTGTGAGAAGTAAGAGGAAGGAAGAGAGAGCTAACTTCATAGAGACTCCATTACGCATGCCGAGCCTACCAAAGCTGATGCAGCCTCGGCAATCCTAGGGAAGCGAGGCGAAACTGACCTGTGGTCTCACTTTTGAACTTATCACGTGAACGTGCTCGTGCTCGTAAACGTGCACGTGCCCGAACATCTTGATGTTTTTGTTCCGGGGACGTGCACGTTCAGGTGCATGAGCACGTTCACGCGGTAGGGTGCCAGGTTTTGCCTCGCTTCCCTACCCAATAAGAGCGGCTCCCACAAAGACCCCTATCATAGTGGCAGCGAGGGCTACTTTGGCCGCCGTTCCCACAAGTAGCGCGACCCACGTACTAAAACCCACCTTGGTGGCCTGTCTGAGGTCCCTTTGTGTGACGTATTCCCCAAGGAGAGCTCCGATAAATGGCCCAATTATGAGACCTGGTAAGAGGAAGAACATCCCGATGATAGTGCCTACCATAGCCCCGATTACAGCCAGACGACTGGCTCCGACACGCCGCGCACCGAGGACCGTAGCAAGGAGATCGATACCCAATGTCACGACAGCTAGGACACCGCAAACGATGAGTGGTAGTGCGCCGATCACCGAAAAGTCACCCCACCACGCGACAAGGAAGATGCCACAGAAGATCAGTGGTGTGCCGGGTAGCGCAGGTACGATGGTGCCGAGTGCTCCGCCTACGATACAGACCAGCGCCACAAGCCATACGAGGAGTGTTATTGCTGTTTCCACGGGAGTGTTCCTTGAAGAAGCAAGGGTTGAAGATAGAGTTGCAGGATGGATTTTACAAGGGCCGCCCTCTTCCTGCTCTCGCCGGCTTTTTTGTGAGTATTCATATAGACTCGAGCCGGCAGGTACCGTTTGCAGTTGCCTAAATCCAGTCATTAGTGAGACTTTTGCAAATGATCCTAGGGAAGCGAGGCAAAACCTGCCCGTAGCGAGAAAGAGGAGATTGGGTTGATATTCAATTTTCATGGTGGGGGAAAACCGCAGATGTATCCACTGCGATACATTGAGGATTTTTCACCACCATGAAAATTTAAGAGCGACCCAAGATCCTCTTTCGCAGCAGGGAGGGGTTTTGCCTCGCTTCCCTAGAGCTGACGGGCCAAGACTCGTTACGCAATCGTCGGAGAGGTCTCCCTGGTTATGGTGTTGCCCGTTGTATTGATCGATGTAGTTGCCTTCGGTGTGTTCGTCGCTTGTGGCGTCGCCGTAGCTGCACTGATTCGCGGGTCCTCAGGCGGAATCGAGCGAAGCTCTCGCCTAGCCGTCATAGCTGCTCTCGTTGCGGTCGTGATTCTACTGCTCAAGACAGGGGCAGTTTTGCAGTTCGGTATCCCCGATTCAGCAGAGTATGTGGGGAGCGCTTCGCGGTTGCTGCATGACCATACGTTCTTTCTCAACCTCCATGGGCGCGATCTCCCCAGTCGTTATCAGCCGTGGTTCTCGTGGTTTCTGGTGTATCCGCTCATGAGGCTTGCTTTAGCGAACTGGATAGTCGCGATTCTTCCACCGCTGTGCGCAATCCTCGGAGGCTATGCAGCGGCGATGCTAGCCGCCACCATCCTCCCGCCGGAGCGACGATCGCTTGCGCCTGCAATCGGTGCAGGGGTCGTTCTCGT
This sequence comes from Bdellovibrionota bacterium, assembly GCA_044351885.1. Taxonomy (GTDB): domain Bacteria; phylum Bdellovibrionota_C; class UBA2361; order UBA2361; family OMII01; genus OMII01. Next base: position 15,606 of record JBILEW010000089.1, read on the forward strand.
TCCAGCGTATCTGTACTTTTCGGGTCACCTGATGACGGACATTCCATCTACGGCGATTACACTGCTCCTCGCCGCGGTTTTTTGTGGTGGTCCCGTGCAAGCGATCCCTCTTGGTAGGCTTTCGTGTATCGGAATTCTCGCTGCTCTCGTGTTCTCGATGCGACCGCTCGGTGTGCTGGTCTTACTTCCGTTTCTGATTGAATCGCGCCGAGGCATTGGACGCTTCGCGGTGCTCCTCATACCGACGTTGATCGTCGGTACAGCTTCGCTCTGGCTCAACCAAAAGGTCTTTGGTGACGCGCTTCGCAGTGGCTATAACCTCTGGACAGCAGTGCCATACGATTACATCGGGCGCACCTTTTCGTTCGAGTTTCTGGGTGCAAACCTCGACACACTCGTCAAAGATCCGGTCTTCCTTGCGTTCGCTGTGGTAGGTCTATGTCCTTTGTCGAGGCAGATGCGAAGCCGTTTGGGTCTCGATACTCGTGAGTCGAGAGCTCTCGTCTTCGTCGCGCTGGCACTAGTGCCACAAGCGCTCCTTCATCTCGTGTACTTTTACTCCACGATTCGCTTC
>JBILEW010000156.1:0-4953 GCA_044351885.1 Bdellovibrionota bacterium
ATTCGCAATGGGTACGTGTATCCAGAATCCGCTCTCGGGCATTCCTTCATCTCAGCTTTCTAACTTCTCCGGCACTTCTACTATCGATGTCGATATCGCGGATTCACTCAGCTACCGCACTAGCCACGGTACAGAGGAAAAGGAGCTCATGCACAGAGCACGAGCAGTTCGGCAGAGGTGGAAGATAGGAGACATTGCCGTCCCTTATCCTCCGGGGCTGTATCCTCCCTCCATGCCGAAGCTTGCTGATGTCCTAGGCTACTAGGCTGCTCGTCCACTCGACTTTTGCGATCTCCGATTCGCAATGGGTACGTGTATCCAGAATCCGCTCTCGGGCATTCCTTCATCTCAGCTTTCTAACTTCTCCGGCACTTCTACTATCGATGTCGATATCCCGGATTCACTCAGCTACCGCACTAGCCACGGTACAGAGGAAAAGAGGAAAAAAAGAGGAAAAACAAGAAAGCTCTCAAAGGAATCAGAAGGAGAGTGCGAAGCGGAGGTTGTTCTTTGATCGCGCGTGTCCTTGCGCTACTCTCGGTTCGAATAAACCGGAGAAGATTGTATGAAAAAGCTTGTGCCATTTCAGGTCCCGACGACAGATGGTAAGAAGATCTTCGAGCACTTCGGGCTCGCGAGTGCAAACTTCGGAGACTTCAGCTTGGCTCACATGATCGCTCCATCGGGATGGACCGAGCCGAATCAGACCCCTGAGTTCGATGAATTTGTCGTCGTTGTACGAGGTAAACTCACTCTTTTTCTCAACGATGTGCCTGTCGTGGTGAGCGCCGGAGAATCTATCGTTGCTCCGAAGGGTATTAAGGTTCGATACGCTAATATGTCTGACATCGACGCAGAGTATATTGCTCTCTGCATGCCTGCGTTCCGGCCGGATCGTGTTCATCGGGAAGCGGTTGGGGCTGGTGTCTAAAAGTGTGGAAGTTACTCTTCAGGTAGAAGGCTTGACTGCGCTGGGCTTCGGCTTGTTGTTCTCCTCTTTATGGTCCCCACAGTAGCTTGTAGTGCTCAAGTATCCTATTTGTCCTGCAAAGGTAAGAAGAAGGGTCGCCACGATCACTTTTGGCGAATCCTGACTTCCAAGGCACCTTCGTTCTCCGGAGAGATTCTTTGAAACAAATCCTTGACTCAAAGCCCTGTGCCAGAGTCTACATAAAAGAATGGTGTTGGCGGTTATAACGCCGAGGTTGATAAGCACGTAGGCGCCGTCCATCGCGGTTTCTGCCATGCGCAGAAGGGTAGGATCCTTACTGAGACGAGCAGCATCTTTAACGAGCTCCGTTCCTCCAAGTAGTGCTTGCACACCATGTAAACAATCAAAAGTTCCTAGGAGCATGTTAACAAGGATAAACTTCGCCCTGGCTTCTTCTCCTGTCCGACAATTGAACAGAGATTCAGTCAAAGGCTTCACAGTGTACTTACCTGCAAGAGGTAAGCTGTCCATGGTCTTTGTGATCGATCTACCAATCTGCGTTAGTGAAGGAGCCATCTTTCTATCAATTCTACTTCGCGGGGACCTGAGAGAGACGAGAGCACAAGAGACGGATTATTAATCGCTGCAGCTTTATTAGCCATACAGCGAATTGACAGTTATGCACTCCTCAAACATCCCGATGTTACCCTTCGTTGTAAAGGATCTAAGCCTTTTCGTGCGTTAAATGGCTAAGGGCAAGCCAATTTTGCCACGTACCGGGGCTGCGAGTCTAAAGGGCGATACTACCCTTAGTACAGCGTACTCGTGAAACGAACATTTCGAACAGCGCAATACTAGCCCTGGCACGGGGGGGATTCACATATCAGCGGGAAGCTGCGGCCAGAGCGTTTCCATCTCCGGTACCACACCTTGTACCAAGGACCTCATATACTCGAATTTGGCCCTGAGTAATTGGTCACTCTGTAGTCGGGGAATAATCCGTTCGTAGGCCGATTCTACCATGCAAAACGCGAATACGTCGGCCTTATCCTCTCCAACATTCGGTGCGCCGTGGCCAAAGAGGAAACCGGGGCGCTTCCCCGAGGTGTCAAAGTCTAGTGCCGCAGGCGAGAAATCAGACCGGCTTCTTCTACGCTGCGGCCACGCCCTATCTCGTACGAAGCACTCGGGTCCATTGATGGCTACATCGATGAGGTGAAAGATTTCATGATGCATGATTAATTTTTGTCGTTCGTTTGCAGCTGCGCTGTCTGTAGTCTGGAAGGCGGATATATCGAAGTAAATCGTTCTCAATCGCGACGAAGCGAGACCCATCACGGGAATGTCATTCCAGCGTAGGTCCTTTACCAGAGCAACGCTCTCTATCCCTGATACAGCGAGGAGCTGAGCAGGATACTTCCGCATTTCGACATCAAGGAGACCACAGAACGAGCATAGTGACGCTGAATCATCGCCCTTAAGCAGTGAGTAGTAGAGATCCGTTGAGCACGGAACATCCTCCAGTAGGACCCGGATGTTGTAATCATTTTGAAATCGCTCAAATCGAACTAACGCCTCACTGAGTACCAGCCCTTCAGTATCGGGTTCTACATCAGTTCCTTGTGCTCGGAAATCGAATGCTAGCATGTAAATACATATAGCATGAAGACCGTGACGGTGCTGAGCGCCAAGAAATCGGCGCTACATTCAGACTTACGTTCGAGTCCGATGCTGGTTTCGCTGGCCTCGTTGTGAAAATGCAGTCCCTGGTCGCTTGATAATGCGTGTGAAGTACAATCACGGCCCCGTTTGTGCGATAGCTGGTTTTCGCCCGTTCAAAACCCGGAGGCACCTGTCTTTCAACGAGACCCAGCTCTTTGCTCCCCAAAGCCCATCAGATATTGTAGCTTGCAGCAATGAATAAATCCTCACCCAATGCGCACTGCACCGACCCCTTTGTTATCAATCCCGAAGCTCACAAAGCTCTGATCTTCGATATGGACGGCACGATCATCGATAACATGATGGTGCACCACCGAGCGTGGCAGCAGCTTTTTCTCGAGTTGGGGTATGCGTGGACGCTCGAAGAGATTAAGGAACGGGTGTGGGGGAAAAATGAGGAGATCTTCGAGCGCATCTTTCCGGGGCGGTTCTCTCCCCAAGAGATAGCTCAGTTAGCTGAACGCAAGGAGCGCAGTTACGTCGAGATCTATCGACCTCAGATAGCGATGCTGGCAGGGCTCGATCGACTCCTTGTCGATGCACGAGCGAAAGGACTTCGGCTCGGTATAGCAACAGCAGCCCCGCCGATCTGTGTCGAATTCGTTCGCGAGGCGCTCGAGCTCGATACCTATTTCGATACAATCGTCGATGCACATCAGGTCGCTCGTGGCAAACCGCACCCTGAGGGGTACTTGATGGCTGCTAGTCGGCTAGGGGTGGAGCCGAGCGAATGCCTCGTGTTCGAAGATGCGCCGGTCGGAGTGGCAGCGGCTGAGGCGGCGCGGATGAGCGCGTTTGTGGTGCTGACCACTCATGCTGAAGTGGAGTTTGCGCGTTTCTCGAATGTACTGGGATTTGTGCGCGATTTCTCGGGGTTTTGCCTCGCTTCTCTAGATAGACTTGGACCTGACTCTCCCTTAAAGCTCGTATAACGTCCACGCCACCGTCAAACGATGGACGGTAGACGCCGACGTCTACCGTTTGTCGTCCGACGTCAACGTAATTCGTCAGCGTCAGCCATCAATTCACCACTAATCCATAGCAAAACACAGAGACTTATTCAGAGGCTCCCAAAGTCGCGCTACTCCGAGAGTGGATCGACGACTTAAATCCCGGCACGCCTGATCATTTCAGCCGTACGCTTCTTGGCGTTGTCGTACTTCTCAATGTGTGCAGAGCTCTGCGCGTTCCCTTCAACCTGCAGGCGCCAGCACTCCTCGCTCTTCGCCGCTTCGCGAGCAGCTCCAGCGAAGTCTTCGCGCTTCTCGTAGGTGGTAGAGAGCCAGAAATACGCGGCACCTTTGTGGTGCAGATTTTCGCTGCTGTCTCCGTAACTCTGGATCGCCCGTCGGATCAAAGCTTCAGCTCGATCGAGATCTGCTCCTGAGCGCGATCTATCAAGGAATACGCGGCCGCCGTTGTGAAGGAGGTTCGCATAAAACACAGTAGGTGTATCAGCCGGAGCTTCAGTGAACCGAGCAAGGATCGCTTCTACCTGCTCGTAGGGAACCGGATCCGCGGTTCGAGCACGGATCAAAAAGGCGTTCGCCCCGTTGATAGTGGAGCCGATGGTGGTTTGTATGGCTTCGATGCGAGCCTCGTCTCTGTAGTCTGGAACATACGAGCGAATGTAAAGTTCACACTCAAGAGCACGTTGATGACTGTCTGCCAGGGTGCAGCTTTGTAACGATTGCTCCCATTCACTCCTGCGATAGTGACACCATGCTTGAAGAGCATAAAGCTCTTGGCGTTGATCCGTCGGCATATCTTCCTTCAACAGGGATTCGATAGCGCCTAAGGCATCAAGATACTGTCCCTTGTCGTACACCTTCCAGGCTTCGGCGATCTGTGCTTTGCGGGCGGCAACTGCAGCATCCGCAGACTGTGGATCGACAGGGTCTTTGGGGCGCTCTCCTGAGGGGTTCTGGTGAGAGTGTTGTTGCTGTGTCATCTCGAACCTTTCGATGTGTGTGCAGTCAAGACCTTTAAGATATCATTCGGGCAGATCTAACGGCAGGCTGTTGACCCAAGGTGAGGCTTGGATGCATGAGGCATTATCTGTTTGGGTGGGAAAGCAGGGGCCTAAATTCCCGGTATTTGTTTGGTGGGCTCTTCCGAGTTTAGGGTGGGTAAGAGCAGGGTGTTGTACAAGAAGGCTAGTGATAGGGGCTTGAAAGGGGATTAATCAAGCGTGAAGTGAACAAAGAGCACAGCGAGGTCAGCGAGGGGATATACTAATCGGTTTGCTTGTCTTTCTCCCCCTCGTTGCCTCGCTTCCCTAGGGAAGCGAGGCGAAACTT
>JBILEW010000025.1:0-43986 GCA_044351885.1 Bdellovibrionota bacterium
ACAGACGGAACTGCCGAGGAGACCCGTCGAGTAGCGACAGTGCGAACAGCAGGATCGGTTTTTAGACTCCTTGACTATCTATTCTACACTGAGTCGGGTGACACCTCGATCATCGAAGTGAATACCCAAAATCTTCTAGACGCGCGTTTTCATGCCTACGACGGGTTTCAGTTCAAAGGAAACCTCTATTTCATCACCGCCGGGGGAGCGCCGCCAGTTTTTGCTGAGGTTGATTCGGTAGGCCTCTACCGCCTTCGAAATATTTCCCCGCCAACCCCGACCCCGACACGGATCCCTACTATGACTCCCACTCCTCCCCCGAGAGCCACGGTGCCGACCGAGAAGCCAAGCCCACCTCGGGTTAGCGCTTTCCCAGCTTCAGGCAAGAGAAAGGGCAAAATTAAAGTTCAATATAGGGTCGAGTACCGCGGTGTGGGCACATCCGAGGAGATCTCCGTTTACAAGGGCAAAAAGCGCAGGCAGAGGATCCGCGTGAGCTATTCCGACATGCCGGGGCCCGCTGTTACTTATTCCGTAACATTCAAGCCTTCGAATTTATCAGACGGTTCATACTCTTACTGCGTCGTATCTAAAGACGAGTACAATCGTCGAAGTATTCCCGGGTGTGCCATGTTGCGGTTGCGCTGATCGCCGACGACTGGCGCACCAACGTCACAAGCTGGATCCGAAAAGGTCGTGGTCTATTCTCACTCCATCTAAAACGCCTGTTGCTTCTTCGGCTTCATTTCGACATGATCTAGAAGCTTCACGTCTGAAATAATTAAGTATCAAGAGAGACAAGATGTTTTGTACGTCATCGAATAGTGGCCCGCTTCAAGACCGTGTCAACATAGGGATCCGGCCGTTCAAAGAAGAGGATACACTTGCGTGTATTACTATCTTCCAGAGCAACACTCCGCGCTTTTTTGGACCGGATGAAGTGAAGGAATTCACCCAATTCCTTAATCAGCCGAACTGCACCTTCCTGGTCGTCACAGACCAGGACTCCGTGTGTGGATGCGGAGGATATTATCGAGAAGGTTCCGAGGGATGGCTGTGCTGGGGCATGGTTCATCGAGACCTGCATGGAACAGGTATTGGTAAAAAACTACTACTGGAGAGGCTCATCCGACTATTCTCGGACCCAGAGGTCAAGACTGTGGCGAACAATACGAGTCAACACGCCAGACCATTTTTCGAGCATTTCGGATTCTCCGCTGAAGGTCCAGCGACCCCTAATGGCTTTTCAGAGGGGATAGACGCGGTTAAGCTGGTGCTGACGCGCGAGGAGTTCGAGAAGCGGAGCATGAGATAACCAAACGGTCTTGCCGAGCGAAAATCAGGGAATTGTACTATGAGCGAAATGTCACGCATGCTGCCCGCGCGCTGCAAGCTCGTACTCTTCAACCCCATGCGATGCTGGGACTCAATTGCAGCCGAGAACACCCCATGGCAAGACCTGCTCCGTTTTTATACCCTGCCGCTTGCAGTGGTTGGAGGTGCGGCTTCCTTTCTCGACCTGGCCGTCATCGGAGTATGGAACGACACGGGACACGTTACTACGCCGCTTACTCAGACAATCATGTTTTGCATCGGATGTGTGATTGCGGTGCTCGCCTTCCACCTCATCGCTGCGCAACTGTGTGTCAGGGCAGCTACGGCACTCGGTGGGCGCTGCGAGTTGGATGCAGCGATGCGACTAGTCGCCCATGCAGCTACGCCCCTTCTACTCGGATGGAGCCTTAGCTTTCCGCTTACTGAATCGCTGCGTTTGATAGCGGCATTGCACTCACTAGTCCTGCTCTACATCGGCTCGGGACCACTTTTGCGACTACCGCGGGAGCAGCAAGCAATCTTCACTACCGCGGCATTCTTCGCAGGGGCACTAGCTGTCGGGTTCCTAACATTACTCTGCGACGATTTGATTCCGCGACGCAATTAGTGCGGGCTTTCTCAACGACATGATGTGCCACAGCGTAAGAGAAACAGAACGCCGAGCAGGGGCTCATGCCCGTAGTTTCAAACGAGGTGGCCGAGTACGGATACGAGGGAGAGAACCGCTACTTCACACAGTGCTTCTCGAACGACATACAACCAGAGATCAGCTTTTATGACGGATTGGCAGCAACCGGACTTCTGATGGCTGATTACAAAAGCGCCGAGGAGGAGCGAACTATCGCACTGACGCCAGGTGCATTCGACGATTTCATCCCATCGGTCGCGCGAGGAGATTGGAATCCCACTCTACCTCGCGCTTGAACAGAGGTTGTGGTTCAAAAAGCGATTGCGTTACGATACGGGAACTACGACATGGATCACAAATGAAACACTTGTGTCGCGAGGCTGTTCCCTCTGTGTACCTCTATGTACTCTGTGGTTTCACCCCCACATGCTTGTGTCGGAAGAGAGCTAGAACACGTCGCTGAGCCAAAGCCTCACAGATACTCCGAAATCGGCGGCTGTTCTGCGGTCCGTCTCGTGTCAGCTAAAAATATCCAAAAGTGACAGATTCGCTCACGAGCAGCCGCGCTGCCTTTGGTAATTGAGGAATTTTCGCTAAGATGCCGGTGGAACCTGACTTCAGAGGAACATTTCGTGCAGTACCGCGTAACGACCCAAGACGGACACTCTGTAACACTCGCGCCCAGTTCAGACGGACAAACTTTTGAGGTCTGCGACCTCACTATAGACCTCTCTCAAGCTGCACTCATCACCGACCCAAGCAAAGAAGCTGACGAATGCCCGCAACGGAGCGAATCGCTGCACCCACTGGGCCCACGCGCTCAGTATGCATTCGAAGGACTGTCGGAGCTGGAACCCGAGCGAGTCTCGCGTTCCCCACTTCTGAAAGCATTGATAGCGTTCAAAGACCGACGATTACCGCAGCTTTTGGAGGAGATCTCCACACCGCATCCCGCCCCTGCAATCGACCCGACAGTCTTCGAGAAGCTTTCGCGTGAGCCTGGCCGTGCCGAGACACTATTAAGCCGCATCGTCCGAGAGATTGACTCCGAACTACCGGGCTATTTCGGAACCGAAAGGGATACTGGTGTATTCAGGTGGTTGGAAAGTGGCGGCTCTCTGTCTACCGAGTATGCAGTCGGCGAAGAGCGCCCCTTGATTCCTTCCGAAGCTCAAAACACGCGGCACCTCGTCACGGACATTTCTGGGTCGCGCGTGCTGTTCGACCTTAAAAGTCAGACCTCACACGTCAACACAGTCTCTACCCCGTCCACCCAAACGGTCCTCTATTCTCTGTGCATTGCCGGAACTTTGGGACAAGAGATTGTAGAACTCAATCGCTCTGCCCTCCTGAATACAGCCACTATGCAACTACGTCATCAAATCGAGTTGCGGGATGCCAAGGACCCGGCAGCAGCTGTGCAAAACTATCTCGAGAACGAAGCCTCTGTAGGCCTCCACACCAGGCTGGTACAGAGCATGCTTGGAGCATGCTTCATGACATGCACTTCAGCTCTGATACTTCTGCACCTTGCCCGAGGCTCGGCGAGCGCTTACGACATCATGGCTGGAGCGCTAGCAACATATATCGGCCAAAGAACAGTGCGACTCTTCGGCGAGTATAGAGCCATGAAACGCGCGATTAGCGAAGCTGCGGCCGAGATTGCCGAAGAGCTACACGATGGCGACAGCGCCGGCGGGATCGCGATTTTGCGATTGTTCTCAACTTCGATCATTGATCACGTCGTATCCATGTCCGCCGGACGTCAGTATACGAGGTTTGGCGAGCGTACCCAGGCTGATTGGAGCCTATCCCTACCCCGTTTAGTTATACCTGACACCAACATTTTTCGACCCAGACGCGTCGCTGTTGCGCCAAACGTCGAAGTAGTGCGTCCCGAACCCATGAGCATGAACTACTCAGAGATAGAGGATTTTTCCGATCTCAGCTGCGATGCGAGAGAGGTTGGAGCGCTCGCTCTACCGGAGCTTCTGCGGGCTACTCACATCGAGCGAGGGGCCACCGCCTGCAACACTTTGAATGCACTTTCCATAGTGCGCGACTTTACTGAAACGCAGGGAATTCACACACCTGAGCAGTTGTGGTTCGATTACGTACGTGCGCTAGCAGACGACAGCAGTGGCAGAGTGGACGACAAAGGCACCTATCCCGAGATCGCGTCCGCTTTTTCCCGTGTAACATGTTATTTCCATATTAATCGCACGACATGGGATCAGATCTCTCTCGCTTTACAAGCCGCCTCGACCCTCGAACGGGTTAGCCAAACTCGCAAAGCCCAGGCTATTGCGGCAGAAGCAGTGCGTCAGGAATTCCTCTCCTGAGCCTGAAAGCCGACCAGGCATAAGCCCCGATTATCCGCTGCACGCAACTTTTCGCGAGCGCTGCCGATTATTCAGTAGCCGACAACAGCAGCAGGGGAGCTTTCAAGTTATGATAAGAGCCGTCGTAAGGGGACCAGGGACCACCCCCCTCTTACCAATCGAATGGTGCAGGTCGCTAGTCCAGACGGCCCGTTCCCAAGCCGACGCGATCTCACAGTCAGTTCGACGTCGCGCCCTCCATTCGGCTCGACGTATTCGAGAGCGCGCTCGAAAACGGGGATACGAGGACGGACTTCGGGCAGCTCGAAACGAGGCTAACGAAGTTCTGCAGGGAATTCGAGCACGATACTCCGAGGCCGTTGCCAGGGCCGAGCAGGATACATCCTCTTTGGCCTATCATCTCGCCGAGGAGATCGTCCAACAGACGTTCGAAAGACACCCTGAGACCTTCCTGCCCCTGCTCTCCAGAGCCCTTCAGATACTCAAACGCGGTAGATCATTCCACCTCGTCTATCATCCCCGCTACGAGCGAAGCATCCAACTCCTTGTGCCCTCGCTTCCACCTGGAATTATCCTGAGAGCTGACACTACTCTCGACCGTATAGACTTCACGATGTCATGTGAGGAGGGAGGTGTCGAATCCGCTTGGCGTGAGGCTCTCTCTGAGCTTCTCACGACAACTCCTTCATCGACTACCGCTACAGAGGAGAAATGAACCGCTCTGTGGATGCAGCAAGGTCACTGACGATGGTGGGTGAGATAGTGTCTGCTCGAGGGGGCTCGATCATGGCACGGATTCCTCAAGCTGCTGTCGGGGATCTTTGCTGGGTCGACAGCCGTGGCGGTGTGAGGAAGTGGGGACAAATCGTGTCATTTCACGACAATCTCTTCTCAATCGCTCTATTCGAGGACCCAGACGGCATCTGTCCCGGCACTCAAGTTCGCACTCGCGGAACTCAGATGACGGTAAAAATGGGTCCTGGACTCCTTGGACGCACCATAAATCCGCTGGGGATGCCGATTGACGAACTGCGCGGTGAACTTGCGACCTGTGCACGACGGAGCCTGTATTCGCGTCCCCCCGCTGCCTCGATACGACCGATGATCAACGAGAAGCTCTCGACTGGCGTCCGCGCAATTGACGGATTCTGTACCATCGGATACGGCCAAAAGATCGGGATCTTCGCTAGCGCGGGTGTAGGAAAATCCACCCTGCTCGCGATGATGGCGCGTGGAGCCGCTGTTGATGTCATCGTGGTCGCTCTCGTCGGAGAACGTAGCCGCGAGGTTCGTGAGTTCATCGAAGATACACTGGGGGAAGAAGGACTTGCTCGCAGCGTACTGGTGGTAGCCACGAGCGACGATTCATCGCTGATGCGACAGACAGCCCCCTACACCGCTACTGCTATCGCCGAGTACTTCCGGGACTGCGGCAAAAGAGTGCTCCTCATCGTCGACTCCTTAACACGCATGGCCCGAGCTATCCGGGAGACGAGCCTCGCGGCCGGAGAGATGCCGGTGCGCCATGGATACACGAACTCGGTGTATACCGAGCTTCCCAAGCTACTCGAGAGAGCAGGAACGTCACCTCGGGGCTCGATCACAGCCATATACACGGTTCTCACCAACCAAGACGAGGACATCGACCCCTTGGCAGACGAGATCAAGAGCCTTCTCGACGGTCATCTAATCTTGCGCAAAGAGCTGGCTACGATGGGCGTACTCCCCGCGATCGACATCACACAGAGCATCTCTCGCCTTTTCACGAAGCTTCAGGATCCCTCGTACCGTCGCTCAGCTCAGATAGTGACGCACGCGATGTTCCGACTAATGAAGGAGCGTGAGATAGTGTTGCTGGGAGGAAGTCCCGATCCCGAGCTCAAACGCATCTTGAGCAATCAACAGCGTCTTTTGAACCTCATCTCTCAATCGCTCCAAGATCTCTGCTCTCACGAGGAATCCGAGAGGCTTGTCGTTCAGTTATCGAGTGAGCTGACAGGTGGCGATCGCGGGCTTGCCTAGAGTGAATTTCCACAAAGAGGCCAGTGAGTACAGTGAAAGGTACTGACTAATTCGACTTTCCTTCTCCCTTCTCGCTGTTCTCACCGCTCTCTTTGTATCCCCCTGACACCATTTGGAACTTCAATTGAAGTGAGCTCCACACTCGATCCTCTGGAGCTCCGTCTTCTTTAATCTTTTGTTGTATCAACACCGTTAGTTGCGACGGGGCTCGCCCCACACCAGCCCCGCCGGCATATTCTCCCCGAGCAATCTCGAAACATGCTTATGTTCGAGTTCTATCACCCGATCGAGGGCTTCAATACTCGAGGCCTGCGCTCCGAGCGACCGCAACTTTTTGACTATCGTGCCCTTTAAGGTCGCATCGATATCTCGCCGCGAATCGCCGGTCTTCGCTGCAACACTGAGAAGGATTCCCTGTAACTCTTGAGGAGTGAGCTTCACATTACCATCATCGAGAATCGCCACAGTCCAGCCCTCTGCTACAGGGGCCGGAACCACGGTATCGAGCTCTCCACACAAAGGAACTCGCGCTAACAATCTCTCGAGAGCCCAACTCGGCGCATTACCGAAGACATTAGCCCTTCTCGCAGCAACGATCTGGACGAGCGCACGAAACAATCGCTCTTTCTGTTCCACAGCCACTCGTTCCAGGGAGGCGAGCATCCTCACGAGCTCAGAGCCATACGGAGGCGACTTAGCCACCTCCGGGAAATAGTGACGAAGCAGAATCTCTTGTCGCTCAGCAGATAATCCTGCTGCGATTCTACGCCAGTAAATGCACGCCGCAGCACGTGACGCGGTCTCCTTCGGAAATGCAAGCCCGGATTGTTGCACCTTCCACGCTTCATCCATGCGAATCGCATCCATCGAAGCCCCGAAGCCGGGCCGGAGTACGAATCCTGCAAGGTTGAGCCAGCTCACCTCGTGATCGAGTGATCGGCCACGACGAGTAAGCCCACGCTCACACGCAGGCCACATCGAACGCATGAATGGAACGCTCCAGTCCTCACGCTTCATCCGACTGGCATCTTCGAGCACCTTGAACAAACCTTTCGGTCGCTCTTCACCATCCACACCTTTACGTCGGCCATAATAGCGATCAATCACTTCGGCACACCTCTGCGCGACAGCAGAAGAGATCTCCCTCGTCCGATCCTCCGGCTCTCCGCCTTCGTCTTCTTTCCGCACATTGAAGGTAAGGCTCCACGAAACATCCCGGGAATCGCCGCCGACAAGGGGTACAGAACCTGTGCATTCGAGCGCGAGAAGCCCGGTCTCCGTGAGCCGTGCCACCAACGAGATCGGAAGCCGTGCTCCCGCTTGTAGTGCATGTCCGTTGGGGAGCGAGAGCTTCGTGACGATGCTCGCCAGAGGCCTTACCTCGTCGCTCGCTGGTACAATCTCACCCGACACGTCGCCTGCTCGAGCAAGAGAGCTCCATACCTGAAACCGGACCGTTCTCTCCACCAGAGCAGAAAGAGCAGACGACTCGACTACGAGGGGTCTATCACCAGAGAAGCCTTTCGGTACGACACATAAGAGCTTTGGTTGATCGGCACGTTTCTCGCGGTACAACTCCACATAGAGCGCCCGCGGGTAACCCGCAAAGATAAGCGCATCGGCTCGTTGTCGTTGCATGAACGCATACCATGCTGCTCCCCGTACGACGGCGGAATCCAACTCGACGTTGAGTAACTCTTCGACAGGATCAGCCTGCCATGATCTGACACATTGAAGGATCCGCTCACGAATTGCGGAATCTCGTAGGGTACCTCCATTGAACAATATGGCACCTATCGCGCGACCTCGGAGAAACCCCGCCAGGTGCGCGGTAATACGCGGATCACGAGCATACGGCAGCCCACTCTCACGCAAACCCCCTCTTGGTGACACAGGCCTCTCGTCTGATGCGCAGAAGGGAAAGAATCCTTCCATCACTATGTCACGCAGTCGCTCTGTAGGGACCTCGAGTGAAATCGAACCGGCAAACAAAGAGGAACCCGAGCTGGGGACAGAGACGAGAAGTGTCTCCCTTCCCTTCGTGGAATCGGAGAGCACCTGCTCCTTCACATCCTTAGCGACCGCTCGGAGCACGAGCCTTTGAGAGAGTGAAGGCTCGCTACCCTGCCTCTCCTGCACGAGTGTTGCGAGCTGCTGTGCTATGGCAGCATCGATATTGTCACCCCCCAATAACAGGTGCTCGCTCACGTCTAAACGAGAGATGCGTGGAAGGGCCCCTGTTCCTTCCGACACCTCGAAGAGACTCAGGTCGGTAGTTCCACCACCCACATCACAGACCAACACGAGCTGGCCCGAGCGGAGCGCGGCTCCCGACGATTCGAGCCATCTGTAAAACGCGCTCTGCGGCTCCTCGAGCAAACGCACACGCTTCAAGCCGATCTCGTGCGCTGCGCGCACGGTAAGCTCCTGCGCTACTTCGTCGAAGGAGGCAGGGACCGTAATCACCACCTCTTGCTCCTCCAAGCGATACTCCGCGCTGTCGGTCGACATCTCTCGATTCCATGCGTCGCGAATCGCGGAGAGTATCAATGAAGATGCGCGGAGTGGAGAGACCTGATCCTCGGCGGGAACCTCGGTGGACCCCCAGGGTAAAATGGCAGCCTCACGGTTAACAGCGGCATGACTCAGCCATGACTTCGCGGAGGATACTACCTTCTGTGGTTGGTAACGCGCTTGGTCGGAAGCGTATCGACCAACCGTCCAGGTTAAATCCGTGCTCGGTTCGTAGAGCAGAGCAGAAGGGATATAATCCTGCGCTTGAGCCACTGCAGGTCCAACCTTTTGCTCGACAGGGAACACCCGCGTACATTCAGTTCCTGTATCCGCTATGAGCGTGTCGATGTACGCAATGACGGAGTTCGTCGTACCGAGGTCGATACCTACGCAATAACGGCTCTTCGTAGTCATTGGCCTCGAACCTCTTCACCGCTCACGTGCTACCCCTGCGCTTCACCCCGAACGTCGAACTCGAAGCGCCAAGCGTCCTCTCCACCACTTCTGCGCAACGAGATCTCCAGGGCGCCGACCTCTGAGAGGCGGCTGTGAAGTACGACGGGTACGTAGGGATCGGGTGACTCGATCTTCGCCTTGATCGTTCCTGCGTCGTGAAGTGTGGACTCCGCGTTCGAAACCTCACTTCCTGCAACATCGCTCGCCCGCTCATTGGAGGTGAAGAGCTTGAACTCGATCGATTCGCCCGACGCTAGGAGGAATTCCCGTTGTGGGATCTCGCAGTCAGCCCCCTCCTCCAATCCCTGGGGTGCAACACACACCCCCTTCATATGGCTTTGTAGACCTGGAACCGCAAGCTCACTCGGCTCAACCCCGATGTAGTAAGAACGGCTGAGACCGGCTCGAATTCGTAGTGCATTGCCTCGTGAAACGACACCGCCGTAGTACGCCGCACCGTGAGCGACAGCACATTCGAGATCTCGTTGTGTAAGTACCTCTACAGAAACCGGAGAGGCCCATAGGTTCACCTGTTCCACGATTCGAGCCCGGAATCGCTCGCTGTTGAACACTCCACCATTGAACAAGATCTTGGTCGGACGAATCATCCCTTCATGCACGAAGGTCGACAGCGCTTCGGATTGAAGGGCGGCACGCGCGCTACGACTCAAGAATGCGGCGAGGTGTCTCGTGATAGCTGGATCGCTGGCATAGGGCAATCCGAACTCCCGTAGTCCGCTGGATCTTCGTTCACGCGGGTGATCGGTTATGGCGGCGATTGGAAAGAATCCATCCAACACGATCTGATCTACGTCGTCCCGAGCAACCTCTACGCTCAACGAGCCGACAAACAGCCCTGAACCTCGTGACGGGATCGAGACTGTATACCGTTCGAGAGCACCATCGGCGCACAATGCTTCTTTCGCTGTACGCGCACCTTGGATCAAACTTGCAAATTGCCACCGGTCGAGCTCTCGCCCCTGATCGTGCAGGCGCTGCCGCAGAAGATGCGCCAGTGCGAGATCCATGTTGTCACCTCCTAGAAGGATGTGATCTCCGACACTGATCCGTTTGAACGCAAGCTGCTGATTCTCCTCCGTCACCGCGATGAGGCTAAAGTCTGAAGTACCTCCGCCAACGTCACACACCAGTATGGCATCACCGACCGAGATCGTTTCTCTCCAGGAACCCGCATGCGATTCGAGCCATGCGTACAACGCGGCCAGGGGCTCCTCTAAGAGAACGACATCTTGCCATCCGGCTCCGTACGCCGCCTCGACGGTGAGTGCGCGTGCGGACTCTTCGAAGGAGGCGGGAATCGTGAGCACGACCCGCGCTTTCGAAATGTACTCATCACCTTCGCACAGAGCCACACTGTGCTTGATGTGTGAGAGGATCCTGACCGCGGCGTCGACCGGGGAAATGCGCTCTACATTCTCTTCTGCTTGCCACGGAAGCACAGGCGCCCGCCTGTCGATCACAGGATTGCAGAGCCAGGACTTGGACGAAGCTATCAAGCGCCCAGGAAGCGTTGCGCCCCTCTCTCGAGCACTCTCCCCGACGATCCAGGAACCCCGCCCTGCAACGAACCACGGCACCATACCCGCCGTATCCCTGGGCTCGTGCTCTGGGAGTGAGAACAACATCGACGGTAACAGCTCCCGCTCGATTCGAGCGTCCGCGGAGAGCGTCTGAAGAATCGGCACGATTTCCGAGATCGAGCCGTCGCGGCACTGCGCGACAGCAGAGTTAGACGTACCGAGATCTATCCCGAAAACAAGCGTTGATGAACTCATACACAAACTAAGCCTAGCTAAGCTCCACTCTAGCCGGAGCGATCACATCCGCCACCTCTCCGTGTTCGACGGAAGGGGACATCTGTGGCAATCGTGACGTGACTACCTTCCATCCACGATGCACCAGACGCCCGGTAACGGGGAAGGCCGGCGCACTCTTACCAAGAAACTGAAGCTCAGCCGGATGCCGCGGCTGCGAAACCGTCACGGCGGCGCCCTCTTCACCTGATTGGACCGGCGCAAGGTCGAGATATTCGCGCACCACGGATCGGCATCCGTCATGTACGAAGCGCGCCGCAGCCCCGACCTGCTGATCGGAGTACCCAGCGATCTCCTCCATTACGAAATCAACGAATCTCCCCTTCTCTTGGAGTCGGGACAGCAAATGGATGAACTCTCTACCGGTAGCGCGCTGATTGCGGTGCTCTCGCTCGCGACGCGCCTCGGCTTCGCCGAGCGCCTTGCGCAAGCTCTCCATCTCGGAAATATATTCAGCCTCTCTGCGATGCAGGCGCTCCTTCTCTGCCACCACATCGTCGAATTTCGCAAGCCGAGTCGCCTGCTCTCGAAGCCGCTCCTCGAGCCGCCCCTCTGCCTCTTTCTGCGCCCTCAACTCCTCCTCGAGCCGCTTCACTGCACGAAGTCTGTGACGATCCTTACGTGCGTGCCACACCGCCAATCCGAACACAAGAGCAGAGGCTCCTACCAAACCTATCGCGACGGTTTCGAGGGCCAAGGGTATCTCTGCCGAAAATGTACCTGTAGGCAGAGCTATCGATAGCAGCAGCAGCGAGAGAAGTAGAACGACACCGTTAGCAAAAACGAACACCATAATTACCTCGAGAATAACCAACCGAATTTCAGTGAACTCTGGAAAAGATCGGTCAGGCAGTCACAGAGCAGATCGACGTGAATGACGATTGCGTTTTCACACATCGAGAATACGTGCCAAAGACGGCAAGTATGCAAACACACCGTCTGCGCGAATACGAAACTGTATTACCATATTTGGCGGTTGAGCACCAAAGGGCCATGATCCCCATTGGTAGGAGCTCCTCAAGAGGCTAAAACCCGCCCCTGCAATCCACTAACGGATGAGTTGAATCGTCCCTTGGAGCAATTCGTTGGCAGCCGAAAGCACCTGCGAGTTCGCCTGATATCCTCGCTGGTAGATGACGAGATCCACGAACTGTTTGGCGATATCCACAGTCGAGCGCTCGAGAGTTCTTCCTTCTATGGTGCCACGAAGGCCAACGCCAGCCCTACCGATCTCGAGCTCGCCGGACGCTTCGCTTTGAGAATATGTGGAAGTGCCTGTTCTTTCGAGTCCATCAGAACTTTTGAACAGCGCCAGCGGTAGTGTCCCCACCTGCGATCGCTCTCCGGTATCAAGTCGAGCAAAGATAGTCCCATCAGGTTCGAATTCGTATCCTGAGATATTGCCGGCCCCTCGCCCATCCTGTGTGATGTTGTTTATGAGCGAACTACCCGCGAACTGCGTAAAATTACTCATATCCACAGTAACGTTACTAGCCGCCGCTCCATTGGACCAATTCGCGGTCATCTGGAGTTGCGAGCCAGGTCGCTCAGCATCTCCGATGAACCCGTTTCCGTTGAAGGTCATCGTCGACTCTCCGAGGAGCGTTGGAACCCCAGCGGTACCACCTACCTCAGCTCCATCCGTGTACGCCTTTACTTGCCAGGTATTTGGCGCAGTTCGGAACATCGCGATGACAATCTCATGTCGAGCACCTTGGGAATCGTAGAGCGACTGCGATGATATGAAGGATAGGGATTGGTTGAGCTCACGAAAGGTCTGGGGATTGGCTGGTGGCTGGGCTGTGCGCGCTGCGCCGTCCAAATTGCCGTATATCTGGATCTGCGTAGTAGGAGTGCCCACCGTGTTCACATCGAACATGTTGATAGGACCGAGCGTCGCTAGGTCGACGCCGGAGTATCCGAGGATCTCCTTCCCGAACGAGGTGGTGAGATTTCCGGCAGCATTGATTTCGAGGTTACCAGAACGGGTGAATTGTGGGGCCGCGGCGTCTCCCACCATGAAGAAACCTCCTCCCGAGATCGCCACATCGAGCTCGCGTCCGGTCACTTCCACAGGTCCAGATTCCTGAATGACCCTGACTCGCCCCACTCGCACGCCATCGCCCGCTCCTGTAACAGTTTCGGAGTTTTTAGCCCCAGCGGCCTGTCCGAGAATATCGGTGAACTCCGGACGTGCTGTTTTGTACGCGGTGGTACTGACGTTGGATATGTTGTCGCCCACCACTGCAATCGCCTGTCCGTGTGCAGTTATACCTTCGCGGCTCGTCAAAAGTGCTGACTCGAGTCTCATGGCTTCCTTTTCGTCTGAGCACAATACTGTCCCTAGGCAATAACTGCCCTAAAGAGGTGCCCTCGGTACTGTTGTGCAAGAGGACTGCCAGAGCGGAGTTCCCTGTCCCATCCCCATGCAACTATCCTTGACCACTGAGAAGTTAAGCCGCCAAGCCCTCGCTTCACACTCGAACGAGGCTTCTCGCAATCGCCTGAAAAGGCATATTTTTCCAGTAGCTGTCAGGACTGCTCGTGTGCGCATCACCAGCCGGAAGCAGGCACTTGTGACCTAGTTAGCTTTCGTGATTTTTGTCTGGGAAAGGGGGCACGGTCAGACTATAAAGGGGCGATGAGGATCCTCCTTTCAGGTGCGTCAGGACTTTTAGGGAGCGCTGTTGTTCAGTACCTCGCTCGTCACTCAGAGATCGAACTTACGGTCGTGAGGTCGTCTCGGGTCGAGTGCACACTACCTTTAGGCTCCTCGGAGATCTTCATCGATGACGTCTCGAAGGCACGCGAGCTTCAAGAGGAGTTAGTCTGGCGACCTCCTACTCACATCCTTCACCTTGCCGCGCTCTCCTCTCCTGCAGAGTGTGAAAACGATCCCCCCCGAGCTCACATTGCAAACGTGGGGTTTACGCGAATGCTCGGGGAAGTGGCCCGACATTTTGATTCGCACATGGTCCTTGCATCCACGGACCTCGTATTCGAGGGCTCACGAGCACCCGAGAATGGTTTCGACGAGTACGCGCTGCCCTGTCCAGTATCCGTCTACGCGCGGACCAAGCGCCAAGCAGAGCGAGAGATCCTCGAGAATACGGAAGGCGCTGTGGTGCGCTTGTCGCTTCTCTACGGCCATACACTCTCGGCATCCAAGGGAGTTGTCGGATGGATGGAGGATGCGTTCAAGCAGAGTCGTGAGCTTGTGCTGTTCAAGGATGAATTTCGAACACCAATTCACATAGAGGACGCCGCACGCGCTCTTGTATCGATATGTGAGCGCAAACTAACGGGGGTGTGGCACTGCGGCGGACCGGAAAAACTCTCACGCGTCGAGTTTGGTCGGTTGGTTGCGGAGCTGGGAGGCTTTACTACCCAAACAATTCGGGAGGCCAAGCGGAGCGAATATTCCTCTGTACCAGCTCGGCCCGAAGATGTCTCTCTGAACTCGGGGCGTCTCTTCTCGGCGCTAGGCACAGCTCCTCGAAGCCCACGAACAGCGCTCGAGGCGGAGTATGCTGTCAAACCCACGTCAAAAGACCCGGATTGATGACAGATTGTTTTTTCAGTTACTTACGGAAGCTAGGCAATCTCATCTGGCTATCGAAGTCCGAAACGACGCTTTAGTAAGATTTCGAAATAGCGTATACTCCGGCTTACGGAAACCAACGGAGTATGCCATGAAAAAATTTTGCATAGTCGCTCTTCTCGCGCTCGTTCCGACATTTAACTCTCTTGCAGATTGTTACGATTCTGGTTCTGTTTTCGATGGCCGGGGCAACTACGGCGAAGGCCAGCTCTGTCGGTTTGGTGCGAGCGATGACGCGCCGGTACTTCCTTACTATCAAAGAAACAAGAGCAACTACATGGACTACCTCTTCTCCGAGAGAGAGCAGCTTGTCATGCTCAAGTCGATGGTGATTCGTGGCAAACAGGGTAATGACCAAGTTCTCAGGCAGAGCATGGCGAACGCCGCTCGTCCCCTTCGGCCCTTCCGCAGCACGGGGATGATGCAAATGGGCGGTTTTTGATGACTGCCCCCTTGCACTACAGGTCGCATCTCGTTTGTTCATGGGAGCATCCTCGATAGGCCCATGAGCAAACAAAAAACAGGTCCATGGGGTTTAGGCGACCTTCAGCGGTCCCTGGAGCGATTCGAAACATACAATGACGGGTTCATTCTACCCGACACTCGACTCGTGATACGCCTCGATGCTCACCGGTTCGGTGACTGGAGCGGACTAGAAGACGAATATCCGTGCGGACCGCGCATTACCAAGGTGTTTCACGAAACGGCGATTAATCTCATGACGTCGTCGTTTCGCGTTAAAGTTGCCTTCGTGCAAGGCGACGAAATCTCCTTATTTCTCGACCCTGCGGAGAATGCAAATCCCCAGCGCAGGAGCAGCATTATCTCCTCTTTTTCATCCGCTGCAGCCGTACACTTTCTCAAAATCAGCGGCTTTGCTGCGACATTCAACGCCCGATTGAGCGAACTCCCATCCGCAGACAGATTGATCGAATACTTCCTGTGGCAACGACGCTACTGCTATCGGAATGCGATAAACATCGCCTTGCGTCGAGCTCTGCTATCAGCGGGGAATTCCCCATCTGAGGCCGAGAAAGCACTCCATGGAGTATCGGAGGAACAGCGCATTGCACACCTCGAACAGCTCGGAATACCCCTTAAGTCCATCCCGAGCACGACGCTCAAAGGAGCGCTCTTTGGGTGGAAATCCGCCAAGAGCAGCGACGATTACCTGACCATCGCGAGCTTCACCAACCTCTCGGACGATGACGACGAATTCATCACACTGGTATCACAGTTCACTGGCTTCAGTGCGCCTAATCGGTCCAAAATAGCACCGTCTGCACTTTCCAGCTCTCACACCAACGCGGCTCCTCCTTCTCAAAAACCTTTGATGGAGCGAAAAACCAATCGCAAGACCAACGTGTCCGTGTTCAAAGTATCTTACTCTCAACGTGGTTGAGTATCGAACGTCTAGGGAAGCGAGGCAAAGTCTGCATCTCTATCACGTGAACGTGCTCGTGCACCTGAACGTAAACGTACCCCAACGAGAACATCAAGATTTTCGGGTACGTGCACGTTTACGAGCACGAGCACGTTTACGTGATAGGGTCCAAAGTGAGACCACAGGTAGGTTTTGCCTCGCTTCCCTAGGGCCGTGGCTCGAAGATAGCTCTAAAGAAGATCCCTCGGTGGTGAGCCGTGGGCACATCCAAGAGACGAACGTCCTGCACTTCGATGTATCTGGAAACGAATGCATGATCTGCCGGTAGTTTTAGGAAGGGATTCTGCACATCCCACGTATTTCGAAAACCTCGGCCAAACATCACCGACCGCAACCGCCCCTGCCGTGTGTACAGGGAAACGATCTTGGAGAAGGGCGAACCGAAGAAACTTCCGACCACTATACGATGTCGGGAACTGTTCCTGACCAACGTTACTATCCTACGTGCAGTGACCTTGTTATCTTCGAAAGCGCTTTGATTCGTGATGGGAGACAAGAGCAGAGCACCGAACTCCAGTGTGCTCCCGTCAGGGAGACTCAGTTGCTCGTACATCGCCGGTAAGGCTCCAAACCCTACTCCGTCGCGCTTCGTCTCACGGAACGGGAATTTAGAGAGTATCGCAATTCCTCCGCCCCTCTGCGCAGTATGCTCTTGAACAAAAGGAAACATGCGGGATTCCTTGGTACGCTGCACTGCATTCCCGTTACTCATCATCACAACCACGTCGGGCTGATACTCGTGAATCAATACATCCAACCGGGCAGATGCCGTTTCACTATCGAAGAACGGTGCTACCAGCACCCCCACCTGTGACACGTGTTTGCCAACCATCGATGGCCACTTTCCAAAGTAAACGTGAGGGCGCGCGAGGCTGACGACGATAAAAAGAACGGAGAGGTGGAGGGTCGACATGACAAGAAGCAGCGGCAGCCCGCGGCGATTGCGCTTGTATCTGTAAAGAGTAACCACGAGTCCGACACCAACCACGGGTGCCCAATAGAGGGTAAAGCTACAGACAAGCTCCTGCCACCAGAAGCGTCCATGGTTGAGCTGACAGAAGAGAATGAAGCAGAGAAAGGGAGTCCACAGCCAACGAAGCATGCGCACTACGATAGCCGAAAGCTTCAAGAGCAACTCCATGGTGAATACTTCGACTCGAGTTGTGGAGATACGGCGATGGGATACCCTGAAACCCTCCTAGTCGTTCCAGTTCAAAACCCCTCTGCGCCACACATAGATGAGACCAACGAATAAGACAGCCATGAACGACAACATCTGCCAGAGCGCGGCAGCACCCATCTTTTCCAGTATCACGGCCCAGGGGTACATGAAGATTACTTCGATGTCGAAGAGGATGAACAACATCGCCACCAGATAGAAGCGTACGTTGAAACGTTGATCCTTTACCGATCCCACCGGAATAGCGCCACATTCCCACGGCATCTGTTTCGTCTTAGTGGGGTTTTTAGGGCCCAACACAGACGCAAGAACAACCATAGTAGCTAAGAAGCCACCCGCAGCGATCGTCAGCAGGAGGATTCCGAGATAAGGATCAAGCTCGCTCATAGTGGACTCTCTACTATACAACCATTCATAACCACACAATTCGCACGCCTTAGGGGCTCTTAACTCTTGAGGGCCTCCAAAACAACGGCTTGCAAAACGCACCCGAGAGGATTCGAACCTCTGACCACCCGCTTAGAAGGCGGGTGCTCTATCCAACTGAGCTACGGGTGCACCTGTTTGTGCCGGTAGGCTATTGCAATCACAGAAAATATTCAACAGCACTTCCGTGTAGCCAAGGGCTTCGATGCTCTAACCAAAGCTGCGATGCGCTCCATTTAACGGACTGTCCTGCCCTAACCAAGCACTGCTGATCTGAAGTGGCCATACTTATGGGAGCCTCTAACCGGCGCGGAAACGACTCAGGTGCGAGGCACCCCCCTACTCTGCCTACTCCTCAATAAACTTCGATATATCAATATCTTAACACCATCATCCCGTGGAAAACAGATTACGACTGAAGCATATTCGTAAAACTTGAGATTATAGGATAGAACAACCGGGCGTATATCCGTTTCTTGGTAATTACCAAGCTGCCCCATAAAGGAAGCAGCTAACGGATGAGGTCTGAAAACGCGGGATTGGTATCAGCTGACACGAAATGCGTCATAACATAAGCTGATCGGCCTCCACGCGCGAGTTGTCAGTTGTAGGGCAGGTTCATGGCACTTCCGAGTAACAAAAAACGGAAGATCTTTGATGGTCGGTACGAAGTTATCGAGATCGTCGGTCGCGGTTCCGATAGCGTCGTATATCATGCCAAGCACATCGGCTCTTCGACACAGGAAGTAGCTCTCAAAGTTCTCGTCAATCACAAGGGGAAAAGCTCTCTCACTGCACGCCTCCGGAAAGAGGCGCTTACCCTAGTATCGTGTCGACATAAGTACGTCGTACGACTAGATGACTTTCATTCAGTAGACGAGCTCTGCTACCTCTCAATGGAATACGCTCCTCTGGGAGATCTCCGAAAATACGCGGCGTCAAATGAAGGAACCATCAACGCCGAAAAAGCTGCACGCTTTCTTCATCAGTCACTCGAAGCGCTGGATTTCGTTCATACAACAGGGGTTATTCACCGCGACGTGAAGCCCGAAAATATCCTCGTTGCAAACGACAACGAGATACGCCTGGCCGATTTTGGACTCGCACTACTCCCTGGAGACGACGTAACAATCGACGATCTTAAATCGGGGGTCGGTTCCTTTTCCTACCTGCCGCCTGAGTCTCTAGAAGGCGTTCGCTATGACGCGCGCTCCGATCTGTACGCGCTTGGGCTCTGCTTCTATGAGCTCTTGAGTGGCTCTCATCCTTTCGAGTCTTTGCCTTTAGCGGAACAGCTCGAGAAGCGAAGAGATGGGGCGCTTACACCTCTTCACGTATTGGATTCTGCAATCCCACAAAATCTCTCAGTAGTGATCTCTACCCTCATGAAGTTCGATCCGAATGCTCGCTTCCAATCGGCTCTGGAAGCTATTCGAGCGCTCGCAAATCCAGATTTCAGCGAAGAGATGGTCGAGCATCGAATGGTAGCCAATGCGGCCCCTGTCAGCGTGGAGACACCGCCCCAGAAAAAGCTGGAGCAGGTTGTGTCTACCACGGGCATCGCCGCTAACATCGACACACCAGTCGCAACGGCATCTGCGGGGCACACGCAAGAATCGAGCGACATGCGATCCTTCCAACCAGAGCCGACCCAATCAGAGCAGTCCGATACGACACCGTGGGGCACGGAATCCTCCGACCCCTACTTCGACGAGCCCGAAGAAGCAGTTACCCCTGCAGACGACGAATCAGACTTCGTCGAAACCGCCCAATCGGATTATCAAGGCGAGCGGATCCCGCAGCCGACCGAGCGCATCGACCTAGAGCGCATCAAAGAGATAATCGCGAAGGACACCAAGAAAAAGGCCGAGCTGGCAGCGCGCAAGAACCATGTAGATCGCGAGCGAGAGGTCTCTCAGGCAGTACGAGACGTGCACGAGTCCCGCAAAAAGAACAAGGGCGCGGATGAGCAATCCGAGCCGTATTCACTGAAGAATAAAAAAACAGCTGCGAAGGGATCTAGCAACACACTGCTCGCCAAATTCCAGGGCATTCCTCCTATGTTGAGACCGGCAGTCGTCGGATTGGGGGCTGCTCTACTGACGATTGCAAGCGTGGCTATCTATCAAGCGTTGACGTTCGGTAGTGGGGCGCCTGCCGCACCGCAGAGTCTAGCACCCGGCGCTGGGGACTCCGCTGGCGAACAGACCGAAGCGCCTACAGCCGGGGAGTCGACAGAGAGCGCACCATTTCAGTTTCCTCATATTCCAGAAGGTACTTATGTGGGTCACATCGACGACCTAATACCAGGAGTTAGAGCCCCCATAACGATCATTTCGAAACCGCTCCATCGACAGCTCGTCTTTATTGTAGGCGTAGCTGGATGGACACCCGAGCTGGTCTCGACAAAACCGGAATCGAATGCCCCTTCCTCGACCCTCGTAATTCGCTCCAATGGAATGATTTTGTACGTTACGGGAGAGCTTTCATCCGATACAATAGACGGAGCGTTCAATAACGCGGTAACCGGAGAATCCGGTATCTGGAGAGTATCGAAGCTTTCGAAGGGAGATCATGGGTCGTTGCGGGTTTACATCGGTACTCTTTTACCTCCTGGCTATCTTTTCATCGATGATTCTCTCGCGCGCGCCCGCCGCCGAGGCACAAGACACCAGACCTGCGGTTCAGATCGTCCATCGCCCACCCGACCTGAAGAACCTTCCCGCCTCGGCTCCGTGGCTCCAGATCGTCGTAGAACTGCGCAACACCAAAGATGTGGCGCTGAAGATTCGCCTGGTAGGTTCGCGCGACGGACGCCTCGTGGACATTACACTTCCCAAAGGCACCCTCAATACGCAGGACCTTCCTGAATATCGTGTCGAGCTACCTGCCCCCTTGGCGGCTATGTCTTATCAGTTCGTGCTGCACCAAGCGGACGGGGCACTTGTAACCTCGCAACGTTTTGCGATCCGGCGAACCTGTGTTCAAAACTACCGCATCGAGGTCGCCGAGGATGGGGGCGACGTCGAATTCAAGCGAACAGTCGGAGACCTCATTTCGAAGGCCAAGTCTCTCGAGCGAGAGACCCTTCAGCTCGACGCCTCTGTGAAGGTTCTCGAGGAACTCAAGAAAAACATCCCGGGATCGTAAGACCATGACTACTCGACGCACATCTTCTTCCGCTCGCAACAGCAAGGTGTTGGCAGTACTGATGAGCGCCCTTTCGTTTCTCATCCAACACCCCGTATGTTTAGCGGCAGACAAGGAGGAACTGGGCCCAATAGATGTAAAAGTTCGAGTTGAGGCCAAGCCGGAACCAACCAAAGCTATAGGCATCCTGCTGTCGACCACTGGAGTAAAAGAGGTTAGCGACACGGCGATTCAAAAGGTGGGCGAGCGGCTGTACGACATTACCTTTCGGGTGGAAAGAGCAGGCCTTACCGAAGACACGGTCGCCACGGCTATGGCCACCAGCGCAGATGGGCAGGTCACCTTTGCCAACGTGACACCCGCGCTGCTCTCGGACAGCCACGCTATAACTGGCAGCGTTCCGGAATGTCCAGGCGAAGATCCGACCTCTATCGCGGTACTCAATCAACTCGGTCCGTTGCGCCAACTGGTCGACGTGAGAACGGAACGTTCGAAATTTGCGCGTGAAAAGATTCGGCGTGCATTGGATGAATCCATGCTCGCCAAGCTGTCTCGATATGAAAAGCACTTCGGCCTTAACCAATCTGGAGAGCCGCTCAGTGCCGATCTCCCTGCAGAGGTTTTGCTCGACAGACTATCTCGGATCAATTTTGCCCTGACGGAATTCAAGACGTTCAAAAAATCGGGACAATCTGCGGCCAAAAGCTCGAACTAAGTCGCTCTGATGTGCAATTCTGAGAGGGCATGACAGCATCTCAAGACTCTCCTCCTAGCCTCTGCAAGGACACCTCGCGTGTTGAGGAAACGCTTCGCACTCGGTATTGGAGCTGGTCCCTCTTCGAAGAAGACTCGGCATGCACTAGCCTCCTTGCCGTACTACTCCGCAAACTCCCGCACATAGACGAGACCTCGTGGACAGAACGCTTCGACTTCGGTGGAATATATGTAAATGGCCTTGCGGCCTCGGGCGATCAGCGCCTCCCGTATCCATGCAAAATAGAATACTACGAGCCCAAGTTCGAGATCCGTGACGCACGCGACGTTTTTCCCGCTTTCGAGAGCGATTTTCTTCTCTATGTGGACGATGACATCGCGGTGGCGTACAAACCGCCGAAGCTACCGAGTATGCCGGCCAAGGAGCAGAGACACTACAGCCTCAAATCTTCGCTCGAAAAGGTGCTCGCTCGCACTGTCCATATGCCATCAAGGCTTGATGTATCAGTACGAGGTTTAGTGGTTGTTAGCATCTCACAGCGAGCGCACGCCCCTCTGCAGCGTGCCTTCGAATCACGACGAGTACAGAAGAGCTATCGACTCGCGACAACCGCTCCATGCTCCTCAGCAGAGTTCCGCGTCGATCTCAACATCGCACGAGACCGGACGCATCCCGTGTTGCGCACAGTGTCGACGAGCGAAGGCAAATCGGCTCTCACTCTCTTCGAGCGTTCCCATACGACATACTCCGACAAGCACGCCATCACGGTCCTGCGCGCATATCCCGTGTCTGGACGAACTCATCAGATACGAGTTCATGCCGCGGATGCGGGGATACCTATTCTCGGAGACAATTTCTATGGCGACACGGGCGCAGACTCTCTCCATCTTGTCAGCTACGAACTGAACATAGAGCACCCGATCAGTGGTAAGCCCATGTCGTTTGCGCTCCCGCTCACGTTCTGTCCAGCTTGGGTACGACCCGTTGAAGATCACGCCTGAGTGCGCGCTTCCACCTGCAGCACTTCTAATCATCCACTCGTCATGCAGGGTAACCAGACTCCCCCCTGACTAATGTCATACCGCTCGCTCAATTTGCGCAATTGTTCCCTCTCAGTCGTTTTGAGTTGCAACGCAATATCCTAATATGCCTCACACTACAGCTGATATTCCTCCAATTCAGCTAACGTATAGGGAGACAAGGAAATGTTGCGGCCGCTTAATGCGTGACGCGGGGGATCAAAAGATGTATCAGCTAATGAATCAGGACTAGGAAGGAGAAGGTATGCCAACGAAGGTATTGGTTGTCGAAGACGAGGGCGTGGTCGCTCTGGATATCATGCAAGAACTCGAGTCCTCGGGGTACTCCGTCGTGGGTCATGTGACCAATGGCGAGGACGCCGTCAATCAGGCAGTAGCTCTACGGCCCGACGTAATACTCATGGATGTAAACATCCAGGGCGACATAGATGGAATTACTGCCGCTGAACAGATCAGTGGCAAGGTAGGTACGCCGGTCATTTTCGTGACCGCTCACGCCGATGAGGTGACGCTGCAACGCGCCAAGCTGACCCGCCCATTCGGATACATCATCAAACCATTCGAGCCTAACGAGTTGCGCGCCAACATCGAGATCACGATGCATCGCGCAAAGACCTCCGCTCAGGCAGTGGAAGAGGCTGATGTAGTGATTGGGACCCTCGAAGAAGGGGCGCCTTTGCCCGGCGGCATCGACGAGTACAAGTATGAGGCTATTCGTTCCGTCTCGCTCTTCGAAGGAATGCCGCTCAAGGATCTCCAAGACCTCGCGAGTTGTGCAGTAGTGCAAGACGTGGCCGCCGGAGAGTTCGTCTCGATGGACGGAGAACGACCGAACTTCGGGTTCATGGTTCTTTCAGGACGCTTGGCAGTCGTCAAATCCACGCCGCAAGGCAAGGAGTTGACGCTAGATCTGCTCATTCCGGGGGACTGTACAGGTATGCTGCGCGCACTCGAGCCGATGGACATGGACACCTCCGTTCGGGGACAGGTCGACGCAAAGGTGCTTGCTATTCCTGCGCCACAGCTCCGCGCATCCGTCGAAAAGAATCCTACGGTGTACAGACGAGTGGCGGTAGAGCTGATGCAGAGAAGCCGTCGAGCAAACGACCTAGCTCTGGGACTAGCCCATTCACGCGTGGAGAGCCGTATCGTTGCAGCTCTCTTGGCACTCGCACCGCGCTTCGGACGTCCAGCTGCATCCAATGACCAAACCCGTATCTTTCTCACTCGAAAAGAATTGGCGGATCTCACGGGCACTACTCCTGAAACGGCTATCCGTGTCACCAAGAACCTGGAGCGAGAGGGGTTGCTCGATCTGACGAAGCCCGGTGTCATAAAGATCTTGTCACTTCAGCAGCTCCGGGAGGCTGTCGAATAGCGCCTCGAAGCCAAGATATTTTTGGCGCTTCAGGAGATCGAGTTGGTAGTTTGGCCTATTGCCCCAGCGAGAGCTACCGGAAGGGGGGTGTTCACAAAGAGAGCGGCGAGAACAACGAGGGGAATAAGTATCGGTAAAACGGATATTGTATCCCCTCGCTGACCTCACTGTCCTCTTTGTTCACTTTTACGCTTGAGCCTGCGTCAATCTCCGTTCAAGGCCCTATCACGAACCTTCTTGTGCAATACCCTGCCTCTCATCCACTCTAGACTCGAACGGGCCACATTTTTTTCAACAGACGACCGGCGAGGGCAGTGAGAAGGAAAGGAATTCGGCCACGGATTCCCCTTGTCGCTCTCGCCGTAATCTTTGGTAGCGCCAGGTTCCACTACACTAGTTGTGAATGCAGTATCTGTCAGGCCATCCTGAAGTCCTCGTTCCAGAGATCGAGGCCTGCTCGTTTTCCTTCACCTCATCGTCATAGTTTTCCGACTTAGGGCTCCTCCTTGAATTACCTCCAGGACTCAGCATGACCTGGCTTAGAGGGCGCTTACGCTTCTCTATCCGCCTTTCGTTACCCCTGTTACGATCGTGTTGTTTACTAGAATCGCGAGGGAAGCAGTATGAAGAAGAGTGATTACATCGAACGAATCTGTCGTGAACTTTCGAACCGAAGCTCGCACGAGGAGGCCGCCCACAGCGCCTACCTCCTCGGCATCTTCGACCACGTCAAGGACCTTCCCAGCCCCGAAAGAGAAGAAACCCTGGTTCGGATGCTCACCGGTTTGCATTTCGAGGACCGCAATCCAGACGCCCCACAGGCCGCCGCATAGCATTCGAAAAACCACGTTATCAAGTAGTTAGATCTCCTACGTTTGCTCATGCCCGTGAAGTGATCTATGAAAGGCTTCGCATAATTGAAGTCAGTCCTTCGGAGCACGCCCTCTGAAGTTGTACTGGTACGGCAATCTCTAGGAGCACACATTCAGTATGGCAAGTCAGTCTCGCGACCTCATCGTTCTTGGTTCCGGCCCTGGTGGCTATGTAGCAGCGATTCGTGCGGCCCAACTCGGTCGTAAGGTATCGATTATCGAGCGAGATGCGCTCGGTGGCGTGTGCTTAAACTGGGGATGCATCCCGTCGAAGGCCCTACTCCGCTCGGCTCAGCTGTACACCGACATGAAACATGCCTCGAGCTTTGGTTTCGGAACCGGGCAGCTCACTGTCGACTTTCCGCGCATTATTGAAAGGTCGCGTGAGGTTGCCACCAAGCTATCAGGGGGCGTGAGCTACCTGATGCGCAAGAACAAGATCGAAGTGATCTCCGGTAATGGCGTACTCGAGAAGGGCAACAAGGTCGTTGTAACCGATTCGGCTGGCAAAGCCACGACGTACGACTTCAAGGATATCATCATCGCCACAGGCGCCCGTCCACGACCGATTCCGGGTGTCGATATAGACGGATCCGTTATTCACACGTCGCGCACTATACTCGAGAACAAGCGCCTCCCACAGAAGCTCTTGGTCATCGGTGCCGGCGCAATCGGCATTGAGTTTGCGTATTTCTTCAGCTCTCTGGGCACCCAAGTGACCGTAGTAGAGATGCTCGAGCAGATACTTCCCGTAGAAGATACCGAGGTCGCCCAAACTCTTGAGAAGGTCTTCACGAAGAACGGTATGACAATCCGAACTGCGACAGCGGTACAGGACCTCAAGAAGACCGGCAATACGGTGAGTGCTACCCTCAAAGGAAAAACCTCCGAGGAGAAATGGAGCGGCGATGCCTGTCTGGTAGCGATCGGCATTCTGCCCAACACGGAGAGCATCGGCCTCGACAAGGTTGGCATCGAAACCAATCGGGGATTCATCAAGGTCGACGAACTGATGCGGACGAACGTTCCTCATCACTACGCCATCGGAGACGTGGCGGGTGGCCCAGCCCTCGCTCATAAAGCGAGCCACGAGGGATTGGTCGCAGCCGAGTGTGCTTCTGGAAAATCCAAGCATCCGATGCGCTATGACAACATACCGGGATGTACCTACTGCCAGCCACAAGTAGCCTCCGTGGGACTCACGGAGCGCGCAGCGAAAGAGAAGGGGCTCAAGTACCGTGTCGGTAAGATTCCGTTCTCTGCTATAGGAAAAGCTATCGCTATCGGTGAGCAGGAAGGGTTCGTGAAGGTCATTATCGATGAAGAGGTCGGAGAGGTACTCGGAGTACACATCATTCACGCCGAGGCGACGGAGTTGATCTCTGAAGCCGCAATCATCCGATCTCACGAAGGGATCGCGGCCAGCGTGCTCGACACCATACACCCCCATCCAACCCTCTCCGAGGCTACGATGGAGGCGATGGGCCTCGCGCTCGGTAGGCCGATCAATTTTTAAAGAGGAGCTCGCTCACGATCGCATATTGTGAGCGAGCACATAGCCGCAGTGCAGTCCGAAGTGTCGAAGCTCGACGTTCGTCTTCTGGGTTTGGTCGATTACCAGACGACCCTGGACCTTCAACGTTCCCTACACCAGCAACTCATCGATGGTCGGATATCCGACACGCTGATTGTCTGCAGCCACAATCCAGTCATAACGTGTGGAACGTCCACGACCGATGAACACCTCTTGACCTCCGAGGATCTCCTACGAGCTCGAGGGATAGAGCTACACCGGGTAGAGCGCGGCGGTAGTGCTACGTACCACGGCCCGGAGCAGGTTGTGTGTTACCCTATTATCGACCTCAAACGCCATCGCACCGACGTTGATTGGTATATGCGATCACTCGAAGAAGTTATCGTGCAGACTTTACAAGACTTCGGCGTCTTAGGAAGGCGTATACCGGGTAAGACCGGCGTATGGCTGGATGATCGTAGTAAGATCGCATTTAGTGGAGTTCGCATATCCCGGTGGTGCACCCGACACGGGTTTTCCCTCAATGTACTTGAGTGTTCTGAACCGTTTAAAACGATAAATCCGTGTGGCCTCGGGGATATACGGGTGATATCATTGAGCGAAGTTTGTTCGCGGCCGATCTCGCTCGACGATGTGAGTCAGCGCATAGTGGTTCACTTTTCTGAAATTTTCGGCTACGGATTGCGCGTGCCGTGATAGGGTTCCGCCCGAGCAGGTTCTCCGGTAACTTCTATTTTGACTTAAGGTCTATATTTCGAGGCCACTTAGACGGCCATTCTGCCACAGATGAACAATGCAAAGATCCAGTAGCTCTTCCGACGGTCGAAAATCGGGACCTGGCCGTGCCCCTGTCGTGACACCGAACACGAGCCGAACGCAACGGCGTAACGGGGTAAAAAATGTGGATGACAAAACCCTTCTCTGGGCATACGAGGTCATGCTGCTGTCGAGGTTGATAGATGAGAAATCAATCACCCTCTACAAACAGAACAAGTGCCACTTTCAGATCAGTTGCGCCGGCCACGAAGCAGTTCAAGTCGCGGCGGCACGGGTATTTCGGCCGAAGAAAGATTGGTTCTATCCCTACTATCGCGATATGGCCTTGATGGTAGGGCTCGGCATGACCGCCGAGGAGCTGCTCATGAACGCCATGAACAAGAGCGACGACCCCAACTCTCACGGCCGGATGATGCCGATGCACTACGGAAGCCGGGAGCTTAAAGTACCTTCGCAAAGCTCTCCGACCGGAAGCCAATTTCTTCAAGCTGTCGGATGTGCCCTCGGGGCGAAGATGAAACACCTCGACGAGGTTGTATACGTTTCGGCCGGGGAAGGTACGTGCTCTCAGGGAGATTTTCACGAAGCGCTCAACTGGGCTGCTCGTGAAAAGCTACCGATAGTGTTCTTGATCGAGAACAACGATTTTGCCATATCGGTTCCGATTTCCGAGCAGCTAGCTGGTAAAAGCGTTGCCAAGTTGGCTCGCAACTACGAAAACCTCGATTCGTGCGAGGTCAACGGCTCGGACTTCGAAGCCGCGTATACTGTACTAGAGGCAGCTCACGCCCGTGCTCGCCGGGGTGAAGGTCCCAGTCTGATAGAGGCGCACGTACCCCGACTTCAGAGCCACTCCATATCCGACAACCACCTGAAGTACCGCACGCCAGAAGACCTCGCAAAGGAGCAACTACGCTGCCCGTTGCGCCTCACGCGTGCCACACTCCTCGACCGTGGCATCTCGAAACAGGGCGACATGGAGAAGATCCACTCGAGGATCAAGAGCCAGGTCGATGCTGCAGCCGACGCGGCAGAAGAGCGTCCAGATTGCGATCCGAAAGATGCCACGAAGTTTACCTTTACGAATCCGACTCCGTGGGAGGGGATCCTCGAGCGCACTCCGACCGGTGCGGACATCTTCATGGTCGATGCACTCAATCATGCCCTCGACGAGGAGCTCGCGCGTAATCCGGACATGTGCATCTTCGGTGAAGATGTAGCGCATGGAAAAGGCGGTGTCTTTACTGTCACAGCGGGGCTGACTGCCAAGCACGGAGCCAATAGAGTATTCAACAGTCAGCTCGCCGAGAGCTCGATCGTCGGAGCGGCAATCGGTTTAGCGACACGTGGCCTCAAGCCGGTCGTGGAGATCCAGTTCGGCGATTACGTCTGGACCGGCATGAATCAGATCCGAAACGAACTCGCCATGATGCACTATCGATGCGGCGGAGACTTTGCGTGCCCTGCGGTTATTCGAATCCCGGTGGGAGGATACATCCGTGGTGGCGCCTATCACTCGCAAAACATCGAGGCAACGTTCGCCCACCTTCCTGGACTCTTCGTTCTGTATCCGTCAAACGCTGCCGATGCGAAAGGTCTACTGAAGGCGGCGATACGAGCGCAGGATCCGGTGCTGTTCCTCGAGCACAAAGGCCTCTACCGTCAGGTGTACGCAAAGGCGCCCGAGGGAGACGCAGATCTCCTCGTACCGATCGGCAGAGCCAAGACCGTGAGAGACGGCACCGACGCAACGATCGTTACGTGGGGGGCCCTCGTCCAGAAGAGCCTCATGATGGCGCATCAGTTCGAATCGAGGGGGTACTCGATTGAAGTGATCGATCTGAGAAGCATCGTGCCGCTGGATATCGAGCACATCTTCGAGAGCGTACGCAAAACTGGACGGGTCTTGATCGCCCACGAAGACGTTCTCTTCGGTGGATTCGGCGCCGAGATCGCCGCACAGATATCAGATACCTGCTTCCAAGACCTCGATGCACCGGTCAAGCGAGTAGGAATGAAGTACGCGGCAGCCGTACCACACGCACCGATTCTAGAGGATGCCGTCCTTCCGCAAACTGACGATATCGCTGCGGCTTTGCAGGAGCTTTTAGAGTTTTAAAACAGCGTCTTCTAAATGCCCGTGTAAACGCAGCACATATACCAAGCGAGATTTCATCATAGCTTTGCGGGAACCTTTTACTTGAAGCCGTATCAGTCTATAACCACTGTATAATTTTCTAGTTAGGTGAGGAGTCGTTTACCATGAAAGTTGAGATGCTGATGCCGCAGATGGGTGAATCAATCGCGGAAGCAACCATCTCCAAGTGGCGCAAAAAGCCCGGGGATGCTGTTCAAAAAGACGAGGTCATCCTCGAGATCTCAACGGATAAAGTTGACTCCGAGATACCAGCGCCGGCTGCTGGCGTTCTCTCCGAGCTCCTCTTCAGCGAAGGCGATGTCGTGCCCGTAAAAACTAAGATCGCCATCATCGACACCGATGGCAAAGCTACTGCGGCGGCAGCAGCCACTAATGGGAATGGAGCTCACGCGGCTCCTAAGGCCGAGGCGGCCGCCCCAGCTGCTCCTGCCCAGGCTGTACCAGCACAAAAAGACGAAGAGCAGGGAGACAACGGGCGATTTTATTCTCCACTCGTGAAGAGTCTCGCCGAAAAACACGGAGTTCCCCTGGCGGAGCTCGATAACGTGAAGGGCTCTGGTCAAGCAGGCCGACTCACGAAAGAGGATTTTCTGAAGTACGTAGAAGCTCGCTCAGCGGCACCTGCTCCGAGCCAGAAATCTACACCTGCCGCGAGCGCCGCAGTGAGCGCTAAACCTTCAACCCCAGCAGAGCCGCCCTCAGCTGATTGGGGTTCTGACGGCACCAGGGTGGTTGTCATGGACGCCATGCGCAGTGCGATCGCCGACCACATGGTGCGATCGAAGCAGACCAGTCCCCACGTCTACTCCATTCAAGAGGTGGACGTGACCAACATCGCGGCTTGGAGAGCTAAGCACAAAAATGCTTTCGAGAAGAGCGAGGGATTCGGTCTCAGCTTCACACCGTTCTTCCTCGAGGCTGCCACAAAAGCTCTCGAGAAGTTCCCGTACGTGAACGCTTCGGTCGAAGGCAAAAAGATAATCCTCAAGAAGCATGTTAATCTGGGGGTTGCAGTTGCCCTCGGCAATACAGGTCTCATCGTGCCCGTGATTAAGCGCGCAGAAGAGAAGAACTTCGTCGGTATCGCTCGAGCACTCAACGACCTAGCACTGCGCGCGCGAAACAAGAAG
This sequence comes from Bdellovibrionota bacterium, assembly GCA_044351885.1. Lineage (GTDB taxonomy): Bacteria > Bdellovibrionota_C > UBA2361 > UBA2361 > OMII01 > OMII01. The sequence continues at coordinate 30,538 of JBILEW010000025.1, forward strand.
CTCGTGCCAGACGATGTTGCCGGGGGAACCTTCACAGTTACCAATCCAGGTGTCTTTGGAACGATAATCGGCACTCCGATCATCAATCAACCACAGGTGGCGATATTGTGCCTCGGAGCGATCAAGAAGCGCCCCGTCGTCATCGACGACATGATCGCTATCCGCCAGATGTGCTACCTGACTCTCTCATACGATCACAGGATCGTAGATGGGTCGCTCGGTGGCCAGTTCATCGCGTTCATCCGCGACTATCTGGAAAACTGGGACATGGATCGCTCAATATAAAAGTCACTCGAACAAAACATGAGAGTTATAGGTGGTAAAGCGAAGGGACGGCCTCTCAAGGCCGTCCCCGGGGATTCCACGCGACCGATCCTGGACCGTGTGAAGGTTCCACTTTTTGATATCCTCCGCCCGAGCTTACAGGGAATCTCGATGCTCGACCTATTCGGAGGTACCGGCGCAGTCGGGATCGAAGCCCTGAGTCAAGGAGCCGGGCACTGCGTATTCCTGGACACAAACGCCCGCTCAGTCGCAACGATCAAGGACAACTTGAAAACGACGGACCTCGCGGAACATGCCGAAGTCCGTCACACCGATGCTTTCGTGTACCTGCGCAACTGTGCCAAGAGCTTCGATCTGATATACGTGGCTCCCCCTCAGTACAAAGGGATGTGGATAGAGGCGATCAGAACTATCGCTGAGCGACCTCACCTTCTCGCGGAAGGAGGAATGGTCATTGTTCAGATCGATCCCAAGGAGTACGAAGAACTAGACCTCGAACAACTCACAAAGACCCAAGAGCGTCGATACGGTAACACTATCCTCGTATTTTACTCGGCATCGAACAAAGGAGCCTCTAAATAAATCTCTGTGTTTTGCTGGGGATTAGTGGTGATTTGACGGCTGGCGCTGACGAATCACGTTGACGTCGGACGACAAACGGTAGACGTCGGCGTCTACCGTCCATCGTTTGACGGTGGCGTGGACGTTATACGAGCTTTAGGGAAGCGAGGCGAAACAAGGTCTTCTGTGTCATGAAACACAAAATATCAGCCATCGCTCAGTGCCGCACGCATTTTAGCGGTGCGTTAGCACCGCTGCTCAACAAAATCATGCGTCAGCGTGGTTTTGCCTCTCTTCCCTAAGACTCTTTCCACTGCTGCCTCGGAATGATGCGGCTACCCTTCCAGGCATCCAGGATCTCGTTGATTCAGAGGAATGCTGTAGCCTTTACCGCTGTCGCCAGGCGCAGTATCCTTAGCTAGTCCCTTGCACATATGTAAGCTCGGCTAATGAATCGCACGACACCTCAACCTCTCACCTTGAAAATCAAGCTAGCTCTGGCAACTTTCGGAGCTCTCTCAGCTCTGGTGGCGAGCGCCGTGGTCCTACAGTTGTTTCCGGTTGATCAACAAGGCACGCAATTCGACTCGATTGAAGATGTACGACGTGCGATGACGCAGCCTGACAGCACTGAGGCTTCCTCGTCTGCGGAAGGAGGGGCCCGAGCTTCGCTGCGCACAATTGTTCGCTCTCACCCGAGCGACTCCATCATTTATACCCTCAAGCCTGATCTGGATCTCACCTTCGTGCGCGCCCGAGTTCGAACGAACTCCTGTGGCATGCGCTCGCCCGAGCGTCCGATAGCCAAGCCTCCGGGAGTTTATCGAATCGCACTTCTCGGAGACTCCTTTGCCTTTGGCTGGGGAGTCGAGCAGCACGAGACCTTCGCTCAAAAGTTGGAAGATACGCTCAATGAACGCTCGAAGAGGGGGCTGAAATTCGAGGTTTTGAACTTCGGCGTGCCTGGATACTCGACTTTTCAAGAGGTTGCTCTCTTCGAGGAGGTGGGTCTCCAATTCGAGCCTGATGCGGTATTGGTGTATTTCGTGCAGAATGATTTTGGAATGCCGTTCTTCATTCGGGATGTCACGGGCAATGGTGGTGGAATGCTGTCGTCGGTCAAGTTCGTTCAGATAGCGAAGCGACTTCTGCGGCCGGAAGACATGGAGCAACAGGTCCAAGCTATTGGCCTCGATCCGAACCGTGCTCTCCAAAAGTTGGACGGAATAACCTCAGCGCGGGGCATTAAAGCCTTCTTCACTATTAACCCCAGGAAGTCTTGGGAGTCTGATCTGAAGCGACTTCCCGCTGTGAGGAAGGGCTCCTCGCTTCGATTCCTCCCCTTGAGGGACGGCCTCCTGGAGTACGTGGAGAGGGGGCATATAAGTGAGAATGCCCTTACCCTCTCCTTCGATCCGCACCCCAGTCCGCTACGCCACACGATTTTAGCTCAGCTTTTGAGCGCCTATTTTCTGGAGATCGCTTCATGACGAGTAAGAATCGGGCAACTTCGTCTCGTAGAACTCGCCTTTTTACCATCACCGCTAGCATGGCGCTGGTTGCGGCATCGACCTGCGCACTCCCTGCAAGCGCGCAAACAAAAAAACCCTCGGTCGATCTCGAGAAAGCCGTTGGTGTGTCAGAGCTCCGAATCGAGATGGCGGAGAACAGCCTCAAGTTCGTCAACAACATGGTCAGCCTCACCGAACTAATCTCGGCGCTCGAAGACTACGTGAATGGCAAATGCTTCGGAGCTCTATTCAAAACACTCGATTACAAAGGTCCCCCTACCGATCCGACGTGCGTCGGCTACATGGAGAGACTCTTTCAGCTCAACCCTGACAATCCCGCGGCAACATGCCTACGAGATGGAATTGCAGCTCAGTCATGCATCGATGCATACCTGAATCAGAAAACAGCCACGTACTATCCCGGAACATATGATGCTGAAGTGAGAAGCCCAGCTCTCAAAGCCGGCATGTCTGCCGCCGAGGTCGAGAGGCTGAGCAAACTGACCCTTATTCTGAAGGACGTCAACTCAAAATATCAATCCACACAGGAGGTCGAGGAGAAATCTCGCTTGATGGATGACGCTCTCGCGCTTTACGACCAGATGCTCGTCGCAGCTTGCCGGATCAGCGCAGTGAGATTCGCCCCTCGACCAGAGAGCGACAGCTCGTCGGAGGATTCTGAAATACGCGGTGCTCGGGAAAAGCTTCTCAAAATCCCCCCCAAGCTCCGCGGCGAGCATCAGGAGCGCATGCTTACGGAGTTAGAGACCAAACTTGCTGCCGCAAAGGACAACAAGACAGAGCAGGCACGCCTGATGGCACTTATGGAAGCGATAAAGAATCCAAATCGCGACGGAGTGATGACCATCAAGACTAACGAGAGAGTCCGTTTAATCCTCCCGCAATGCCAGGATTTGATTCAACAATGTCTCTCTGCTTTTCCGAAAGCTGCCGCTCCTGTCTGCCATCGTGACGGCTGGTTCACCCCTACCTGCATACGGGCCATCCGGCTGTACCGCGCGGACCGCCAGCAGAGGCAAGTAGAGGCCGAGGCCACCCGCCGCGCAACAGGCGGTGAAGCCCCGAAACCCCCGGCGGTTGACACCCCGAGCTTCGCGAAGTTCTAGGGAAGCGGGTCTCTCGAACATTCGACCATCTCTTTAAAGCAAGGCCGGCAGGAAACTTTCCTGCCGTTAGGTCGAATACTATCTCCGATGAAGCGAGCAGCGCATTCGTCTCGACACCTTCGAGCAGGAGAACACGACATGTCACATTTACATTACCGCAACATAAAGGGATTCACTCTACTCGAGTTACTTATCGTCATGAGTATAGTGAGTACTCTTGCAGCGATCGCCATCCCGCGATACGCCGCATACAAGGCCACAGCTTTTGATACGCGCGCAGAACTCGATCTTCGCTCCGTCGCTATGGCCGAGGAGGCGTACTTTCTACAGCATGAGGAATACCTAGCCTGTAGCAACGAAAGCTGTACTCAACTACCAGGCATTAGACGACTATCGGGCGGTGTGACCCTCGAAGTACGTAGTGTTTCAGACGGTTTCGTTGCCACATCGAGCCATCCCCGCGGAACTGGTCGGATTTTCACCTGGGACTCCAATCAGGGGGGATTAATAGGTCAGTGAATGCCCCTATCTGCGCAGGCACTGGAGCAAAGCTCTCTTGCACGGCAAGCCCAGACTTGCACAAGACGGCTCGATTGTACTATCACCTCCTTACCCCGCGTATGGAGAGGCAAAAAATCGTGAAAAATCGCCTTGAGGGGCTACATTCTTTGAGAGCGTGGGAGGCCCTCTCCTTGATACTACTGACGGTATCGATACTGATCAGCAGCTATTTTCTCGACGTGTACCAAGCGGCTCAATATCCTCGAGGATATGCATACAAAAGTTTTCTCGGCTCTCTGGGGATCTTCGCCTTCGGTGTCCCAGCGTACTTCGCTTACAAGCAGTTGAGCTCTCTCCCAGAGAGAGCAAAATCGTGGGCCGCTGCATTGACTTCAGCGGCTGCTGCACTTGCACTTCTGCTGATAGTCTCCTTTGAGACAAGATGGATTCCTGTGGTAGGAAGCCGCTCTCACATATGGGGGGTGTTCTTTTCTTTAATCATCGTTTCACAGTGTCTCAAACCGAGTCGGATCGTTTCGGGCAAGACCTTAGCTTGGCTCGGAAACCTGAGCTTTGGGTTGTACCTGTGTCACCCTCCCTTGATTTCGCTGCTCAAGCCCATCTATGAGGCCTTATATAGGCTACCTGTATGGCAGGGATACAGCTTTCTCATGTGCGCGGCTCTAACACTGGTGCTCTTGATACCCCTCGCATATCTTGCTGGACGACTCATCGAGAAACCATTCATCAATCTCGGAGAGCGTCTCGTACGAGCACGCAGTAATACGCCTATAGAAGGTACTAAGCCAAGCGTCCGCGACACGGCCGAGCTGTCATGCACATCGAAACCCGAAGTACTGGTTCATTGAACTATCAATGCGACTCATACCAAACATCGCTCATCTGCTAAGAAGACGAACAGTTCGATTCTCGTGTTTGGAGAGCTCTCCAGCCGGGCACGGACCGGCAGTAGTTCGGCGGAGCCAACCCTGCTCCATATGGCAACTCCGCCCTTGCTCCGAAGGGCGAGTCCTGCCAACTGGAGCGGTGCGCGTAAACATTTCTTTGCAAGGCGGAGATTCGAGGCTTTCGGTTCGCCTTTACTATCGAACCTCGGGGGACTTCACCGAACACGAAAGTCTGTGGCTAGCTAGCGACCGAACAGGTCGTATCGCCCAGCCAGCTCTCCTACCATGCGGAGTGCAGGAGTTGATCCTCGCATTCGGCGTTGGAACGAAGGGCTGTGTGCCTATGCAGTGCGCCATAACAGAGGTAGGCGCACTTGAATGTGCACTACGCAAATATCTCGGCATACTCCACCACTACCTGACGAACCCGTGGATATTCGTAGCCAAGGCACGTAGAGCGCTTCAATTATTGCGCAGGGAGGGCTTACGTGGACTCTGCGAGCGCATACGAAGATCTAATACGCCAGACTATGCGAAGTGGTGCGCTCGATTTGACACTCTCACGGAGCAAGACCGGGAGCGGCTACGTCAGGAATCAGCTGCGTTTGAATATCGCCCGCTGGTCTCGATCGCACTCCCCGTTAAGGATCCGCCGATCCCCTTTCTGCAGCAGGCGATAGACTCTGTTCGCCAACAGCTATACACCAACTGGGAGCTGTGCATCGCTGACGACAACTCTTCGAATCCAGAGGTACGGACCCTCATTCGAGAATATGCGGAACTCGATCCTCGCATAAGATATGTCTTTCGACCTGAAAACGGGCATATCTCAGAGGCAACCAACTCGGCGGTTAGTATCGCTCGAGGAGAGTGGATCGGGCTGCTCGATCACGACGACATCCTCCGAGAGCACGCGCTCAGCCTCGTAATCCGAGAGTTGAATACCTATCCTGACATCGAGCTGCTGTTTAGCGACGAAGATAAAATTACAGAGCACGGAGTGCGTCACTGTCCATACTTCAAGACTTCCTGGAATCCGGAACTTATTCTGAGCCACAATTGCGTCTGTCACTTTCTCGTCGTGCGCTCGAGCTTGTTCAAGAAGATACATGGTATGAGGAGCGTGTGTGATGGAGCCCAGGACTGGGACTTTGTGCTACGAGTATCCGAGATCATTCCTGCAACAAAGATACGTCACCTGCCCTTCATCTTGTATCATTGGCGCGTCCACACCACGTCGACCTCGATCGAGGCGGGAGTAAAACCCTACATCTCTGCCGCTCAGATCCGTGCCGTCTCAGATCATCTGACACGTACGGGAAATGGCAAGGCCTGCGTCGAACAGCTTCCAGCCGTGCATGCGTTGCGCGTCCGTTATCCGCTCCCTTCGCCACCCCCACTCATCTCGCTGATCATACCAACTAAGGATCAGGTCGACCTTTTGCGGGAATGCGTCGAAGGCCTGCTACATAGGACCAACTACTCGAATATCGAGATATTGATAGTCGACAACGGCAGTACTGACACCCAGACCCTCAGCTGGCTCCGTTCTATTCCGGCAGCGGACCCCCGTGTCTCAGTGCTTCGCGATGAGCGCCCCTTCAACTATTCACGGCTGAACAACTGGGCGGCACGACAGGCTCGGGGAACGATTCTGGGCTTCATCAACAACGATATTCAAATAATCCATCCTGAATGGCTGGACGAGATGGTCTCACATGTTATTCGAGCGAACATAGCCGCTGTCGGAGCACGCCTACTCTATCCGAACGGAACCATTCAACACGCTGGGGTAATTACAGGGATCGGCGGCGTGGCCGGTCATCCGTTCAAAGGTTGGAACGCGAACAGCATGGGATACTTTTATCGAGCTCGCCTTCCTCAGGATCTTTCTGCTGTGACGGCGGCATGCATGCTGGTGCGAAAGGACGTATTCGATCACATCGGAGGCTTCGACGAAGAGAAGCTCTCTATCGCATTCAACGACGTTGATCTCTGTCTGAAGATTCGCGCGACTGGGTACCGGGTTGTCTACACGCCGTACGCCGAGCTGCTGCACCATGAGTCCGCCTCGCGAGGCTACGAGAACAATCCTGAGAAGCAACGTCGCTTCGAGCAGGAGGTCGAGACGATGAAGGAACGCTGGGGGTCCCTGCTGGCTGACGACCCGTTTTACAATCCCAATTTGTCGCTCGAGACCGAAAACTTTGATCTGTGCGCACAGGGTCCGCCAAGGATTGCAGGCGACGAAGGCTGCTCGCCCAGGTCGCAGGGCAGTTCGCGGCCGCTTGCTTGAGATTGGCTCGGGGGCGCGGTATAAACTCGGAGGGTTCAATCTCTTGTTGATCCAGCCTTCTATGCGCTGCAGGGCGTAAGCCATTGTTATCATAGAACAAAAAGCAACGATCGCCTCTCACACGGCCCGCTTGAGACATCATGGGCCGTGTCGGAACGAGCTGACGGAGGGCTGATGAATGGTTTCGGGCCAGGGAGAGGACCGGGGACCGGCTCTCGTGGTGCGCTTTTGTCCCCAAAGTACCCGTTGCTGGACTTTGTAATCGATAGACGTGTGATGACCAAAAGCAACTTAGAAGAAACCCGAATCATAGTGGTCCTGGGGATGCATAGGAGTGGCACGAGCGCTGTCACGAAATCCCTTGAGCTTCTAGGGGCTAATTTGGGTATCCAACTGCACCAAGCCCGCTTCGATAATCCGACCGGCTTTTGGGAGGATGTGGAGGTTGTAAGAATCAATGAGTCGCTCCTGTCTCACTATCAGTCATCCTGGCAGCTGTTTGCGGAAGAGCCGATGCACGAACTCTCGGACCATCCCCTCTCGGAGATCTTCGAAAAGGCCGTCGAGCTCGTCCGCTCCAGGGCTCACCAATACGGGCTGTGGGCGTTCAAAGATCCACGGACGGCCCGATTCATACCTTTCTGGAAGCACGTGCTCTCGTCAGCGGGGCTCGAGCCCCTCTTTGTCATAACGTGTCGCAATCCTCTCAGCGTAGCGGCCTCTTTGGCAGCGCGAGATGAGCTTCCAACCGCGAAGTGCGCCTACCTGTGGACCCAGCACATGCTGCCGACCCTTCGGGACACGGTAGGCAACAGACGGGTCATCGTCGACTACGACGTATTTCTCTCTGATCCGCTCGCACAGGTCTGTCGAATCGCGACCGCTTTGGGACTTCCAGTTCCCCTGCCCACCGAACCAGCGGTAACAGCGTATCTCGAGAACTTTCTCCGCACCGATTTGCGACATACAACACACACACTGGAGGATCTCCGCAATTGCGAGGACGTTCCGAAATGCGTCGGATCTTTGTACGAGCTCTTACTGTCGGCAGCACGAGACGAAATTTCGACGGACGCCCTGACCTTCAACGATCAGATCCAGGCCTGCGAAGCCGAATTCCGAAAGTTCACGCCTGCTCTTAACCTTTTGAACGATCGAGAACGTCGCATAGAGACTTTAAAAGAGAAAATGTGCTCCCTTCAGAACGAACAGGCGAACAACGCACGCCAAAGCGAGCAGGAACTTGGCAACAGACAGCACTTGATCGATACACTGACGGCGCAAGCTTCGCTCTTAAACCGGGAGATTTCCCAGGCGAACGACAAAATACGAGCTCTTCAAGACGACGAAGCACGTTTGACCCGCTCGCTGAGCAGTCAAGAGGCGATTGCGACCTCTCTGAGAAGCACCCTTGCGGCATCAGAGTCACGCACACATGAGGAGACGAAAAAAAATCAACAATTGGACTCTCGAAACAAGGAGCTTACAGGGGAAGTGGCACAACTCCGATCGGAGCGAGAGGCCCTTAGAAAGCAGGTAAGCAACTTGCAGGGGATCGTCCGAGACGTCACATCGAGCAAGAGCTGGAAGATGACGGCCCCGATGCGAGTCCTCATGACGTCTACGCGGAGAGCGCTACAGGTTGTGCGAAATGCCCCTCGACGCGTTGCCTTGTGGGCTTGGCATCGTACGCCGCTCTCGCGCGACACCAAGGACAGGCTCAGAGACCTCGCTTTCTCGGCGACTCCCTTCCTCTTCAGAAATACGAATCGTTATCTCAACTGGGAGCGGGAGCGAAGGATCTACCAGGCCTCCCCTGCAGCACGACCAGCGTCTTACCGAACTGTAGGCGATGGCTTCGTCCCACACTCGACTGATCCTCGCTTTTACGCCACCACCACGCGACTGATTGCGTTCTATCTACCGCAGTTCCATCCAATTCCCGAGAACGACGAATGGTGGGGCAAGGGATTCACCGAGTGGACGAATGTGAGGCCTGCTCGACCGAACTTCCGGGGCCATTATCAGCCTCATGTCCCTCTGGACCTGGGCTATTATGATCTCCTCGATGGCAAAACTCAGAAAAGACAGGTTGAGCTCGCGAAGCAATACGGGATAGGAGGATTCTGCTTCTACATGTATTGGTTCGGCGGTAAGCGCCTACTCGAGAAGCCACTCGACAACTATGTTGCCGACAGGTCCCTCGATCTTCCGTTCTGTGTCTGCTGGGCCAATGAAAACTGGTGTCGACGCTGGGATGGCCTTGAGCAGGAATTGCTCATGTCACAAAAACACTCGCCTGAAGATGACATTGCTTTTATTTCGTGTGCTGCGCATTATCTCGAAGACCCGCGATACATCCGAATTCACGGGCGACCGCTCTTGATAATCTACCGACCGTCCCTCTTTCCGAACATCGTAGAAACGGCGAATCGCTGGCGCGAGTGGTGCCGAGCGAACGGCATCGGAGAGATCCATCTCGCATACACGCAATCCTTCGAGGCCGCTGACCCAGCAACGTATGGATTCGATTCTGCAATAGAGTTTCCCCCAAATAATGCGTCACCACCTAAGTTGTCAGATCAGGTAAAGCCATTACGAGACAACTTCGCAGCGACGGTATACGACTGGCGATACTACGCAAAGCGCAGCGAAGCATACGTCGAGCCTCCATACCGTCTCTTTCGCTCCGTGTGCCCCTCCTGGGACAACACTGCACGCCGCAAAGAGAAGGGAACCGTGTTTCTTCATAGCTCTCCTCCTGAGTATCAAGTGTGGCTGGAGAACGCGATTCATCACACCCAAGCTCACCGAAGCGACCCTGAAGAACATCTCGTATTCGTAAATGCGTGGAACGAGTGGGCAGAGGGTGCGCACCTGGAGCCCGACGAGAGGTACGGATACGCATGGTTGACCGCTTCGCGCTTTGCTCTGGCGAACACCAGCAACGAGCATTGTAGAGCGATACTACTCTCTACTCACGATTGCCACACTCACGGTGCACAGATTCAAACTCTCGAGACCGCCCGAGCCTGCAAGAGCATAGGCTATTCGGTGTTTGTCATCGCCTTACAAGGGGGTCGACTCCTCGATGAATTTGCTGCGATAGGTCCCACCATTAACTGTGCCGCTGCCTCGGAGGCAGAGATTGATTGCTTTATCAGAGAAGCTCGCCGCGCGGGGGCATCTGAAGCGATCACTAGCACAATCGTTTCCGGCTCGATAATTCCGAGGCTCAAGCAGCACGGATTTAAGGTTATAAGCCTCATCCATGAGCTGCCTGGGGTGATTCGGCAACTCGATCAGCTCGAGAACGGCAAGCTCATTTGCAAACATGCCGACAAGGTCGTGTTTCCGGCGGACATGGTGTGCGCTAGATTCCGGGATATCTTTCCCCTGGACGAGTCCAAGGTAGTGCTGCGCCCGCAAGGGCTCCTTCGCAAAAACCCCTTCAAGGGAGAGAAGCCGAGTGCTCGAAGAGAGATTTGCAGCCAGTACAATATTCCCAACGACGCAAAGATCGTCCTCTCGGTCGGTTTCGGAGACAACAGAAAAGGTTTAGATCTTTTCATCGAAGTAGCCGCCCGGGTTACTCAGGCCGATCCAAAGGCGGTCTTTTTTTGGGTCGGCGCCGTGGGAGCGGATTTTTCGGACAAGATTAGTTCGGCAATTGAGGACTCGAGTCTTCATGATAAAGTCATCCTCCCCGGATTTTGCAACGACCCGCGAATCTTCTTTGCAGCAGCAGACGTGTATGCCCTGACCTCGAGAGAAGATCCCTTCCCCAATGTAGTCGCCGAGGCGATTGATGTCGACGTACCGGTGGTGGCTTTCGAGAGTGCCACAGGAGCTGCGCAGTTCATCCTGGAGAACAATGGCGAGTTGGCACGCTTCGAAGATGTGGACGATTTCGCTGAAAAGACCCTGAGGCTCCTATCTCAGCCGAACATCACGTGTCTCAACAAACCACACTCCCTGCGCATGTATATCTTGGATCTACTCCACTCCCTGAGCGGAGTCCCACGCGTAAGCGTGGTGATACCAAACTACAATTATCGACGATACATCGAGGGGCGTATCAAGTCGGTTGTCGAGCAGACCTTTCCGATCTACGAGCTGATCGTCCTCGATGATTGCTCGAGCGACGACAGCCTCAAGGTAATTCGAGAAGTCACGGGTAAGCTCGACGTAGATTCGGTCATCATCGCGAACAAAAGGAATTCCGGCTCGGTCTTCAAACAGTGGCGACGAGGTGTCGACATTGCAAGGGGCGATGTAATCTGGATAGCCGAAGCCGATGACCTTTCCGAGCTCACGTTTGTATCCACCCTTATCTCACGCTTCCAAGACCAGTCATTGTCATTGGCATATTGCGAGTCCAAGATGATGGCGCCAGATGGTACGATAACGGCGAATAACTACCGGAGCTACACGTCAGGCGCCTCCACGTGCTTCGCACATGATTACCATCGGACAGGAACCCAAGAGATCATCGACGCCCTATCAGTCAAAAATACTATCCCCAACGTAAGCGCCGTGCTTTTCCGAAGCGATCATCTTAAGCGCGTGCTCAGACTGCATCAGGCAGAGATAGAAGGGATGAAAGTTGCAGGTGATTGGCTGCTCTACTTACGCTTGCTCTCCTCCGGGACGATTAGCTTCTGCTCTCACTCCCTCAACATGCATCGACGACACACCTCAAGTGTGACGAGTTCATTGGACAAGGTCCGGCACCTAGACGAGATCATCAGCATGCAAAATCTTGCCAGTGAAATTGTGGATGTTCCCCAACATAAGAGGCAGCTAGCCGAGCTGTTTGTTGAAGAGGTCCGAAAACAGTTCGGCCTACCCGAGAAAGCTGTGGATCTAAAGGCACCGCTTCCCGAATTAGAGATTCAGGTCGGAAATTCGCAGACCGTCGCCAAATAGCTAACGAGTGTCGGAATGAACCAGCTTTATCCCAGTGTACACGTCTCACTTCCCGAATGGGTATCAGAGCTGGTCAAGCCAGGCACGGTCTTCCACACTATGGAGGACCGAATGCGGCTGGCGATTGCACTGGCAGATCGCAACATATCGGAGAAGACTGGTGGTCCCTTTGGAGCTGCAATCTTCGAGGTCGAAAGCGGTAAGCTCGTTGCACCAGGAGTGAATCTTGTCGTGGTAGGCGCATGCTCCCTGGCTCATGCAGAGATAATGGCTTTCATGATCGCCCAACAGAGCCTCGGAACATTCGATCTTGGAGCGCCGAATCTTCCGGCAATGGAGCTGGTGACCAGCGCCCAGCCCTGTATTCAGTGCTGGGGGGCAGTATGGTGGTCTGGCATCAAGCGCCTCGTAACTGGCGCCAGCTGCGAGCAGACTGAAAAGCTGACAGGTTTCGACGAAGGCCCTGTGCCTCCGAATTGGGCCGAGCTTCTGCGTAGACGCTTGCCTGAAACGTCGCACATTGAGGTCATAGAGAACGTGCTCTCTGACGAGGCGTGCGCGGTCCTCAAGCGCTACAAGGATTTGGGCGGAAAGATATACAACGCTGGCAAGGGCTCCTCAAAAAAAGAGGACGCCCTATCCTGAGGAAGCCGGGCAGAGCTGAGCCGTCGGCGGAGACCCCTTTACACCTTGTCTCGGTTCGCTCGGAAGGCGCTCAAACCGAATACCTCTTTATTCTCTGCTTCAGCAAACATTGATTAGCAGCCCAGGCTTTTTGGTTAATTAACGCGGAGGCGCGGAAAACGCGGGGGGCTCAGCCGAATGTTACGAGTATTGGACGGCTCCTCAAGTCGGCTGTTTTCGTGCCCTAGCTCCCATGAGTATTGTAACAATGCCCATTCTGCGGTCTCCGCGTTTTCCGCGCCTCCGCGTTACTTAACCAAAATATTCGGACACGGAAGAACTTGAGTGCTTACCGAACAAGGTATGGTTGGCATCCTGCGGAGAACACAAAAGCGGACGAGACTGTTGCCCTCACGCAAGCGATCTCTTCGCGATCCTGCTGGGCCCGCAAATAGCTAACCCCCTGACTTAACTCACCTAACACATCTTTCATCTCAACTCGAGCCAGCACATCCACCACTCACTCCTAGTCTAAGCGTGCGTCTTGTGGCATACTTGCATCTAAGAAAGAAATAATGACGAGGCGTGGACGTCTCGTAACACATAGAAATTAGAGCGCCTCTCTCGCGCCCACAGCGACCTTTTCCACCTTCATCTGTGTCGCTCCCGGTAGCCATCGCGGCGTCTCATTAGGACGATACATGAAT
>JBILEW010000090.1:0-15849 GCA_044351885.1 Bdellovibrionota bacterium
GACGTGTTTCATGGCAACACCTGAGGAGATATCAGAGCGAGTTAAATCGATTATCGTAGAGCAGCTTGGTGTCAGCTTAGAGGAAGTTACTCCTCAGGCATCCTTCATCGAGGATCTTGGCGCAGATTCACTCGACATCGTCGAGCTGATCATGGCCCTCGAAGAGGAGTACGATATGGAGATTCCGGACGAGGACGCCGAGAAGATCCAGACCGTCGACGATGTAACAAAGTACATCCAAGGCAAGCAATCGTAAGCGTAGTGTGAACTTCTTCCCCTCGTTGGGAGGGTTTCTGCTATGCTAGAAGGGCCCCAACGAGGGCCCTTTTTTGTTCGTATTTTCCGGAGTCTCTTACATGTCTACTTCGAACTCGACTTATGAATCCCGTCGTCGCTCTCTCCACGATGTCGACCCTGACACCTTCAAGCTGATTCAGCAGGAGACCGAGCGTCAAGAGTACGGACTCGAGATGATTCCGAGTGAGAATTTCGTCAGTGAGGCGGTCCTCGAAGCGATGGGCTCGGTTCTTACCAACAAGTACGCCGAGGGGCAGCCAGGAAAGCGTTACTACGGCGGATGCCACGTCGTCGATGAGGTAGAGAATCTTGCGAGCGCGCGAGCGTGCGAGCTGTTCGGGACCGAGTTTACCAACGTCCAGCCCCATTCCGGAGTGCAGGCAAATCAGGCTGTATTCGAGGCATTCTTGAAGCCTGGAGACACCTTCATGGGCTTGCGGCTCGATCACGGTGGACATCTCTCGCACGGTAGCCCCGTGAATTTCTCCGGGCGCCACTACAAAGTGGTTGGGTACGGAGTTCGTGAGTCGGATTGCATGATCGACCCGGACCAAGTTCGTTCTCTTGCGCGTGAGCACAAGCCCAAGCTCATCATTGCGGGAGCTACTGCGTATTCGCGCCGTATCGATTGGAAGCTGTTCCGTGAGGTAGCCGACGAGGTCGGTGCAGTACTCATGGCGGATATCGCGCACTATTCGGGTCTCGTTGCTGGAGGTTCCTATCCTTCGCCCGTTCCGTACGCAGATATCGTGACAACAACGACGCACAAGACGCTACGCGGACCGCGCTCTGGAATGGTCATGGGGCGGGAAGCGCACCGCAAGGCGATCAATAAGGCTGTATTCCCTGGACTCCAAGGGGGACCTCACATGCACACCATCGCTGCGAAGGCGGTAATGCTCAAGGAAGCTTTGAACCCTGACTTCAAGAGCTATGCAGCGGCAGTAGTGCAGAACGCGCAAGCGCTCGCACAGGGGCTGACAAAGAAGGGGTTGCAGATCGTGTCAGGGGGTACCGACAGCCATCTCTTGGTCGTCGACCTCCGTCCAATCGGCGTAAGCGGTGCAGCAGGCGAGGTGTGTCTCGATAAGGTAGGGATAACCGGAAACAAGAATACCGTCCCTTTCGACCCACAGCCGCCGACGATCTGCAGTGGGGTCCGACTCGGTACGCCAGCTCTGACGACACGTGGCATGGGAGTAAAGGAGATGGAAGAGATCGCCGGGTTGATTTACGAGGCGCTCTCCAACATTAACAACGAAAGCAAGCTCACTGCGGTTGCGGAAGGAGTTCGCGAACTTAGCAAGCGTTTTCCGCTCTACAAACATCGCTTGGTGGGTTAAGGAGGCGATTCTCGAGATATGTTCTGTCCGAAGTGTAACTCCGACAAAACTTCTGTGACCGACTCGCGCAGCGACGCCGGAGCCATCCGCCGTCGTCGCGAGTGTCAGGAGTGTGGGTATCGTTTCACGACATACGAGAGAATCGAGCTAGCGCTACCTATGGTCACGAAGAAGGACGGAAGACGAGAGCCCTTCGATCGTGAGAAAATTCGGGGCGGAATTCGACGAGCCTGTGAGAAGCGACCCGTCAGTGTCGAGGCGATCGATGCAGCGGTTGAAACCATCGAGAAGCGAGTTCAGGAGCTGTGTGTCAAGGAGCTCGAGAGTCGTGCCGTAGGTGAGTTTGTGATGGACGAGCTGCGCAAGATGGACAAGATAGCCTATGTGCGATTCGCCTCGGTGTATCGCGAGTTTTCGGATGTGAGTCAGTTCGTCGATGCTCTCCAGAGTTTGGGGGGACAAGGGACGGCAGTCTCTACGCAGCCCAAGAAGATAGGAAACGATGCCCAGTGAAGTGGGAGAGCAATTGCATTTAGATCCCTTCCACGAGGTTCTAGCAGACTTTCGGGCCGGCAAGCCGGTGATCGTCGTCGATGATGCCGATCGGGAAAATGAGGGAGATATCTGTATAGCTGCCGAGGCAGTTACGAGTGAAGCGATCTCTTTTTTGATGAGGGAGGCGCGTGGGCTCATATGCGTCAGCATTTCGAGGCAGCTCGCATCGACGCTCAATCTTCCGCTCCAAGTGTACAATAACAACTCCCCATTCCAGACTCCTTTTGCAATCAGTATCGATCATAAAGATGTCGTGCCATTCGGTGTGACCGCATCGTCGCGGGCACATACAGTTGCAAAGCTGCTGGATCCTGCTGCTCGTGCTGGTGATTTCGTGAGCCCCGGTCATATCTTTCCCTTGCTGGCTAATGATGCCGGCGTTCTGGCACGCCAGGGCCATACGGAGGGAGTGTTCGATCTTGCACGTCTTGCAGGGCTCGCCCCTGCGGGCATTCTGTGTGAAATTCTCAATCCCGATGGCACGATGGCTCGTGGCGCACAGCTCGAGGAGTTTGCCAAGCGACACGGCTTACGCTTGACGAGTATCGAGGAGATCCGGAAATACCGCACTCTTAACGAGATCGCCGTGAGACCTCTCAGCTCGCGCACGGTGGAGACTGATTTTGGCGCGTTTACCGCGACGGTGTACGTCGATGATGCGGGAGGGAAGGAGCATGTCGCTATGGTGCGAGGGGATGTGAGTGCCATGCCGACTTCTTACGCGCCTTTGGTGCGCATGCACTCCGAATGCCTCACCGGTGATGTGTTCGGCAGTAGACGATGTGATTGCGGGCAGCAGTTGGCTGGAGCGATGAATCTTGTTGTATCGGAAGGGGTCGGAGTCATTCTGTATCTACGGCAGGAAGGACGAGGAATTGGACTGGAGAACAAGGTTCGCGCGTACAAGCTACAGGACGAGGGACTCGACACGGTAGAGGCGAACGTGAAGCTCGGATTCCGTCCTGACGAGCGCGACTTTGCAGTTGGTGCTCACATGTTGCTGTCGATGGGCATTCGTGCGATTCGGCTCATCACTAACAATCCCGAGAAGGGAGAGTCTTTGGCCCGTTTTGGCATTACTGTAGTCGAGAGGGTCCCTATGCTGGTTGCCGACGATCCTGTGCGGGCAGAGTATCTCAAGACTAAGAAAGAGAAGATGGGGCACTTGCTGTAAGCTCGGATCGTCAGAGCTAGCTGAGGATCGATCGCCAAGTCCGTAACCGCTTGAATATATGACGTTTCTAAATGTTACTGTCGCCGTCAGACCATCCATAACATGAATTAGCAAAGCAGGCTCAGGGAGCATATTCATGAGAACGTTGTGGGAGGATAGGCGATGAAGTCTCGGCGGGCGTGCCGAGAGGCCGCTCTACAGGTTCTCTATCAATGTGACGTCACGGGTGATTACTCTCATGAGGCAATTGATTTTTGTCTCACCCATTTTGGTACTCGCAGTGAAGAGAGAGACGAGAAGATACCCGAAGCTCAGTGCGACGACGAGGCGCGTGCCTTCAGTCGAGATGTGGTCTTCGGCGTGATAGAGCACATAAGGGTTATCGACGATCAGATCGGACTTGCCTCTACTCATTGGAGTATTTCGAGAATGCCTCGAGTAGATAGAAATCTGTTGCGACTCGCCGTGTACGAGCTCATGTTTCGTAGCGACATTCCGCCAAAGGTGAGCATCAACGAGGCGTTAGAGATCGCCAAACGATTCAGCGCGGATGATGCACCGATGTTCATAAATGGAGTGCTCGATAGAGTGCTTTCCTCACTCCCGTCTCGTAAGTCTGATATCGTCGAGCCGAAAGTGGTCAATCAGTGAGGGAGCATCCGAGCCTCGGCAACCGACCACGCGAAGGGGGCCGCTGATGTCTGTCGTACGAAGATGCATTCGACACTCTCTTCTTTTCCGAACAACATACGCACGTCACTTTGACCGCTGAAGTAAGGAAATCCATCGGTAGTAAACGAAAGGGCTCCTTGCCATGACGGGAAATAAGCGAGTTGTCGGGCTTCTTCTTCTCGACATGGGCCGCCTCGCACTGTGAGGCCGCGGGGAAAATCGGTAGAATATTCGCCGGGGTCGAGTTCGAGGCCGCGGGTCGGCGTCGGGTGCGAAAAACGAAACGTCAGCACTTCGTCCCCCACCTGCTGGCTGCGGTTGCTCGTCCAACGGGTATGAGCGCTCCGGTCTGCGACCCGATCGAGGGTTCGACCGTTACCCAGAGGACTGGTTTCGAGGGTGGCCTCGGAGGAGCTGATAGTTTGCATTTTCTGCTGTGCGAGTGCCTTGAATGTCTCCAGATTTTTGAGGAAGCCCGTAGTCGAGCGCTCGAAAGCCCAGATAGTTCCAAGTGAGGGTGAGATAGCAACTCGTCGAAGCGACTCGTCCTCGAGGATCGCAGCTATAGTTTCCTTCGGCCATGGCGGGTTTCGCCACGCTGATTGAGTAACCATACATGCACAAAAAGTCACGGCGAGTCCCGACAAGACTCGTACCGTCGAGTGTAGCGATATTCCAGCTCCTACACAGAGCAGCCATGCACCAAATCCAAGTGCCCAGGGTGTCAACGAGATCGATGTTCCCCACGGAAGTATGCGAGAGGCGCTCATGAGGGGCGCGATAACTGCAAAGCGCTCGGGCAGAGCTGTATCGAGAAATGCCGCTGCAGCGATACAGCACGCACTGATGAGAAGGATGCGCGGAGCTGTACCCGTACGACCTCGTACCATAAAAAAACAGCAGAGAGCTAATAGCCCCAACACGAGTGATGGGCCGACATACATCCCCTGGACCGCGCCTCTATCGACGATTTGGAGCGGATAATCGTTCCCGATGAGGGGACGAATAATTCCTACCAATCCATCGTCGGGAACGAGGTGAGCCAGGTGCGGATAATCCGGAAATGGGGCAGGCGGGGAAGTGAGCGATGCGTAGAGAGCAGGACCGCATACCAGTACTAGTATCAAGCACAGACCACGCTGCGGGAGCGGCTTATGATCATCTTGAGGGATTATCGTAAGACCTACGAAGCATGCCGCCAGCGCGACAAGAGGAGCGAGCTGATTTGCACCCATGCTCGCTTCGACAGCAATGAAGAGCGAGAGAAGCCACAGAGGAGCAGCTCCGAGGGCAAGACCGGCACGCAAAACCGTTGCCAGAACTGCAACGCTTACGGAGAGCAGTGGTAGCCATGCAAGGGAGCTCAAGGCAACCGCATCTGGGCCTGTGATCGCTAGCACGACCAGCGTAGCGCCGATGCTCACGAACCAACTGGTCAGTGGCGAAGTGGGACACGTATGGGATAGGGAACGTACGATACGGTATGTACCCATGCACAGGAGGGACAAGTAGAGCGGAATGAAGGTGTATGCACCCCATGTGGGTAGAGCCTTCGAGAAAAGTCCCGCGACGTGATCGATTCGCCACATGTGGTAGGCATTGAAGTGCACGTTTACCAGCGGAAACCATGCGCGTGGGTCGCTACCGAGGCTGAGATCGCAATATGGGCTCTTCCATCCTATGGCGATAAAGCCCGCCATCGCGAGGCTGAAGATCAGGAGAGAAATGATGGATCTCTTCGTCATCGAGTGTGTGTCCCTCCGAGCAGGCGCTCCTTCGGTCCTATGCTCCGAATCGTAACCTTTTCCCCCAGCGGGCAATCGCTAAGCTCAATGAAATCGAGTTCCGGTGCGACAGGATAGGGACGAATCGAACATCCTGCGACGTCGGTCGTGAGGAAGGGAAAATAGCGGAACTTCAAGATAGCTCGAGCGCTCTCAGGTATCAGCGTGACTGAGTTGTGGTTTTGAGTCAAAGACACCACTTTTCCTTCGAGAATGTACGAAGGTGTGTATCCCAGGCGCTCGAACAGGACGAAGCGACCTCCTCTCCACAGCTCTGCGTACAGATCTGGTCGAGAGGCAAGCCCTCGCCGGTGCTCGGGCTCGTGAGCTAAGACAAGGGTGACGTTCATGTGATCGAAAAACTCTCTGATCCCCTGCTCGTTTCGACTCAGGTAGCTCTTAGGGATCGGCTGCTCATATTTCCAGATATTGTGCGCGTAGCTCGAAGCAACGAGTGGTGTCTCCGACCACAATGCGAGTGGAGCAAGATGACCACCACTCATTTCGTGCATAACGCAGCCCGTGAAGAGAGCTCGTCCTCCGTGAGCATTGCGCTTGATTGCCTCACTCAGCTCCTGTACGGAAGGTTCGGCGAACTGGAATTGGTCGAAGGAGCGATTGTGCAGGATAGCCGATGTCGAGAATGGGCCGGTCAGCAGAAACGCGCCTGCTACGCAGCCCGCTAAGGCATGTGAACGTCCTTGCGATGCAGCGCGAAACAGTTCGACGATAAATTGCCCGACCGGGATACACACAACCACCGCTGCCATGACGATCATGCGGTCGAGCTCGAGTTGAGGTTTGAGTGAAACTCCGACCGTCCCCAAGAAAACGAGCCAGATAGTTACAGCTCCGAAACCTCGGCGAGCTAATCCCTTCAGGGAAATTAGCGCGGGAATTGCAAACACCAGAATCAGAGGGTTGAGAGAGCCGGCGCTTTGCTGCCACACGTCGACGCTCTTGCGGACGCTCAGTTCGCCTTTCTTGTGTCGAAAGGTCGAGCCTTGAGGGAGTGCCCCTTGATTGGACTCGGAATTGGCCTGCGGCACTTGGGAATACGACTCAACTTGAACCGATGCCGCTAGTTTGGCATCGGAGTTCAAGAAACGACCTACGCTCGAAACCTTCCAAAGCATGAGTATCCAGGGAAGATTAATTGCAACGACGAGGAGGATCGTGAGTATGTGTCTGCGCGAGCGGAGTATTCGACTCGCGTAAGGAAGAGCTACTAGAGCCATCGGAGCAAGTGCGAATCCCGAGAGTGACCACAGAAGCATAAGGGTGACTACGAGTGCGAGCAACACCAGATCTCTCGTGCGCGGCGATTCGTCAGATATGAAACGCAGAGAGAGAGCTACTGCTAAGGGAAAGAGAGCGCTACTCACCAAGAAGCCCATCGTTCCGTACGTTAGGGCCCAGCGGTACCATGTGAGGCCAGTGCACATCACCAAGAGGGCTGCTACGGCGGATTCCTCTCGCGAGCGATGGAGGAGTCCAGCAGCGAGATAAGTGGAGGCAGGAGTAAGTACCCAGAGAAAAAACGCTACGATGATATTGTAAACCTGTTCGACGTCGAACAGGTAGATCAAGGGTGACGCTATGAGAAAGGCGTTCAACGCTCCAGTTGCAAAGAAATCCCTTGCATCGAATCCAGCGTTCCACAACGGCGACCAAAAGGGGATTGAAGGAAAGGTTTCTTTGAGTAGGCGTAGCCTAAAGAGGAACATGGCGTGATCGTCGGAGATCAACAGGCTTCCTTTTGAAACCGAGAGGAATGTGGAAAAGAGAAAGATCGCTGTCACCACGGGGAGGATGGGTACAATGACTCGCCACTGCCCTCTCAGGAGCAGATACGAGCCAAGAGCAACTAGCAGCAATTCGCCACGAATCGTCGGGCCTTGAAAAAAGGCGTAAGGCCTACATATCCAGTCTGTGACGAACAAAATCACCAGGCCGACGATCCATACACGAGGTTCACATAACTCCTCTCTCGTCGGAGGTTTCCGATTGCGAAGGGCTACCACTGAACACAGGAGCCCTGCCAGCAGGGCGCCCGCAATAACGTAGCGGCCTGCAGGGACAAGCTCAGGCCCATTTAGGTCCCATAACCGCAACGTTCCCGTAGTCAGCCCGAGAAGGGTGAGAAGTAGGGTAATAGGGGCGAGGAAATGCATGGCAGCATACTAGGATTCTTGTCGATTTCCGTCAAAAGGGTGAGTGGTAAGGGCTCAAAGGGGCTTTGATGGGTCGAGTTGTCTAGATTCTTCTGGAGGGGCTCTGGAAACAAACAACTTCGTGGGTAGCCGAGCATTTGGGTTAAGTAACGCGGAGAGCGCGGCAACTGCGGAGGTCGCTACAGGGATTTAAATCAACTACTGTGACCGGGCTTTGTGCTCCGGGTGCATTAACCACGAGCTTGCGTGCCGCAGAGCTTCCGTCGCGCGTCCCCGTGAGGTCCCCTCTGAAGCGCAACTAGCGCGCTTTGGGAAGTGGCTGCACGCCGTACTGCGCGTAGAACGAGTCGAAGCTGAAAACGGCCTCGGAAAAGTGCGTCAGCGCCTGATCGTTGTCGCGCTTGTTTAGGGCATTGAGTCCATCGACAAGTCGCGAGTTTATCAGTTCGAGATCCATCGGCTTGAACGTCAAATAGTGCTTTCCGTCGTCTTTCTTACGAGCTTCGTAGCATTGAAGGCTCGATACGAAGTTGGCAACAGCTCCCAAGGTCTCACCCTGGCTTTGCTGGATTAATCCGAGAAGAGCGAAGAAGCGAGGACTCTCTTCGAGTCGTTCGCTGCACTGTAGGCTCTGCGTAGCTGCGTCTGCATCGCCGAACCGTAAGAATAGGGCGGCAAGGGTGTGATAAGCCGCTGCTGCGCTCTCCTTGCTGAACTCTCTCCAGGCATGCTGCGGAAAGAGCTCTTCGATGTTCATAGCCTCTACGGTAGCACGAAGAAGATTCGCCCGTGAGTTGGGAGAAAGCTTAGAGATCTCGTCAGACATTGCGTTGCTGATGAAAGGGGTTATCGAGGATGAGACTCGAATATCATCACCGTCTCCCATCGATACTATCAGAGCCTGTGCGAGGAGCTCAGTGTAGTTCGAAGCCGAGCTTTCCTTGAGCTCGCTCAAAGTCACTCGTGTCGTCGCCATGCATAGAAGCGGCCAGTGCTCGAAGTTCGCGAGGGAGCCGATGATTCCATCAGGGCTCATCTGAGGAAGCTCCAATTCTCCCTGTTCGCTGTGTGGGAGCACGATAGTGTGTTGCAACATCGGAGTGGTCTCGATCTCGGCGACGAGTCGCGAGATGTCTTTTGATTCGAACTGGAGGGCTGAGCTTATGACGAGCACTCGCTTGCTCGCTGCCAAGGAAACTGCCTGGTTCAATGCACTGACCAGAGAATCGCCCTTTACCCAAATCGCGGACGATGGTGAGGCTGGCTGTTCCATCGTGCTAACCACGATGATTTCGGCGATGGAGCCGACGTCGTTCAGCGATTGGACCTTATCCGAGACCGCCGATTGGGAGCCTATATCGTCAATTACTAATGCGGTTAGCATGGTAAACCTCGACAAACCTTTTGCATCCTTTCATCCCGCTGGGCCTCTGTTTCCTGGACCAGTGCATCCTCGCTCTGGCGGCTTCAGCGCTAACGTTTGATATGATGCGGGTTCCAAAAAAAGGGTTGCACTTAGTTCAGCAAGACGAAGATTAACTCTCCGCAATGACAAAAAGCCATTCGTTTTAATGAGTTAGAGCTGCGGATTTTCTGTGGTAGTAGTCACCCTGGTGCCTTCCAACTTGACGTAATTGAGTATTACAGGGGCTAAGATCATGCCAGGAATGCCCATCAGGCGCTCTCCTGCCAGGAGTCCGAGCAAGGTGATCCACATCGGGTTTTTGATGCGGCCGCCTATGATTTTGCTGTTCAAGAAGTACTCGAATTTATGGAGTACGATCAAATACAGGAGCGAGATGATGGCCAGATGCGCCGATTGAGTGAGGCCTATACTGAAGATGACCGTATTGCTGATCAAGTTGCCAACTATCGGCAATATGCCACACAGAAATGTTATCACGACTATGACGAAGGAGTATGGTAGTGGTGTTCCAAATAAGGAAAGAGCCACCACGAAGAGCCCGGTGAAGAAAGTATTCACGGTAGAGATGGCCAACTGTGCTCCCATGACGGTTCGAAAGCTCTCGAAGAATAGAGAAAATCGATCCGTGAGCTTTTGTGCGTACACCGAGTACACGTTGTTCCGAATAGCGTAACTGTCTCGACCGAGATCCAGATGTGGGGTGGTGAAGAGACCGCACGCTGCGACTATTCCGATGATCACGTACACCGATTCCTTGGTGAAAATCTCAGCAAATTTCGCAACATCTCTCAGTTGCTCTTTGATCCCTTCCAAAGCGAATTCCTTGAGGCTCTCGGGATTCGTGAAGGGCAGATTGATTCCGTAGGAATTGGCCCATTCGACCACTATAGGAACCGATTTTGTAGCTGCTACCGGGAGGGCTCGCACGGCTTCCCCAATAAAATGGACGAACAGGTAAAAAAGAAGCAGGTTGAGTATCACAAAGGCAAGGACAGCAATGGGTTTCGAAAACCGCTTGCCCAAGAAGTACAGAATAAGACTCGAGAAGAGTATGGTGATAAAGGGGGTAGCTAGACCGTAATGACCGACCACGAACAGAACGAGCGCAACGCTGAGGTAGGAGGCCCTTTCGATCGTTCGTTCTGATACCGCCGTGGCTGCTATCGGCTGATTGTTCATAGGGGAATGCCTCGTATTTGAGGAATCTACTACGTACCACCTGTGACCGAAAGGGAGAGTTCCGGAGATACAAAGATGATCAAAATGTGCTGCCTATAGAGAAGTGAAAGCTCGTCTAACGTCCACGCCACCGTCAAACGATGGGCGGTAGACGCCGACGTCTACCGTTTGTCGTCCGACGTCAACGTAATTCGTCAGCGTCAGCCATCAAATCACCACTAATCCCCAGCACAACACGGAGACTTACTCAGAGGCTCCCTGATTGGCTCTCTTCCGGCGGTAA
Source organism: Bdellovibrionota bacterium (assembly GCA_044351885.1). Classification (GTDB taxonomy): domain Bacteria; phylum Bdellovibrionota_C; class UBA2361; order UBA2361; family OMII01; genus OMII01. The sequence goes on from JBILEW010000090.1 coordinate 10,888, forward strand.
AGCGATGATCAAAACGTGCTACCTACTGAGAAGTGAATTCGAACGGAGGGCTCCCCTGGCTTTTCGTCGAGGGGCGCTCCAACGTCGAAGCCGATAGGGCCGATCGGAGATAGGTAGCGGAATCCTACGCCTGTGCTCGTTCTGAGGTCTATAAGGGAAAAGCTCCTTTCTCTGAGGAACACATTACCAAAGTCGAAGAAAAGATGAGTGCTGATGGTGTCAGTAAAGAGGTACTGGAGTTGGGTGTTGCCCCCTACCAGCGTATCTCCACCGATGATAGCCCCGTCGGAGCCTCTCGGTCCTAACGAGTTCTGACGGAAGCCACGCACCGTCGTACGACCTCCGAGGTAGAAGCGTTGCGTAATCGGGATCTCGTTCGTTGGACCGAACGGCTCTGCAAACCCACCCAAAAGCCTGAGGCCGAGGGAAAAGCGCCGTGACAGCGCATCCAGAGGTACCACCCCCGAGGCGTTTGCATTTACCAAAGCGTAGGTTGCTTCGGAGCCGAAAGCATTGCTGGAGAGTTTGGGCTCAATAGTGAATGTGTAGCCGGAGCGCGGAATAAGCGGATCGTCGCGCCTATCGACTGACAAGAGCGCCGAGAGGAAGCTCAAGCGTACAGTACCTTGATCGAGGTCGGATATCACTGCGCCAGGCGTCACATCGTACAGATCGTCTACTAAGAAGGTATGGCCTGCAGAGAGCGAAATCCCCGAACCGATTTGCCGTAGCGCGTACGAAGCAAGTGACACGCGATCGAGGTTCCATTCCTGGGTCGGAAGATCTTGGCGTTGGTATCGTAGGTCCTCGGTTAGGGTGTACTCGGAATCGAGGAAGGACGGATCCATATAGCGCAGGCTGGCAAATCCCTGCGTAATCGATTGCGAGTTCTCGAGGTCGGTATCGTCGAAATAAGAATCGAGACGTAAGGCCAAACTCTTGCCGTCCGCAAACAGCGACTTGTCGACCGCTTCCCCGAATACGTGAAGGCCCAATTCCGAGTTGGCGCCTCCACCGACTTCGAGAGTCTGCAGAGGACGTTCGGAGAGTCGGATGACCACGCCTTCACGGGTGCTATCGAAGGCGCCGTCGGCGGCCAATACCTCCACTCGAGAGAAGAGTCCCGATCGCAATAATTTGTGTTTGGTCTCGTTGACCTCTTCGCTTCGATACGGAGATCCTGCTTTTAAAGTAGTATAGTCTGCCGCGACCGACTCCTTGATCAATGACAACCCTTCGTATCTCACATCTGAGATAGTCGTTCGCGTGCCAGGTACAGCGATTGTCTCCAACCGCCCGGTCCGTGGATCGAAATCTGTCGTGATGGCTGGATAGAGGAAGCCTTCTGCGGAGAGAGTATCTACCAATTGTTGGATGAAGCGGTTGGTTCGAGGGAGCGAAGTCGGAGTGTCCGGTATGGCGGGTTGCCGGGCCTCTGCGGGGAATCCATTCACGACGATGGAGTTGATCCTTGTGGGCTCTCCCTCTTGAATCACGAAGGTGATGTCGAGCTTCGAATCGTCCTTGCTCGGCGCAATCTCGTAGCGAACTTCCGCGTTTGGGTAACCCTCTTGATTGTACACGGATACGAGAATTTCACGAAGCGCGTCGAGTTGATCGGGTATCGCGTACTCAGGTTTCAATAGATCTATCTCTTCGGTGAATCCGAGCTCCTTCATGACTTGCTTGATACGCCCGAGGCCGACGTGGGTGTTGCCAGATAAATCGAGCTTGCGGACAGGCACTGCGTCTTCCTCTGCTATCGTAATCTCGTACGTTACGCGTGTAGGGTTGGAGCGATCCTCACGAAAGGACACACGCGCAAAGAGGTAGCCTCGCTCCTGATACATGCGCTCGATATTTTGAACGAGTAAGTTGATGGTGTTGTTTCCGAAGGGCCGCTTTCGCGAAAAGAGCTGGATCGAATCGAGGAATTCCGAGGCAGAGAATACCGTGTTCCCGAGAAATACGAAGGAGATCGGTTGTCTGCTGTCGCCCTCAACGACGAGATTCACGGTACCCGCCTCGTCCGTAAATTCGTACTTCGGAGATACACGGGCAGAGATGTAACCTTCCTTACGAAGGGCGATGATCAGGCGACGTTCCACTTCGTCCAAGGTGGATGATGTTGCACTGTCCCCCTCCTTGGCGAGTTTTCCTACTATATCCTCGGCGGGGATCGGCAGCGGAGAGCCTTTGAATACGACTCCCCGTATCGTGAACTTCGGACCCTCGTCGACAGCGATCCTTAGCCGGCTGCAATACTGCTCACCTTCGAGGCATTCGACCGTGGCTTTTGCTGACAAGAAAGCCTGTTGATTCATGTATTGCACGATGCCTCGATGAATCGATTCGAGTGCCTCAGATGAGTTGCGAACTCGAGAGGCTAGTCCGAGGCGAGCGGAGGCGAGTATGCTCTCGCGTTCGAAGGCCGAGAGCCCCTCTACCTGGAGATCGACGAAGCGTGATTGCTCTGAAAGGATCGTGTAGGCGAGGTCCGAACTGAGAGCCGCCTGTCTTCGAGAGGGCATCGATTGAAGAAAGCCCAATAGGTTAACGGAGGGGGTCAGATTGTACACGACGCCAGCACGCGAATTGGGCACGGTGCTGAAAGTGCTGTTGCCCACGAGTGCAAGCCGGGACGTGAGGTTCTTTTTTCCAACCAGCGCGGGCTCGATAGATCCGGTGAATGGGTTGTAGATCGGCTCCAGCGAGAGAGTTTCGATGCGGGTCAGGCTGCGAAAGAAGGCCCCGATGCTACTGAACGCGTCTTCGGAGAGAAGGAATCGTTGGTCTCTACCGAACTGCTCGCCAGCTCGATTGGCTAAGGTCTGCCTTCCGAAACTACGAGACGAGGTGAGCAGTACCAAGAGTTCCTCGTGGGAGAGTCCGCGATCCGAAGATAATGTGATGCGCGGAGCCTGTAGGGGGCCTGAAGCTTCGAGTATGACCAGGATGCTCTCTCCGGTGGACGTTCGTAAGGTCCCTTCACTGGCTAGTTCCAATTGCGGCGTAAGGGAGCCAGGTTTGAAGGTGAGCGAGCCGTTTGTGATGTCGAAGCGGTTGTCTTTGAGTCCGACCCAGCCGCTCAAGACGTGCATTCCGCCGGACAGGTGTGGTTCCGCGACAGTTCCTTGTGCCTGGATAGCGGCGCTAATCTCAGCGGTAAAGAACGGCGTGAATACGAAGATGTTTCGCGGTGCCTCTATCGAAACATCGAGATCCAGATTGATGGGGGTAGTATTGGCACGCGGTTGAATTCGGGAAGGAATGAAGTATCCCGTCAGGGTACGTACCAGTATCTGATTGATATCGAAATTTTTCTCGATCTCTGCGAAGTCTACGTTGATCTTTCCCGATAGGGTTTGGCGAGTTCGCCCGGCTGCACCAAGCGAGAGATCTCCCGAGAAGGTAATCACTGAGTCCTCAATCGGCTCGATGGTAACCTCCTTGAGGCGCGTCGTAATGTTCGATGCAGGGAGATCGAAGGGCAGCACGCTTCCTTGGATGTCGAAGGTTCCGTTGTTTATCGTTCCCGTGAGACTCTCGATCCGGATGCTACTTCCGGTAAACAGGAATGATCCCTCCGCTTCGTGGACCTCTACCTCCGGTGAGGCCAGACCGAATTCGCCCCTGACCAAGTGTGCCCGGCCTCCGAATAGAGGGGCGCTCAGGGGGCCTTTGATAGTCAAACGGGTATCAAGCTTGCCTCGCAGGTCGTCTATCGCCGACATGAAAGGGAGGAAGGAGCTCAGAAATATTTCTCCCCCGAGAGCGATATCGAAACCCTTCTCGAAGCCGATGTTACCGGAAAGCTCCAGTGAGCTGTTCACTCCCGTGACCGAAACGTTCTTGAAGTAGAGGGCTCCGTTGGCGATAGGCAGCGAGGCGTTCCGCGTAAAGCGCACGGTGTACGGCTCACAACCGAAGAAGAGGTTCTCCACTCCCAGGGAGCCTGAACCGGAAAACGGCTTTGCGAGATTGAAGTTGTAGAGCAAAGAGGCATCGAATTGGCCACACTCGCTGTTTTCAGCGAGACGGGAGAACGGAGTAGGGGGCAATTTCGCCCGTAGCTCTCCGTTGAGAGATCGGGCGAGGTCGAGGTTGAGGTGTGCTGAGCCTTGATATGCTGATTCCGGAAGCGAGACCTGTAGTACGCCATCCTTGAGAGTCGTCTTGCCGAAGAGGGGCATGCCGTTTGGTAGCGAGGGAAACGCTATGGTTGTGAGGCCCTCGCCCCGCAGGGAAGCAAGATCCAGGGGGCCCGAAAGCCCTAGGGTCGCCGTGATCGCTACAGGGCTCAGCTTATCCGTATCGACGGTATCTCCGAGAGGCTGGCGGTACTCGTCGAAGGTAAGGGTGCCTTTGCGCAGCTCGGGTTCAGGGACGGAGATATCTATCTCTCCTTCCCAGCTGAACGATCCCATGCGTGGGTCTTTCGAAGCCACCTTGGTTTTAACGTCGGAAGCGCCAAGCTCGACATCGATAGCGGCGGGCCCTAGGTTCGTTTGTTCGATGTGGAGAGCTGAGCAGTCGATCGTCATCTTCGTCTGCAAATCATCCCCCACAGGGATAACCGAGATAGTAGCGCGCGCGTTTTTCACCGTGAATGGACCGTAGGTAAACGAGGGGACGGCGATGGCAAAGCCGGCATTCAAGCCTTTGTCGGAATAGGTCAGCGGTCGAGTGCTTGTTATCGTCGATTGCTCTCCAGATCCAGAGAGGTTTTCGAGCGTCACCACTGGATCTCCGTGATTGACGTCAACCGTCAGCTGGCCTTTTAGCGAGTCGAAGGAGAGGGGCTCGGAGTTTGGTAGGAAAAAAGTCAGAGGTCTTCCCGACTGATTCGCTACGGGGCCGGAAAGGATTGGGCTTCCCAGAGAACCACGCACAGAGGAGTCCCCTGACAACTGGCCAATGAGCCAATCAGGTAAGCCGAGGTAGTGTGTGTCGAGCGAGTAA
>JBILEW010000157.1:0-4839 GCA_044351885.1 Bdellovibrionota bacterium
ACGATGGGGAAAAACCGCAGATGTATCCGCTGCGATACATTGAGGATTTTTCCCCACCATGAAAATTGAAGAGCGACCCAAGATCCTCTTTCGCAGCAGGGAGGGGTTTTGCCTCGCTTCCCTAGAGGGTAATCGAGTAGGATATACAGGTATTTATGTTTCGCTTCAAACGACCTGTTCACCTGAGTACCGCCCTGGCTGTAATCTTTGCAGCCCTCACGATACCGGCTTTGGTAGCCATACTCGTGGTCTCACACTGGCGAAACTCGGTAGCAATCAACCGAATACTCTACAGTGCGATTCATCAAGAGAGACGAGACACGGAACGCTTGGTGGATGATCTCGTTCGCCCTGTCGTTACTACCCTAGCCCTTCTTGCCGAGTATGCTGCGGACGATGCTTCCTTCTTCTCAGAGCATGCCGGGGTGAGCGCTCTCTTCAGAGGATTGGAAAACCTTCAGCAACTCAACAGCCTTCAGGTCTCGTTCGAAGACGGACAGTATCGCTCTGTGAATCGAATAGGAGCCGCCAGTCATCGCAGCAACTCAGAGATCCCCGCCGAAGCGAAGTGGATCCTGACGACCCAGTACGATCCGACTCTGGAGCTCGACGAACGTAAAGCCAGTCGCAAGTTAATTTCAACGTGGCCCTCGATAGTACGATCGGAGCAGATTCCTCTCGCAATAGCTCCTCGGAGTCTCCCAATCTATTTAGACGCCAAGAAGTTCGGTCGAGCGAGCTTTGCCCCTCCCTGGTTCAATCCCGACACAGGAGAGGTCGTGGTGTCGATAGGATATCCGATACTTCATAAAGGGGTTTTCAAAGGGATCATTGGAGCAGACATCACCTTCACAGAGCTGTCTCGCTTCATAGATGAAAATCGCGTTAGCGAGCACAGCTCTACTTTCATTATCGGCAGCGCTGGTGCGGTGGTGGCTCGCTCTGATTACGCTCGAGATCCTGGAGCGATGACCGTTCCGCGAAAGCTCCAATACCTAGACGAGGTAATCAGCCCGAAAATCAAGAACGCTTTGTCTCATAGTAAAGACGCTGGTCAGTCTACCCTGACCCGTGTCGAGCAGACCGATCAAGGTGACGCGAGCGTATTGTTCTTCGATATTGAGAGCCCATACGACCTCGCACTACGTGCACTGATCGTCACACCCGTAGACGACTTTGTAGGCGCACTCAAGGAAACCAACCACATAATCATCCTGTTCATTTGTGCTCTTATCTTACTCGACTGGATTCTGATCCGACGCCTCTCCCATACCCTCTCTCGTGGTATCGAGAACATCTCCCACGACTGTGCTTCATTGCAGTCGCTGGAGTTTAAAGAGAGTAGGCCGCATAAAAGTTTTATCGAGGAGGTAGCGCAGGTGCAAAGAGGGGTCGCATTGTTACGCAACGCTCTCGGCACCTTCTCCCGATTCGTACCAATGGGAGTAGTTCGCCAACTTGTAGACAGTGGTCGCCCGCTAACTCTTGGAGTCGAGACGAAGCAACTGACGATACTATTTTGCGACCTCGAAAACTTCACCTCTCACGCGGAGACGCTCCCACCCGATCAGCTCCTCGAACAGGTATCCGCATACTTTTCGATGGTTACGGAAGCGGTAGCCAAGGAGCAGGGAACCGTAGACAAGTTTATAGGCGACGCGGTCATGGCGTTCTGGGGAGCGCCGGTAGAGCTTGAAAATCACGCCTTGAGCGCCTGTAGGTCTGCGCTGCGGATATTGCGCGGTATGGAGCGCTTGAATCAGACTTGGGTAGAGCAGGGCAAGCCTGCTATGGGTATCCGTATCGGCGTAAACACCGCGGAGGTTTTGGTTGGTAACATCGGCTCAGACGATAGACTCAGCTATACCGCAATAGGTGACGGTGTGAATGTCGCTTCGCGATTACAGAGTGTCAACAAGCAGTTCGGTAGCCGCATCTGTATCAGTGACAGCGTCTATGAGGCAGTCAGCTCCGGTGTCATCGCCAAGCCGCTCGGTGACGTCAAGGTGAAGGGGCGTCGCACTGAATTTCCGATATACGAGCTGCTCGAAATTCGTGGAGCCGAGGACCCAGACCTTGTGTCCTCGGAACCGAAGCCCGTAGTTCGATCTTCCATTATGGAACAGGCGTGAGTATCGAAATACGATGTGGCTCACAATAGATGTCAAAGAGTAGGAAAAACGATCGCTTTTCTGTAAGTAGTTGAGGAGTGGTGAAGTAGGGTGGCGGCCCGATGATGGTGCAGCCAAGAATGATAAGATTAGCGCGGAGATGCGAGGTCTGTAGCTTGTGGGCTGGGTTTCAGCGGTGCATGTAGCAGAGAATTCGGGCCTCTAAGCGGCGAAAAATAGCAATTCACGTACACGATCCCCGTTCCGTCAGTAAGAAAGCGGAGTTTAGAAGTCATCAGGGACTGGCTCAAAGGAGTCATAGGAGGGTATTTCATCGATAGCCTCTGCAGCGTCGATGAGTCTTGGAATTGGAGGAGGAGCCTGGAAGTCAGGTATTCCTTGAGCCTTCATGATGTCCTTGATCGAGTGCTCATCCTGAATGAAGGCGATGATCCTCATCTGTGCTTTACACTTTCTGCCGCCATGGCCATCGCCAGCGCTAAGACAGCCATCTCTTCATGACCGTTTGATAGCTGACTTTTCGCGTCCTTCCGATTGCGGTATGAAGCTACGAAATAATCGTAACAAGCGAGATCGGCCCGGGCACCCGAACAGTATGCAGATAATTCATCTAAAAGGTATCCCGCCCGATGGTAACTTTCCGGACCCATGATTTGTATCAAATATGTGTCGTATCTGTACCACGTCTTTGCCGACACAGGCACCTTATCGCGAATCATCTGGGCAGTGACACCAGTCGGATGATCAACAAACGCGAACCTTCCCTCCCCCAAGTACACACCTTGTACATCATTCCAGTGCACTTCTATGTTTCCTTTTCGCTCATCGCGAGGATTCGCGAATTGCGGCAATCTACCCCATAAGTTCGCTGCCTGGCTGTTCAATATGTGAGTCAATTCGTGGGCGGCATTAGATACCGAGCGCACGTCAAGCTTCTTTATTACCTCCTGCTGTGCCCGAACGATATCCTTGGCACAAGCCATATCGACGCCACCCTTTGGGTCGGTCGGATACACTTCAAGGATCTCGCGAGCCACACCTCCCCATTCCGGCGGAAACGGGGGAACTGCATCCTGCTTAGGAAGCTTGAAAAAACTGAGTGTGTGGCGGCTGCTACGAGGTAAGGTCTCAGAATCTTGCGATACCCCTGTTGAGTCTGAGAATACAACTAATGATAAGGCACCTAGAGAGTGTAGAAACGTACGCCGAGGTACCGCCGAACCAGCTGGTCCGCCGAGCTCTGCTAGCGCAGATCGCTCTCCATCGTAACAACTCTTAATCTGCTCACCTTCACCAGGGATGACACCACTGCCCGGCGTGAACTGATCACTTTGCGACACCTTGTGCTGCATCGAACTCTTAATACCAAGAGCTGCCTCCGTAGGTGCCTTCTCAGAGATTCGAGGGTGAGACATCCGCAGTGGCTCTTTTCTGTCCTGCATTCCGCGCAACAACCGTCACCACATCACCCCACACTAACCGCCTCAATTAAGATATTTTGCCTACACACCCGCGGCGTGGTGGGAGATCTGTCCACCGCGCCTCGGGCGACCGATTTCAAGACCCTATTGCTCGGTAGGAGCCCATTTCTTGCGTTTCAGCTTCTCTGGTGCCCCCAGGGGACAAAGTATATCCAAGAGATCTCTCGTGTAGCCTATGCAGAAGGACGCGCAACCACTACGTTTCACACACAGGGCGGCTCCCTGGCCTGGAATAGCACGCGCACACGCTTGCCAGCACGTGTTCTCAATTTGCTCGTAGGAGAGCAGACACAAGAAAGGGAGCAGGTCTAGAATGATTGATGGGTGTGCGCCGTGTCCACCCAGAATAGACTGAGCGGCCCCCTCTCCAGCTTGCGACGCAGCTGCGGAGTCCGCGGGAGAGAGATGGTTTGGGTCTTCCATGCGACATGACGGTTCAATTGTATCAAGCTCCCCAAGCGGCTCAGCGCTCAAGTTGACCCCACAAATACATGTCGATGCGAATACAAAAGTTGCTACAGAGCACACTCGCTTATATATCGAAAGAGTTCCCCTCAAAGTAACCAACATAACCTTTTCCTCTCTAAAACCACGAGGTACACCTCCCTAACCAAAGCGCTGGAAGAATCTCCCTTTGCCTCGGCCATGCAAGCTCTCGCGCTACTTAAAAGAGTGATGAAACTATGTGCAGCTTTGGTGACATAATTCGGAAGGTGTTTCTGCCAAACCGTATCGAAAACAACCGATACGATAGGGACAGGTGTAAAGCGTAGAGGATGGGAGATGCGCATCTTTCATATGCCGGTAGTACGTTGGTAAGTACCGGCTGACTCGGAGGAAAGAGCCCTGCTGGAAATGATCTTCTCCGATCCCCCTGAAGCCATCGGAGTCGTGCCTTCTTGGCCTTAGAGCGTAGCCTTTTGATAAAGGAGATAAAGGCGATCCGTAAAGGGATATCTCTGCAGGTGCACCACAGCCTGCGCCCAAAGGTGGTTGGTGCATAAGGAGTCTCGATCGGCTGAGAAGCTAGCTCGGAATCTGAAGGAAGGGAGACCCGCAGTTGCTCTCGGATAACTGCCATCCCTATCTCTGGTACCCCCTATGCTCTCGGATAACTGCCATCCCTATCTCTGGTACCCCCTATCTCTGGTACCCCCTATCTCTGGTACACCCCAACTGTCGCGCACGCGGTATCGGAATCATTGCCGCATACACAACAGTGACCC
>JBILEW010000002.1:0-102963 GCA_044351885.1 Bdellovibrionota bacterium
ATAGCTGTTCTCCGCGACCCATTTTAGGAGGGACGGCGTCCACGCCGTCCGTTGCACGAGGCAGATCCGACACCCTTTCTCCGCGACCCATTTTAGGAGGGACGGCGTCCACGCCGTTCGTTGCACGAGGCAGATCCGATACCCTTTCTCCGCGACCCATTTTAGGAGGGACGGCGTCCACGCCGTCCTTTACAGGACGCAGATCCTCGCCACAAAAATAGGCTTCAATGTCAGGTTACCACTCGATACATCGCCATACCTGCGAATGTAACAGCGCAATCCGTGACGTAGTCCACGGCCTGCTCGTATTTGACTGTGCAACATTCGGTCTGCCATCCGATCCGATCCATCACGTCGAGAACCGTGTACAAGGTTGGAAACCCGCACATACGTCGCGCATCACAATCCTCTGCCATGTGATCAAAGAGACGCTTTTTATCGCGTGCTTCAATTGCCACGAGATACTCCGCATCCCGGCGCGCGATCTCCGCCATCTTCTCCTGTGACAGTGCGCCTTCGTCACCAAAAGACCTGCCGATGTGGGCCATATCGACACCAGCGACAAAGCATACTCTCGATCCGCCTGCGACTCGCTCACGAATTAGCTCTGCCAACGCAGCAGAGAAGGTTTCGTACTCTTCGTACTCGTGAGGATAGCGATTACGCGCCAACATCGAGTGAAAACCACCTACCAGAACAGGAACGATCGTTGCTCCGGGCACGAGGGCTGAGAGGAATGGGAGCTGGAGCTCCAACGAATGTTCTCTCTTGTGGAGAAATTCGTCCTGAAAGGCACGCGCCAAGCCGTACCGATGGGCAAGCTGCGTGACGAATTGAGTGTCGCACGCAAGTGTAGCGATCGGGCACTCGAAGTCCTTGGCACAGAGATGAAACAGGTTGCGACTGTATTGATGCGCTGTCCCGATCAGCACATACAGATCGGCTCGTGATTCGATCAATCGCGGATATATCTGTCCATAGCAGGATCCTCCACGCCTGTAATCGATGTGAGGAGAGACGAGCGCTACGAGATCTCTCTGAGAAGTGCTTGGCTGATACGGAACCAAGTAGTCATTTACCAATTGGCGGAGAGCGGGGCCGGTATTGGGATAGCCCAGCCCTGCCATGGCCGGCAGCCGCACAGGTGACGCTGCAAACACCTCTCGAATCTCTTTGTCAGCCGCGAAGAATCGCGCATTGGCAAGAAAGCGATGCTCATCGAGTAAACGGATGAGCTCCTTGAGGGTTGTTTCGTCGAGACCTTCGGGAGAGAAGTGATCGAGTATCTGCTGGAAAGACGAACCTCCATCGAACTTGGACAGGATGGGGGCTACTGCCGGCACGAGCAGCAGCGGACTATCGCTGATACCGAGTGGACAACGCACTACCAGGATGTGGTCGTCCCCTGCCGAATGCAGATTGATGTCGATTGGCCAGCGCAGCTTTGGGTAGGCGTAGGTAGTATCCATGACTATTATCAGGATACCTTAGACCGCGGACCGGGAAGAGCCCCAAAAGCTCATCGACCACTGATTAACGGGACATCCTTTACTTACCGATGCAGAACTTCGAAAAGATACGACCAAGAATATCTTCGGTGTAGGTTTTTCCTACGATCTCGTCGAGAGCACCGAGAGCCTCCTTGACGTCCGCTGTAAGGATCGTCACAGGCGCCCCACCGGATCGAACGCCATCGACAAAGGAGCCAAGAGACTGACTAGCCCTCTCGAGGCAATCCCGATGCCGCTCGTTGGTAACGATCTCGCCAACATCGCCTTTCTCCGGCATGGATTTGGCAACATCTTCGACCAAAGCCTCGATGAGAGGCCCAATCCCCGCACCTGATTTCGCCGAAATGTAGAAATTTTGCTGACAGACGGAAGACTCACACACTATCTGCGACAGAGCATCTGGATTGAGATCAATCTTGTTGACGATCATCCATACCCTACTCCCTTGCTCTTTAAGGAGCTGGAGGGTTTCGCGCCACGCCTGCGTCGCATCGGTTGCGTCTACCACCAGGAATACGAGGTCTGCCCAGGGAATGCGCTCCTTGGCGAGCTCAACTCCGATCTGCTCTACCGTATCGTTGGTCTCTCGAATTCCGGCCGAATCACAGAACACGAACTTGTATCCCGCGAGAGTAGCCTCCTCTTCGATCAGATCACGTGTAGTACCGGATACCTCAGAAACTATGGCGCGACGCTTGCCGAGAAGCACGTTCAACAAACTCGACTTTCCAGCATTAGGCGCTCCGCACAGAAGCACGCGAACCCCCTCCTTGACCATAGCTCCATACGAATACGACCCGAGGAGCTGTCGTATTCTGGTGAGCGCGATATCCACTCGTGCCGCCAAGCTGTCGAGCTGTTCGGGCTTTATATCCTCTTCTGGAAAATCGATCGTCGCTTCGAGCTCGGCCAACACATCGCGCAACGGCTCACCCACCGAGGATATCGCTTGGCTGAGCCTCCCCTTAAGCTGCTCTCCCGCGAAGCGTAGCTCCTCCTCACCCTTGGCATTGATCACATCAGCGATCGCCTCTGCCTGCGTAAGATCTACCTTGCCGTTGAGAAATGCGCGCTTCGAGAATTCACCGGCCGCTGCTGGAGCTATGCCGTAGGCGTATATCGATCGCAGGACCTGCTGCACGAGCACTGGGCTCCCGTGGAACTGAAACTCCGCGACATCCTCTCCTGTAAAGCTCCAGGGAGCAGGCATGAACACGGCAAGCCCTCTGTCTATGACTCCGCCAGTTTTGAAATCGAGGATATCTCCGAATATCAATGTTCGCGGAAGTCGCAGCGGATCCTTCTTACCCCGAAAGAGCGCTTTGAGCGCCAATTTCGTGCGCGGACCACTGACCCGAATTACCGCTACGCCAGCGGGAGCCGGCGCTGTGGCCAAAGCTGCGATAGTCGAGCCTTCCATCAGATCAAGGTCAACAGATAGCCAAATCCGAAGATGATGCAGCTCGCTATCGCGGTGGCCGAATATACCGATCCTTTCTCGGCATTTCTCATGTACATCTGCTGAATTATCGAGATGAGGTTGCTCACGAGCCAGTACAAAACGAGACCCGCTGGCATCGGGAAGATGATGAACATTCCCGCGAAGATGAACGGCATTATCATCATCATCTTCTGCTGCGCAGGATCTGCTGAAGGGTTTGGTGTCGTCCATTGCTGAATGATCATGGTGGCTGCCATGAGGAGCACCATGATCGGAACACCGACTCCGAATATGAGCAGCTTTTCGGGAGACGAGAGATCCGTAATCCACAATGCAAACGGCGAATGTCGCAATTCGATTGAGTTCAAGAGAGCTTGGTACAAACCGAGAAACACCGGGATCTGGATGAGCATCGGCAAGCACCCACCCATTGGGTTTACGCCCTTACGGGAATAAAGCGCCAAGGTCTCCTGATTGAGCTGTGTTGGATCCTTGATACGCTCGCGCAGCGCCTTGATCTCGGGCTGGAGCTCTTGCATCTTCTTCATCGATTGGAAGCTCGCCTTGGAGAGTGGCAAAAGAGCTGCCTTCACGATCAGTGTGAGCGCAATGATTGCGAGACCCCAGTTCTGTAGGAAAACATAGAGGTAGTGGAGGAGCCACAACAGCGGAAGCGCCAGAAACGAAAACCATCCGAGATCGATCGAACGCTCAAGGCTGTAATTACCCACGAACTTCAACGTCCGATAATCCTTTGGGCCCACATAGAGCTCGAATCGTCCTGAATCGGCTGCCCCGGCAACTCGACTGACGTACATACCTCCGTCACGTCCGAGCATCGTGTTACGTCCCGAGACCGTCGGGATCAACGTGGCCATGAAGTAAATATCCCCCAGTGAGGCCCAACTACTCGTACCGTAATCGCGCAGTCCTTGTTGAATATCGCTGAGCTGAACGTGACGAATCTTGCCGAAGCCATCAAGATACGTCAGGTGCGTGAGCTTCATGCGCGGGTTTTCCTGATCGTTCGGGTAAAAGTGAGCCCACTCAAGCCAGACAGGAGCATTGCCAGGCACGGGCTGGTCGAGCTTGACATCTACCGTGAAGAGGTAGGAATCGGCGGAGAGTTTGACGCGCTTGGTTATACCGTTGCCGCCGGGAAGAACCCCCTTGAACTCGAGAACGACCTCGGAATTATCCGCGATTTTTAAGTTCGCCGACTGACCCCCCGATGCAGCGCCGTTGATAGACACAAGCGTGTAGCGAACTCCTTCGTCGCTCTCATTACCAACGTACACCCCAAGAGGCATTACCGTCCCGTCCGGATTGTCGACCATATCGAGGTCGGCCGGTTGCTCAAGACTAACTTTGTACTCCTTGAGTTTGTAGCTCACGACACGTGCACCGAGGTGGCTGATAGCGATGCGAGCTACATTCGACTCAACGAACGAAGTCGGCTGAGCCTCGAAGTCTGCTTTGGTCGCATGCGTGAGCGGTTGAGGCTGGGCACCAGCGATCTGCGGTGCCGTGGAAGGCTCGACCTTTACTGGCGAAACTCCACTGGTAGCAGCAGGCGCAGCCGTGGTGGCACCTTGTGGGACAGGTGCTCGCTTGTTTTTCGGAGCCAGGAATATTTGCGTGTACACCATGGCAACCACGATGCACAGTATGATTGCTCGGAGGGTGCGCTTGTTCTGTTCGTCGTTATCGTTCGTCACTAATGACTCCTCGTCTGGATTTTGCCCTTTGCGACAAAACCTCTACTTCTGAAACTTTCTCTCTGGTATTTGGGAAACCTTTCTAGGGAAACCACTGAGCCACGTCAAGGCACGGGGTCGTACCCTCCGGCACACCAGGGATTACATCTTACAATTCGCCGCACGGTCATGAAAAACCCACGCAACCACCCGTGTCTCTCGACAGCCTCGAGCCCATAATCGGAGCACGTGGGGTCGAACCTACAGGATCGGCCGATAAAGGGCGACAGCGTCAACTTGTATGCACGGTGCAGAAACCGCGCAACAGGGCGACGAACTTCCCCCTTCGAACATGACGAGTCGACCATAGAGGAGACCTCGAAACTATGCGGATTTGTTCGCAAGATACCCGTGATTTCGTAGTGCTCCAAGGATCTGGCGACGATAATCAGAAAAATCGCACGATTGCACGTCCCGGCGCGCGACCACCAGAATATCGAGGGCCTGAGTAAGGGCGTGGCGATTCTGCCGAAAGAGCTCTCGAATTCTACGTTTGATGCGGTTACGGACAGTGGCGCGTTTCTCGATCTTTGTCGTAACGGCGACTGCGAGCCTACTTTCTGTTTGTGAAGAGGGTGCTACTACAACGAGAAAATGCTTCGAATAGAGCTTTCCACCGACATCTCTGAGGCGCGAGATCTCGGCTGTTCGTCGCAAGCGAGCATGCGGTCCAAGGGAGAGGCGCCTAGCGATAGTGACCCTTACGAGGTGCAGTAACGGAGAGGCGCTTGCGTCCACGAGCCCTACGGGCCTTGATTACCTTGGTACCACCGCTCGTCGACATCCGCTTACGGAAGCCATGGGTCGTCTTCCGACTTTTCTTACTGGGCTGATACGTTCGCTTCATAGTATGTACTACCTGAGATAATGAGCCTGGTATCCTAGAGGCTTTCCGAAGGAAGGTCAACCTTACGGAAACAGCGAGAAGAGCCGCACGCCAAGTATCTTAAACAAATAGACTTTCTAACCTTAGCGAGATCGTGGCGTCTACTATCGATTCCTCTGCCACTAACCTCTTTGCGAAGTGAATAGCTGCTTGATGTACACTGCCATTTCATTCAACGCATCCGAGAACAATAGGCCTTGCACAAACTTTTGACCATTACGCGCTATCTCTTCCGCGCAGTCCTCATGTTCACGCAGCCACGCATAGACAGATTCGAAATTGGAGAGATCTGCAGCTAGTGGAACGTAGTGCTTCCAGGGCTTCAAGCGATGGTGGTACCACTGTTGGTAAGGGCTATCGATCTTTAGAACCACCGATCCCATCGCCATCTTCAAAAAGAGCGACTTCCAGGCGCAACAATGACCATCGGCATCGACCAGGTATTTGTAGGAGCAAAAGGTGTCGAGCGGCACCTCGACATCGACCACGCCAGCCCCCAACAACTCGCTCCTGCATGCATCGTCCAGATGCGAAAAGCGAGTAATTTTCGCGTCTAGCACACCGGGCTGGGCGATTTTTTTTGCTTCTAAAACAAGTCGGCCGCGCGCACTTTGCTGCCAAGCTCCTGCATAGAAACCTAGGCCACTCGCTGCACCACGAAAAAACACCGTGTCTTTCCGGGATCTCCAAGGAAGGTGCTCAGCCATCCCAACAAGGCCCGCGACCTCTTCGGCATAACCCAAGCTTTCGAGATAAGCAGGATCTGGCATGAGCAGAGTTTTCGTGTCATGGACGTGCCGACCAAATGCAAAAACAGGCACACTCTCTGTGAGCTTCTGCTGCCAATCCCAGAGTCCATCTTCCAACCAAATGAAGATCTCCCCTCTCGCACCTTGCAGAATGGGGTTAGCGGCAAGCGCCGCGCACGCGTTGAGTATCGTCGGATAGTGCCCCTCTTGACGCTCCCACGTTCTCCCCGACACACGCGCTGCGGCCTTACCGCTTCCATCGAACGAGGCGATTATGAACATCTCCTTCGAGTCGAGCTTCTGAGCGACACGCAAAAGGTCGCCTGATGAGTACCCCGTTAGCTGCCAATAGCGTAGCTGAGTCTCATTGATAGCAAGCGGCGAGACGGGGGAAAGTCCTGCTACCTCCTCAAAGGATGTGGCATACTCCGGCGACTCTGCGCGCAGAGCTCCGCGCTTGCCCGCGCTCCCGGCATCGAACTCAGAGTGCTCCGTATTGTCAATGATACCTTCCATCATCAAGGTAGGTTTGAGTGCACCACAGCAAGCGCAACGTATTGAAATAAATAGAAAACGAGATCCGACAACCGATCTATAAGGCTAAGATGCGCCGCCCCAGACCTTTGTCGCAGCTTTGTACTCCCGATCAAAATCACTGAGCAAAACGAACGAAAGGCGACCAAAGCCGACCGCAACCTCCCAAAGCGCACCTAACCATCTGACTTCACCGCTGTTATCGGCTTCTGAACCCGGTATAAAAAACTTCCTTACGACTGGGGTCCGTGGTAGAAACTTGGAAAAGTCTCGATTTGAAGTGATGCACATGCAAGCACAACAAATATCAGCGTCGAACACATCTTCTTTTAGTGACGCCCTCAAGCCTCCTTCGAGTCAGGTGGCCATTTCCAATTCACCAGCAACCGAAATCTCTTTCGGCGAGTGGACGATTAGCTCGCCTCGCCTCGCAGCTATCAGGGAAGTCTCCACTAATATCGCTGGCGAACTTCCAGCGTATCAACGCTACGTAGAGGCTCAAAACGCAGCGCGTGGGCTAGACAGTCCAGTTTACGTTCTTCGCGGCCTCTCCGAAGTAACTCCCAGCGAATTAAACATTCGCGACAAGGTCGAAGAGGTCTTGGAGAAGAATCTCTCTTTAGCTGCTTAGGCTCCTACCAAAGAGGCTCTGGCGGGCCAGACGAGGCTAGTACGTCTCTTTTCTCTCACTCCAGCATACTGCTACAAAGAGAGCAGCATGAATCTACTGCTTCGCTTAGCCCTCGTTTTCCTCTCAACTCTTTCGGTAGTAACACTAACCTCTGGATGTGGAGACCGCTCTGTCGGTAGCGGTGCACACATGAAGGTGCGACTCGTCGCCGACCAGGACTCAGTGGCACCGGGCTCGACGATTACTTTAGGAGTGCACTTCATACCGGACCCCGACTGGCACATCTATTGGAAGAACGCAGGAGATTCTGGCCTTGGTCCGCGTTTCGGATGGCGCGCTACGGAAGGACTTAAAGTTGCAGAGCCCCTGTGGCCCTATCCAGAGCGCATAGCTGTCGGCCCCCTCGCTAACTACGGATACAGCGAAGTGCTTATCCCCTTCCCTGTTACAATCAGCTCTGCACTTCCAGTATCCGGTAAAGCCTCGATAGAGCTTTCGACAGAGTGGCTCGTATGCAAAGACGAATGCCTCCCTGGGGAAGCGAGCCTCAAACTCTCACTACCGGTCACATCAACTCCGGGAGCCCCCTCGAGCGAGAGGCCCCTCTTCGAAAGCACCTTCAAACGAGTACCCCGTCCTCTAGAGAAGGTCTCAATCGCAGTAGAAGAGCAGGACAAGCACATCGTTGTCGCACTCATCCCTCTTGGTGAGAGATTTCTTCCTTCAACGGCGTCATTCTTCCCCGAAGACAAGCAGATCATCCTCAACAGCGCCCCTCAACAGATAAGCAAGGAAGGTGGGGCTCTCAAAATCACCCTCGCACGAGATCCGAATCGAAAGTCGGCTGTCGAGCGGATACGCGGCGTGCTCGTCTCTCCTGAAGGATGGTCGGAATCAGGAGAGCCCAAAGCAGTCTCGATCGACAACAATCCACTCAATACTCCTGCAGAGGCAGAGGCTCCCCTTACGACCGCGTCTATTCCAGCGCCGCCGAATACGCCAGGACTGGGTATCGCTCTCGTTTTCGCTTTCATCGGTGGACTGATCCTCAACCTCATGCCGTGTGTGTTCCCAGTGCTCTCTATAAAGATACTCGGATTCGTACAACAGAGCGGTGAAGACAGCTCAAAGGTTCGCATTCACGGAGTGCTTTTCTCGATCGGAGTACTCATCTCATTCTGGGTACTCGCTGGACTACTGTTCGCGCTGCGCGCCGGTGGTGAGCAATTGGGGTGGGGATTTCAACTCCAGTCACCCGTGTTCGTCGTCGCGATGATATTCGTATTCTTCACCCTCGGAGTGCTCTTTCTCAGCGACATCGCCATGGGACAGGCGCTCCAACGCATCGCAGGCAGCTCGCGATTACCGACCTCGTTCGCCGGATCGTTTCTGAACGGAGTACTCGCCACGGCTGTGGCCACTCCGTGTACTGCGCCGTTCATGAGCTCTGCCCTTGCTGCCACACTGACGCTGCCGATCGCAGCCGGCTTTTTGATATTCACCGCAATCGCTCTCGGAATGAGCACGCCCTACCTCCTCCTCTCTTGGAATCCCCGACTGCTTAAGCTTCTCCCCCGACCCGGAGTGTGGATGGAGAGCTTCAAACACCTGATGGCGTTTCCACTCTTCGCGACCGCGATATGGCTCCTGCGAGTTTTTGCTCGACAGATGGGAATGGAGCCTTCTGGCCTCTCTGTTTTGATGGACGTCCTGTGGGGAGGTCTTCTACTCGGCTTCGGTCTGTGGTTGTTCGGACGTTCGACCCGCAGCGAGAGAAACGTCAGCGCACGACTGTACCAGATCTGTGCTGCGCTCTCCGTGATTGGGGCGGTGTACATCGCGCTTCCGACCAATCAAGAGATCAATCGAAGCGTTGAGCGCTCCTGCGATCTTACGGACTCACCGCACATCGAAACGGACTCCTTCGGTTTGAATTGGGAGAGCTTTTCGCCCAGCCGCTTGGAAGCACACCTCGCCCAAGGAAAAAGCGTGTACCTCGATTTCACCGCGGAGTGGTGTATCACGTGTCAGGTGAACGAGCGGCTCGTCTTTGGCTCCCAAGAGGTGCGCGACCTCGTCAAAGAGAAGGGTGTGATCTTGATACGCGCGGATTGGACCTCAAAGAATCCGGCTATCACTAAAGCCCTGCAGGGCTTCGGTCGCAACGGGGTACCTCTCAATGTGCTGTACAGCCGAGGCTCCCGTGAGCAGCCCCTAATTTTTCCCAATATCATGACCCCTGCGATGGTAATCGAGGAATTAAAGAAGCTGTCTTCTTAAGAAAAAATAGCGCAACACGGTGCCGGCATGGTTACGGACGGCGGGGACGCCGTCCCTCCTGGATAGAGTCGTTGCGCATAAGAGGGACGGCGTCCCCGCCGTCCGTGGATGCAAACGATCAAGGCTGCTGATTCGCGCGTCAGCCCAGCCCGCACTCTCATGATCGATATCAGAAGCGACACACTGGTACTTTTGAAAGAGTACCGCTATATCATCCATAACCCTCCGAACGACTAGGAGCATATATGAAACTAAAGAACTCTCTTCTCACGATAACTAGCGCTCTTTTCCTCTGCTTTTCTCAACTAGCCTACGCAGATACCACGGTAGTCGGAGCGCCCGCGCCGGAATTCACCATCAAAGACGCGCATGGAAACCCGCACTCGCTGTCGCAATACAAAGGTAAGAATGTGGTCCTCGAGTGGTTCAACCCCGACTGTCCCTTTGTGAAAAAATTCTACAGAAACGGCGACATGGCAGCGTTTCAGAAACAGGTCGTCGAGTCAGGGGACGTTTGGCTTACAATCAACTCCTCCGCTGAAGGACGGCAGGGTCACATATCCGCATCCGACGCTCGAGAGGCCCAAACCAAGCTCGGCTTGGCCAGCACAGCCCTGCTCCTCGACCCAGAGGGAGCGGTTGGTAAAGCGTACGGGGCACGCACGACGCCGCACCTCTTCGTCGTTGATGCAAACGGAACATTAGCCTACGCCGGAGCCATCGACAGCATCCCCTCCACCAATTCCGACGATGTATCTCGTGCAACAAACTACGTCACGGAAGCGCTGGCGGCACTCAAGGCTGGAAAAAAGGTCGAGACATCCGCCACTGATCCCTACGGTTGCGCCGTAAAATACAAAGGATAGGGCTGTGGAACGGGATACCGATCAAACGTAATCCCTTCTGAAACGAACAGCTCAAACGGCGTTAGCCGCAACTCTTTGACGAGATATGTAGTCAAAAGGGTTGCATTCCACGCCGAAACCTTTGTAATCATGCTTCCTATTTAAGATGTCCAAGCGCCTTGTCATAGTAGAATCGCCCACGAAGGCTCGCACCATCGAGAAGTTCTTGAGTAAGGATTTCGTGGTGTTAGCCTCCTATGGCCACGTCCGCGACCTTCCGAATAACGCAGCTGAGATCCCTGCCGCAGTCAAGAAACAGAAGTGGTCGCGCCTCGGCGTCAACGTCGATGAGGACTTCAAGGCGCTCTATATTATCCCCAGTGACAAAGAGAAGCGGGTCAAGGAGCTCAAGAAAGCGGTTGAGAACGCCTCTGAAGTCTACCTCGCAACCGACGAAGATCGAGAGGGGGAGTCGATCAGCTGGCACCTGCTCGACGAACTAAAGCCCACGGTTCCGGTCAAACGACTCGTATTCCACGAGATCACCAAGAAGGCGATCGAAGAGAGCCTTCAACATGCGCGGCAGATCGACGAGAACCTGGTCAAAGCTCAAGAGACAAGACGGATCATCGACCGCCTCTACGGCTACTCGGTGAGTCCACTACTGTGGAAGAAGATGGTGCCACGTCTAAGCGCCGGACGGGTACAGAGCGTCGCCATGCGACTCCTGGTCGAAAGGGAACGCGAGCGCGCCCGCTTCAGATGCGCTGACTACTGGGATCTCAAAGCGATCTTCGAGGCGGCGTCAGATCCCTCCATACCGTTCGAAGCGCAACTTACCCATCTGGGAACCAAGCGAGTAGCAGGCGGTAAAGATTTCGATCCCGCCACAGGCCTGCTCACAAAGAAGGATGATGTCGTTCTCCTCGATGGTACAGCAGCTCAAAAGCTAGCCGAAACGCTCGCGCGAGCAACTCCACGGATCAAGGAGGTCGAGAGTAAGCCCTTCACCCAAAAGCCGTATCCTCCGTTCACCACGAGCACCCTTCAGCAGGAGGCCAATCGCAAACTCGGCTTCGGAGCCAAGCGCACGATGGCGGTTGCTCAGACCCTGTACGAAAACGGATTCATCACCTACATGCGTACCGACTCCACCACCCTCTCTGAAGAGGCGATAGCGGCAGCTCGGTCGCACATCGTGCGTGAGTTCGGTAAGGAATTCCTGCACAACGAGCCGCGCATATACAAGACTAAGGTCAAGAACGCTCAAGAAGCGCACGAAGCGATTCGACCAGCAGGCGCCGAGATCACTTCTCCCAACGTCGTGAAAGACAAGCTCGGGCTCGAAGCCGTCCGCTTGTACGAACTGATCTGGAAACGCACGCTCGCTTCGCAGATGCGCGATGCCGAAGGAACTCGTGTGTCAGTTTCTATCGCCGTTGAAGATGCAACCTTCCGCGCTTCGGGAAAGACGATCTCGTTTGCAGGATTCCTGCGTGCGTACGTCGAAGGGTCTGACGATCCAGAGGGAGACCTCGCAGAGCAGGAGCGAAACCTTCCTCCGCTCAAACAAGGCGACACCGTTACATCGAAAGGCTACGACGCGCTCAAGCACACGACACAACCTCCTGCGCGCTACACTGAAGGTAGTCTGATCAAGGAGCTCGAAAAGCTCGGTATCGGACGACCCAGTACATGGGCAACGATCGTAGACGTCGTATTGTCTCGCGACTATGCGTTCAAGAAGGGCTCGGCCCTCGTACCGAGCTTCCTTGCTATTGGAGTTACCGGATTACTCGAGAACTACTTCTCAAATCTCGTCGATTACGAATTCACTGCGAACCTCGAAGACGATCTCGATGCGATCTCGCGCGGGGAAAAGGACAACCTAGAGAAGCTTCGTACGTTCTACTTCGGCGATCACGGATCATCGCCGGGCTTGAAATCGCTCGTTACACAGGGCGAAGAGACGATCGACCCCCGTGAGGTGTGCGGAATCCGGCTCGGCAAGGATTCGCAAAACCGCGATGTCGAGGTGCGTATCGGTAGGTACGGCCCCTTCCTCTCCAACGGAGAAGCACGCGCGAGCATCCCAGATACGATTGCATTCGACGAACTGACTACCGAGAAAGCGGAGCAGCTCCTGATTGAAGCGGCGAAAGGACCCGAATCGCTCGGACCGGATCCAGAGACCAACGAGCCTGTCTATCTCAAGAAGGGTCGCTTCGGTCCGTACGTTCAACGTGGCGATATGGTGGAAGGTGGCGAGAAGCCAAAGATGGCGTCGCTACTCCCAGGCATGTTACCGGAATCGGTTACCCTTGATGTCGCGCTTCAGCTCCTCTCACTCCCGAAGACTCTGGGGAAGAATCCAGAGAACGACGAGGACATCATCGTAGCCAACGGCCGCTTCGGACCGTACGTCAAGTGCGGCTCCGAGACCAGAACGATCCCAGCGGACGAGCCACCGTATTCCATAACGATGGAGCGAGCTATTGATCTCCTCAAGCAACCACGCACTCGTGGCAGAGCTTCGAATCAGCCAAAGACCTTGAAGGAAGTTGGGAAGCACCCTGAGTCAGGCAAAGCGATCTCCATCAAGAGTGGTCGATACGGACCCTACGTCACTGATGGTGAGATCAACGCATCGCTCCCTCAGGGCGGAGATCCGGAAGCCCTCACCATGGAGGAAGCAGTAGCACTGCTCGCGGCTCGCGCAGCCAAGGCTCCCACTAAGGGGAGGCGCGGAGGTAGGGGCGCAACGAAGACGAAGGCGGCTCCGAAAAAGGCTGCTAAAAAGGAAGCTGCAAGCGGAACCGGCACCAAGAAGCCCCGTGGTTCCAAGAAAACTGCCGTCGCTGAGTAGGGAAATACCCCCTCAGCAGCTGGAACTTCAAACACCCACACGCGATATTCAGAGTTTCCGCCGTCCCCGCGCTTTTCCTCGCTTCCGCAGCTTGTTAAATCTCGCCACCCCATAGGTAGGAGAGAAAGATCTCAACGGGCATAATCTCGACGTTCGAGTCGGTGCGACGCTCAATGCGCTCATTGCAGACGATGACTTTTCGCCTTAGCGATACGTCCTCTTGCAACGCTCGCAACCCCCTTTCATCACGCTCAGTGACGCGACTTGAGCTCTTAACCTCAATCGCCACTTCATCACCCAATAGAAAGTCTACCTCGTGTTGAGAATGCGTCCGCCAATAGGTAAGAGGCCTAGAGTCTTGCATATAAGATAGAAACGCTCGCAACTCGAGAAAGATTAGATGTTCGAGCGCTCCCCCATAGGTTTCTCCTTCAATGCCGATTTCAAACCGCTGACGCAGTGCATTAACAATACCGTGATCAAAGAAATAGAATTTCGGTGTTGCAACGGCTTTGCGGCTCGGAGTGTTGCGAAATGTCGGAAGAAGAGAGCCGATTAAAGTATCTTCAAGAATCTCAAAGTACGACCTGACTGTGTTAACTTTGATTCCGGTATCGCTTGCGATTTCGGTGAAGTGGATCTGTTGCCCATTTGATAGAGCAGCAACGGGGAGGAAGCGGCTGAAATTTCCGACCCCTCTGACAAGCCCCTCTGCTCGAATCTCTTCATCAAGGTACAAGCCAACGTAGTTGCGAAGCTCATCCTTAAAGAGTGTTGAATCAAGCATCGCAGGAAGAGAGCCGCGCACCAATCTGTCAGCAATTCTCCCGGGTCCAGTCTCAGGAAAGACGAGAGGAAAAAGATCGCGCCGCCAGATCCGCCCCGGCAGTAGATTCATTCCGCTCCTGCGCAGCTTTCGAGCACTGCTACCGGTCAACACAACCCGCAGGGATGGATTGCGGTCAAGGATCGACTGCACCTCGTCGAAGAGCTCTGGCAGTCGTTGTGCCTCATCAATAAACAGGTGAGTGGTGTGGTCCTTTAGTCGCTGACGAACTAACTCTGGAGCGGCACTCAGCTCCCGGTACGTATCAGCCTCAGCTAGGTTGTACAGCATGGCGGATCCTGGCAGATGCCCCCGGACAAGGGTGCTTTTCCCCACCTGCCTAGGACCCAACAGAAGAAGCGATTTTTTACGCAATAGTTCCAGTATGTTAAGACATCGCTTGTAAATCATATGTTAATGATGTGAAATTTCGCGAAAAAAAGCAACGACTACGAAGGATACCAGTACCTAGTGAAGGTCTCCGCCGGCTGGCCCATCTGAATTCCTCTTTGTACGGGGCCTATGACCTAACTATTTTTCTCAGTGAGCGCGCGGGACGGTAGTTCAGCGCGGGGCAGATTGAAGCTTCATTTGTTCGAGAGAGGGAGCAGGCAGGTTCTCATGCCATCTCTCTCAGTGAACGCGTTCATATAGGAACGTGCTCATATACGCTAGCTACTTGATTTGATTTCGTTCGCGCTGCTCCTGAGAAGAATAGCAAGGAACTGCTGTAGCTTCGTCCCATGCGATGAAGCGCTATAATAGACTATGACGATCGTCTTACTAGACGCTCCTCCCAAGTTGATAGTCTCGTCCGTTGCCGTCCCAACCCCGATACGAACAGCCGAGAGTATGTGACTACACCGAAGAGACAAGCGTACGCTCACATGGGTTTTCGTCTCGTTGCCATCATCGTTGTGTTGCTCGCAGGCTGTTCTCCTGTGGTTCGTACGAGCCGTATCGCCGCATCGTCGGCAGCGGCAGGAGCACGTTCGAATTTCGTAACCACATCGCACCTTAGTGAGACGACTCGTCAAGAGCTTCGCATGGCTGGGCTTGCAGATGATCCTTGTTCGGATGGGTGCTATCCGCGATTGCCACTTTTCGAAGACAAGCCACGAGAAGTGACGCTGTATGCGCGAAGTGAGCTCGCATTAAACCACGCCGCACGATTAGTGCGGACCAAACAGCCCTCTCTGGGGGCACATCTGCAGGCTGCGCGCTTCGCACTAGAGGGACTTACGAGTCCTGCCTGTGCAGCGTCGGTGAGCTTCATTTGTGATGACTTCAAGCTTTTCTACATGAGCGCCGTGATTGACGTTTTGTCGGCCCTTCAAAAAGTAAACTGGAATGGAGAGAAGCTGACACAGTCGAGCGACTTCAAGGTGGTCATGGCGGAGGGAGCAATAGACGAAGACCCGCGGCGCTACTCCACTATTGTGCCGGCCGGACTGGTTTCGTTCGAGGGGCTCTCGAATCGTCTCTTACGATACGGTCTCGGGGTGCCACTTAGTGCATGCCGAGAGCGAGATCCCGAGAGCCCAACAGACAACTACCTGCCTAGGGTCGGTACGTGCCTTCCTTTGACTGCCGTAGTCGACTTCCAGCAGCCTTCGAGTACCGCCGTCGTTTCACTCCACAATGCCTTTACTACAGACACAGTAAAGGTGATGGGCGGAAGAACCTTTCCATTAGCTGCTAACTTCTCAGCGCCCTTTGCCAGTTTGATTGAGAAAACCGGACTCACCTCCTATTCAGGTCTCCTGAAAACGTTTAGCGGTGGCGAAGAGCTACTCGAGAAAACAGGGTTTTTCACGATTGAGCCTTACCGTAGCCGCAGAATTCCGCTCGTCTTTGTGCATGGTCTTTTCTCCAGCCCGATAACGTGGGTCAATCTGCAGAACGATCTGATGGGAGATCCGATAATTCGTGAACATTATCAGATCTGGAGCTATCTCTATCCCACCAATCTGCCCATATTGTTGAACGCGGAGACCTTCAGAGAAAAACTCGATCAGCTGAAGAGGCATCTTACCGAAGCCGATGACAACGGTGCTGATTCGCCGGGGATGGTAATCATAGCCCACAGCATGGGTGGACTGCTGACGAAGACTGCGGTGGTACGAGACAGTGAGCCAGTCAAGCGATATCTGTGGGAATCACCGGAGAAGATAGCAGAGCTTGATCCCAAGACTCGAGATCTGATTGATCGAGTATTCACCTTTCGTGTTCGTCCGTACGTCGAACGGGTCATTTTCATCGCCGTCCCCTTCCTGGGGAGTGAAATTGCAGATAACTGGGTCGGGTGGATAGGCAGAAAACTCGTAGGACTTCCCAGGGCAATACTCGAAGTCACAGCGGATTTTCCCACGCGCATCAGGGACGTGATACGCCCAGAACTGCGTGCCGAGTTAGCAGAGCAGGACCTCACAAGTGTGAAGGGTCTATCGCCTCACAACCCCGCTCTGCTGGCATTGGCAAAAGCATTGGTCGATCGATGCGTGCCATATCATTTAATCGAAGGAGACAGAGGTCTCGGCGGTGGCGTCAACGCGTCTGACGGTGTAGTGCCATTCCGTAGCTCACATCTAGAAGGAGCAGAGTCAGAGCTAGTTGTACCCGCAGGGCATGCTGCATTCACTCATCCGATAGCTGTGCTCGAGATCAAACGGATCCTTCATGAACATGTGCGTCAGAAGAGGGCAACAGATAGGAGGTGTGAATGAGGAAGCCGAAACGTTCGCGCTGTCGGGGACGTGGGTTCTGGTGGTGCAGTGCACCACCAGAACGGTGTCCATCCTGAAACACTTCCAACCTATCGTAAGCTAACGATTCGACCCCGGAGTCCGAGCCGACCTGGGAGTCGCATCATCGCGATTGAATGTCCTCACGGTATTTCCCTCATAGCGAATAGTGCAGCTAGCGTTCACGCAATCTCCCTCCAGAAACTGTTCCACGCTTGCGGTAATATCATCGTCATCATCGATGTCGTGATACTCGATGCGAAGCGTGAAGTTGCACCTGCCTCCGCTTACTATTGGCTGGTTCGGGGTTCCGATTGCATCGACTGAAAAACCATCTCCGCCGACAGTGTTCCCGATGTATCGAATACCATTCTCGTCCTCGAGCGCGACATCCTCATCGCGCCTAAAAACGTTGTGCACTGCGTTCAGCGTTGGTCTCGCTGAAGTTCCGACACAGCTGTTCTCTCTGAGCACGAGAGGTCCTCGCCAAACGCCAGTGACATTTAGATCGTCATCATCATCGTCTCCGCAACCGACAGCTAGTAAACCAGCGAGAGCGAATATAAAGACACGTATGCGCATAGAATCCTCTATATATGTGAGTTCCAGATACACCAGACGTTAGCAGCGCTTCTGCATAACCGTATGACAACAGTCAGACTACCTAGCTGATCGTGTCTCTTCTGGAGCTGCGTCCTGGCAAAAATCCAGCCTAGGACCTGCGGTCTGTAGAAGAGGCAGCTACGCGAAGGGGAGCGTGGATTTCGTTAACGGCTGCCGATGTGCCGTCACTAGAGATCCCGAGCTATTTTTTCCAGCTATTTTCCTAGCTATTTTTCTCAGGAGCCTGACCGAAAAGTCCTGATTAAACGGCTGACAGGTTAGATACAGAGCGATGCTTATTCGGTAAGGAGAGAGGCATGAAGGCATTTCGCACTGGGGACAACAAAGGGCGACTATCACTACTGCCTCCGAACAATTACGATTACGTATGAGCCGGGGATCTTGTTCGCTACGTTGACGGGTTTGTTGACGCGCTCGACCTGCGCCGTATTGAGGATACGTTTTCCCGCCTCGGTCGTCCTGCGTACAGTCCCAAACTATTAGTAAAAGTAATTCTGTACGGAAAGATGCACGAAATACGAACCGGTCGAGAGTTGCGCCGAGCGTGTGGGGAGAACCTTCGATTTATGTTCTTAGCTCGCAGTGAGCGCCCCGACTTTCGGACAATCAACGACCTTAGAAAGAACGACGCAGAAGATCCTGCTGGCATCCTCACGCAGACAATTGAAGTTAGCATCCGGGAAAACCTCATCGACTTACGGCAGGTCTGCATCGATGGTACTAAGATTGGAGCCTCTGCTGGGAGGAGGTCGTTTAAGACCCCTGCTACTCTGAAGCAAGAGCTTGCCGAGCCTGAGCACGAGATCAAAGCCGCACTACGAGCCGATATCGAAGCTGAGAAAGAAGAAGACGACCAGTACGAAGACGATGACGGCGAGGGTACACTGCCGCTCGAGATGCACAACAAGAAAGCGCTAGCAGACCGCATCAAGGCAGCACTTGTCGAAGACCGGGCGTACACACGCGAAAAGCCAAAGGCAGTATCGGTGACTGGCCCCGGCTCTTTCTCTCGGGGAGCGCGGGAACAAAATTAAATTAGCTGAGTAGCTACTCTAAGTGAAATACTTAGGTCACGACGCTGACAGCAAGCGGAGCGGAGCCTCCGCGGTCCAGGGGGCTGCCCATGAGACTCACAGGATGTCGGATCCTCTTAGGTTCAAAAGCTGTCGCTCTTTTTGGTACGGGCTACTTTTGATGGGCTTTGATTTATCCCTCATTACCCCTAACTCCGCACGGCTGATGGAGGTAACCCCGTACCAGCGCCGCGCCGTAGCCGCTCCGGGGCGCATCTAGCTGCGACGGTTAGCAGGAAATCCTCGGCCGCACACTATGAGCCACCTAAACTGCCAGCCCTGGCTCTTCCGCCCCTTCTTTAACTCTTCTAAAATGGTGCGGTCCGACTATCAAGACCGCCTCTGATTGCCTAGTTCGCTGATGCAACTCGAAAATTAATTGATTTTCTTATCCTTACCCAATCAGGGAGGGCCCACGTGCTTCGTTCACATGTATATCCGCTGGGCGACAGGTAAAGCTCGGCTCGCCATAACCCACCGAGATGCATAAAGAACCAACTTTCATACCCAGGACTCCGCGTTTCCAGGCTGAGCCTCCACGCTCCTTCGTAGCACCGCCGCCCCCTAAGGAGGGGGACCCGCACGTCTTCAATTTTCGGGTCGAGACCTCCACGCGTAGCTGGGGCGAGGAGCGCATCACCGATGTCCCACGATCAGTAACGAACCACTCAGCGGAGGGGTTCTCTTGGGGCTATCGAGGATCGAGTGCGCAGGAGCTGGCCCTCAATATCCTCAACTACGTGTATCCTCCCGGTACCGACGGATACGAGGGCATTCCGTGTGAGAGGGGATACGCATCTCGCACGGCGTTTCAATTGTATGGCGATTATACCAGCGAGATCGTCTCACGAATTCCGCAGATCGGGGAGTTTCAGATTACCGTTGAAGAGGTACGAGCTTGGGTCCAGAAAAAGTCGGATTCAATAAAGGCGTTTCCTCGAAGTCACCTACTCCCCAAATTCTTTGCGAACGCGACCCCTACCCCGCTCGAACAGAGGATGCACAGCGACGCACCACTATCGTTGAAAACTCTCCGCCCGACGACGGTCGATCAAACCGACTGTGCCTCACACTCGCAAGAATGGGATTATAAACATCAGGAGCTCGCCGCGATAAATGGGCGCATCCGAGAGAGCCTCCACAAACACTTCCGGGGTGTCCTGGAGTCAGCACGAGAGAGAGACCTCGACAGAGACCAGAGACACCGAGCCCTCTATGCCGAAGCATTCGAGCTAGGACGACGCATCAACGCGATCGACATCGAACTGTGCCGTTCTGAGACCCTTGCGCGACCGCACAACGCCACGTACATCTCGTGCACACTCCCAACAGGCCTGGCTCAGGCCGTTGACGACCTGCTCTTGTACTACGAACGAGAGAGCCGCTGTGTTCGTGAGCTTTATCAAAGATTAGGCCCTAACCGGATAGCGGCCGACCTGATGCACAAGCGAGTTGTGCCAGACATCTCTATTATCCCGACTGGCCCGACCCTCGTCGCTGCGTGTAGAACCGAAGAAGCGTGGAGAGCGGTAGAAGAGCGAATCATGGGGGTTGGATGTCCTGCATCTGGAGGGTTTCTCGCGAGCGTTGCTATCGGTGGTGACCCCACCCTCGTATTGGCCCTACCGGCATGGCCCGAAATAGCGTGGGGGCTCTCTTATCAAACGGATTTTCGAACCGATTTGATTCACGAGCGAGAACATGCTTCCCAGAGGATCCGCGATTGCTTGATAAGCCCACGAGATTTCCTCGAAACCCCACAACCAGTAAACAGCGTCGTGGCGCACTGTTCGAACTTCTTCATGTTCGAATGCAGAGCTGAGATTCTGTCGTATGGTCTCTCCGCTGATTGGACCTCGGAGCGCCAATCTACCTTGAACGATAGGGGTCGAAACGCTCAGTACGACTATCCGCGCATGTGGCGTGATTACTGGCTCGGATCGTTCCCTCAAGTGTTACCAGGCCTCTCTTTTGCAGAGCACCGTCGCGTACTCGACCAGGCAGCGAAACGGTTTTACTCGTGGCGCACGGAGTGCTTTCAGATTCTGGGCTCGCTCAAGACTGTACGTCAAGAGGGAGTCCACGAAGCATTCAAGGCGATCGACCTCTTTCCCGTCGAGTCCTGGCCAAGACATCTTCGGCGAATGAAGGAGTTGAATCTCTTTTGACATCGCCTTTAGCCCCTCTCCCTGGCGCAGCGCACATCACAAGAGAGCCAATTCGCACTAATAAAGTCACCTCTGCATTAGTAAATCGGGTTCAGATACCTGTCGAACAGGCATGCGTAAAATATCATGAGCGGCTATAAATGGCCCTGATTCAAGGCTCGCTTCATAACTTTCATGGCTACCGATTTCAGCAACGACGATCGCGGTCCGAACTTCAAGCCAAGAGCGCACGATGACGATCTCGGCACGCTGCTGACGCCGCCTGCAATTTCCACAGACCTGCAAGCTCTCCATCGAGCCTTTCTCGGATGGCACCATGAACGGAGCGGTTTCGTCAGGACCGATCTCAACAAAGGTGACGCCCCGTTCAACATCGGTCCGCTCACAGCGAACGACCGGCGGATCTTCGAGTACGCTTCGGAAAAGTTGATAAGGTGCGCGAACGCTTGTCGAGAGCACTCGGGGTTGTCTCCAGACGCTTCGCTGCAACAGCTTTCGCAATCCGTCATTAAACTAAAGAGTGGCGAGGCGCATGTCTTGTTCGGGTACCTCTCAGATGAGCGCGGCCGGGGAATCGTACTCGATTTCCCACGGATGCGAGCGAGTGTGAGGCCTGAACCGATACCGTTTGTTATGCTGAAAGACAGTGGCTCAAACAAACTCAAGGTCGAGAATTGCTTCACCCTTCGCTGTTTGGAGCAGGAGTCTGCCGTAATAGAGCGAGATTGGCGGCGAATGATTGACGACCCTTCACTTGGATTGCCCTCAGGCTACGTAGTAAGTCCGCTCATGCAGTACATCTGGGATTGTGTATCGAACTACTGGCCGCCTAGTGCACGGGAGGTTTTGGCCGAGGGTGGTTGGTTGGGGCCAGATCATCTTGAGGTGCACAGGGGGATCGGGGCTCGCGCTGGACAATACGCATTTGCGGTGCGTGCGGGAGATCTCCACGGAGTAGCCGTATGTGAACTGCTCGGCGACGGGTCCCTAACGATCAGCACCCCGCATCTCGATCGAGGCGAGCTCTGCACCGAATTTTTGCGTATGCGATCAGTTGGGATTCACGGAGGTGGTGTGGGTCTCGACCTGCAGCCACTCCTTGGCCCAGAGCATCGAAGGTTGTTTTCGAGCGCCTTGTTGGCCGACTACAGCAGCGATCTATACCTGAACTCGGCAGGAGACTCTCGGCCGCCGCGCCTGGCGTCGAATTATCTGCGCGGGTGGTGGAGGAACTTTCTTTCTCTTCCCGTAGCGAGCGTTGAGACCAACGATGCCTGGAAAAACGGCGTGCAGCTGGAGTGGTTGGGGAGCGCACATCGAGGCAGCGAGGAGCGATCCGTGGTGTTTGCCGCCAAGGATGCCGCAGGGAATTGGGTGTACAAGGTCGGCGGGATTGTGGCGCGATTAGAGTACGGTCCGGTGGCGATGCTTTTTCAGGGGACCGACGGAGTCATGGAGCAAGGATATCCGCTGTACTCGCGAGAGGCGTTTGCTGAGGAGGTCGGGCGGTTCATGGCTGTCGACCGTGAAGAGCTCGAATCGTTGTGGGCGCAGTCGTATCTGCTTTGCGAGGTGATCGAGACAGCCCGAGAGGCCAGACAGACAGAGCTCTCCCTACCCGATTCGGGTGAATTGAGTGGTGTTACCGCTGTATCTGCAAGCCGAAAGAAAGATGAGGGCACCGATGCGTTCAACGTCGTCGTACGATTCGAGAACGACTTCACAGTTACGGTCATACTGGAGAGGGACGCCGAGACGGGCCAGGTGCTCTTCGGAACTGTATAAGTTTTGAGACAGGGGTTCAGAACAAGCGCCCAGCGACCCACGTCCCTCTTCCTTGGACACTAGCCACATAGCAAAACCACACTATGCAAAAATGTTAGACCGT
The DNA here is from genome assembly GCA_044351885.1 of Bdellovibrionota bacterium. Lineage (GTDB taxonomy): Bacteria > Bdellovibrionota_C > UBA2361 > UBA2361 > OMII01 > OMII01. Next base: position 22,824 of record JBILEW010000002.1, read on the forward strand.
ATTACCTCTTTGCGGAATCAAAGATTCAGGGGAGAGAATCCATGGCGACGGTCACAACCATATCGATCTTTTGCTTCGTCTTCGGAGCGATCATAGGCAGCTTCCTCAGTGTGTGCGCCTACAGAATTCCGATGGGCAAGTACACTCCCGAACGGGAGGGTATCAAGGTGCTCGAACAACCTCTGAGCATCGCCTCGCCTGCTCGCTCCATGTGTCCTAGTTGCGAACATCAGCTCGCCTGGTGGCAGAACATCCCGCTCGTATCGTGGATCCTCTTACGCGGACGATGCGCCTACTGCAAAGCTCGCATCCCTTTCAGATATTTTTTCATTGAAATTGCAACCGCATCTCTGTGCACACTGTGCTACTGGAAGTTCGGTTTGACCTTCTCAGCCTTCGTGGCGTTTGCTTTCGTCTGCGCACTCGTCGTCATAACGTTCATCGACATCGATTACATGATTATTCCGAACGTAATTACGTATCCAGGTACGATCATCGGTGTTCTCCTCGTTCTGGCAAACGAATTCCTCTCTCCGAGTGGCTCACCGATCTTGACCAGACCCTTTGCCGCATCCGCCTTTGAGTCATTTATGGGGCTCCTCGCTGGACCCGGTATTCTCTTGGCGATCTGGTGGTTCTATCTCAAGGTTCGCAAACGTGATGGCTTGGGCCTCGGTGACGTAAAGCTGCTTGCCATGGTCGGAGTTCTCTTCGGTTGGGAAGCATCCTGGCTCACCATCTTCGCGGGCTCACTCGTGGGATCGATCTTCGGGATCATTCAGGTCATCGGTCGGAAAATGGGTCTCTCTCAACCCCTTCCATTCGGACCTTACTTGGTAGCCGGATTCCTGTTCTTCCTTTTCGATGGGCCATTGGTTCTGGGGAAAATCTCGGGGAACTTGGATCTTCCCCTTGGTTGGTGGATTAACACGCAGAGATGAGCGTTACCGGATCACCACACGATACACCATTTAACGTACTCATCGTCGACGATGACAACGAGGTGCGACGATCGCTACATGCTGTCCTGGACACCGCTGGCTACGTAACAGCAACGGCAGCCTCAGCCGAAGATGCACTGCGCCTGGTGAACACCAATCCGTACGACCTTATCTTGAGTGACCTCAAACTTCCCGGGCTGTCTGGGCTCGATCTACTCAGAGGCATAGGTCGGCGTATCCCGATAATTCTCATGACAGCATACGGCGATGCGAGGATAGCGACCGAGGCCGCACAGCTCGGAGCCTACGACTACATCGCAAAGCCGATCCTCGCCGACGAGCTCATCTTTAAACTGAGCCGCTTTGAGGAGTTCGAGCGGCTAAAACGCGAAAATTCTACGCTGAAAGAAACGATCTCAGAGCGCTACTCCTTCAACAAGATCATCGCGCGGAGCGATGCGTTCAAAGCCATATTCGATACCGTCAAACGACTCTCACAGTTCGCGACTACTGTGATGATCACGGGCGAATCCGGCACTGGAAAGGAGCTCCTGGCACGTGCGATACACGAGAACTCCCCTCGGAGAGGTAAGCCTTTCGTCGCTATTAACTGCGGGGCGATTCCGGAAAACTTGATGGAATCAGAGCTTTTCGGCCACAAAAAAGGTGCTTTCACAGACGCCTCTCGAGACAAGAAGGGCCTCTTCGAAGAAGCGAGCGGTGGCACCCTATTTCTCGACGAGATCGGAGAGCTCCCACTTCATCTTCAGGTAAAATTACTGCGCGCGCTGCAGGAGCAGACGATTCGGCGTGTAGGTGACGAGCACCTCATCCCGATCGACGTTCGAGTCATCTCTGCGACCCTTCGAAACCTCGAGCAGGATGCTCAGCTCGGTAGATTTCGTGAGGATCTTCTTTATCGGCTCAACGTAGTATCGCTACATCTTCCACCGTTGAGAGAACGCCCTGAGGACATCCCCATCCTCGTAGAGCATTTTCTCGGCAAGCATGCGAAGCGACTCGGAATCCCTCCGAAGAAGGTCTCACCAGAGATCTTGAAGCTCCTGCTCGCTCAGACCTGGCGAGGGAACGCGCGCGAGCTCGAGAACTGCATGGAGCGTGCGCTGGTACTATCTCAGACCGACGAGATAGAGCGAGAAGCCCTTCCCGAATATATTTTGCATGCTCCAAAGCACAACCGAGGCGCGAGCTCAAAGGACGCTGACGACAGCGACAGCAACCTCTCAATCAAGCAGCGCACTCGCGAGCTGGAGATCGGACTCATCAAGCGAGCTCTCGCCAAGACCAACGGCAACCGCACTCATGCAGCACGCATACTCGAGCTCAGCCATCGAGCGCTTCTGTACAAGTTGAAAGAGTACGGCCTAGTCCACGACTAGAGCGCCCTTCAAACAGAACGCGTGTTGGGTATATAGAACAGCGGGCCACTCTCTCTACCTTTCAGACCCTTACATCGTAAGTGGTCAGACCTGTGGAAAACCTGTGGATAGCTAACCTCCAGTTACCCCAAATTCCGACTCTACAGCCAAACATTGGTGCCAAAAAAAGCTGATTTTTTTAACCCCTGGGAGCCAAGTTCTTAGTATGTAAGATATTGAATCGACTGGTTTTTGGGTCTTATTAGAGCATTTGAGAATTCGTCACAGGTACCCTAATCTAAAAGTATGCTGAGTCGATCAACGGTAGAGAGTCTCATCCCCATTCTGAAGAAGGATGCTCGCCGTGCGCTCAAGATGGTCGTCCCCGGATTTCCGAAACCCTACTACTGTTCATTTTTGTTGAAGGATGTCCATTGGTTCAACACCTGGGCCAGTAGCGGATCGACGTGTCGGTCCCAGCATGACCGATCGCGAAACGTGTACTGCGACCTGCGCGTCGGGTCGTACGACTACGATCAGATCGTTGAAGGTGGCCTGCGAGAGCACGATGAGGACCTGGAGTCGAACTCACACTGCTCTGTTCCAATAGATGACAAAGATTACGATGGCTTACGCATCACTCTTTGGAAACTCCTCGAAAGCAAGTTCCGCGAGGCGCTAGCGGATTACAACCAGAAAGAAGCGAGCCGACTCTCAACCCCGGACCCCAACAACGGTCTGCGCTCCTTCACCAGAGGTAGACGCGCAATTCATAAAGTTCACTCTCGGCTGGACCATGTAGACCACGAAAAGTGGAGTAAATTCTGCAAGCGGGCGTCTCTATGGTTGTCGGAGCTCCCGCGCTTGTCGGGTAGCTGGGTCGAGTTCGACGTATCCCAAGAGACCCGCATCTTCGTTAACACCGAGGGAAGCACTATCGTTCAAAACTCTCAGGTCTTCTCGCTGATAGCCAATCTCCACAAGCGCACACGCGAAGGATCACGCCTGGAACAGGAGCTCATCATAAACTGTGGCGCAGAAGGTGAACTCCCTGACCTAGCAACCTTCAAAAAACTCGCTCTTCAAAAATATCAGCAACTGATGCGGCTCTCGAGAGCTAAGAAAATCCATGCGTTTTCGGGGCCCGTATTGTTGTATCCCGGACCAGCAGGTCTCCTCTTCCACGAAGCTGTTGGGCATCGCCTGGAAGGTTCGCGGCTACTCTCTGCAGGTGAAGGACAAACCTTTAAGGATCAGGAAGGCAAGCGTATCTTCAATCTCCCGATACGCGTGCATGACAATCCCCTGATAAAGGAGTTCGATGGGCAGAGATGCATCGGCGCTTATCAGTTCGACGACGAAGGGACGCGCGCCCAGGACGCATTACTTATAGACGAAGGAGAGCTCAAAGGCTTCCTGACTACCAGATCCGCCATAAAAAAAGGGCGCTATCACTCGAATGGGCACGCACGCACGAAGCAACATCAACGACCGATCAGCCGTATGGCAGTGACGGTCGTTGAAGGAGTCAACGGACAACCACTCGATCGTCTCAAAACAAAATTGATTCAGGAGATAAAGCGTCAGAAAAAACCTTTCGGCATGATCGTGTACGAGACCAGCGGCGGCGAGACCGATACGACCAACTACGACTTCCAGGCATTCGCAGGTGAGATTTCGTACGCAACGCTCCTCTATCCGAACGGTCGAGAGGTGTGCGTGCGCGGTGTGAACTTCGTCGGAACACCGCTACAGTCGCTCAACAACATCCTTGCAGTTGGAGACAAACAGGAGCTCGACAATGGGTTCTGTGGTGCAGAGTCTGGCCTCATACCTATCAGCACGATTGCTCCAGCGGTCCTAGTGAGTAACCTCGAATTACAAGGCAAGGACGAAGAGCTCGTCACTCCCCATATTCTCCAGCGGCCAAAGAGTCTGCGTCGAAGGAGAAAGCCGCTCAAGAGCCGTAGGAAGCGCCGCTCATAGCGAGTACGTTGAGGCCGGCAATCTCTAGCAGCTCTCCGTTTTGCAAATAAAACGTGATTACTGCGCACCGTCCTGAGTACCCACTTCATCCTATTGGAGAATGTCGTGGAGTTCCTATGTCGTACAGTAGTGAAAAACCTTTTCTGAAACGCAAAACCATAAGCCTCGCGAGCGACCGCGTGGTCAAGAACACCGATCAATCCTCGAGTGTCCGCATCATTCGCGCTCGGCAAAGATTGGGAGACTCCTCAGAAGGGATCGCCCAGCGCTCGCTCGACATTGCGAGAGAGGTTACCGTCAAAAAGAGCGGCTGTAACGTCCTCGTCATTAATGCAAGCCATACCCTGGCACACGAAATAACGGCCCAACTCACCGAGAGCCTACCGGGCTCGTCTATTCTGTTTGCACCGACCCTCAGCCTTGCTCTATGGATCTTAAAGCGCCGCAGCATCGACCTGATCCTCTCGACCGATCAACTACCCGACGGCTCTGTATCGAAGCTGCACGAGTTTTTGGAGTTGATGTCACCTCCCCCAGAACTCCTCGTTCTGAGCGACTTGAATTCTACCCGCTCTCAAATGAATTCCCATCCAGGCTACCGCTTTGTCGAGGTGCGGCGCCTCTCGTATCGAAACGAGGAGCAGCCTCAATCTCCGCAATTGACGCAAACTATCTCTGAGCTAGGGGCAGACCTTAGAAACGATCTCAACAATCCACTCCAAGAGATTGTTGCTATGGCCTTCGTAGCGCATGCAAGTGCCGGACTCTCTCCGGTAGCAGAACAAGCGCTGTCGGCTATTCAGCGCGCCGCCGGAAGCATGGAACATGTTGTGAAAAATCTCGAAAGCAAGATTCGCGGGGCGGTTTCGCGCTCGGCTGCGTAGAGCTGAATTCCCTAAGGAGCCGCTGAATAAATCTCCGTGTTTTACTGGGGATTTGATGGCTGACGCTGACGAATTACGTTGACGTCGGACGACAAACGGTAGACGTCGGCGTCTACCGTCCATCGTTTGGCGGTAGCGTGGACGTTATACGAGCTTTAGGGGAGAGCTTGGAAAGCATCTGGACGATTCTAAAGAGGAGCGTGCGGATTTGGATAGTGCACCATCGTCTACTAAAAACAAAGAGAAGAATCGAGCGGTGGACGTAGCTCGTTTGACATTTACCTCACAAGGGAGCGCCCGAAGAACTTCTCCCGATTTGCCGACTTGTCACGCAGCGCCCTTCGAGCACGGTACACCCTTTTCGGAACAACTTCGCTCGGAATCAGATTATTCGCCGCAAGAAAGACCAACAAGCGCTCAGCTGCGATGCGGTGAGCGATCTCGTTGGGATGATTGTCGGCAACTGGAATGACCTGCAAGCGCTCTGGGGGTATATCTCGATAGAACGGCCGTAAATCGAGTGCTGTAATCCCATTCCTTTCCAGCGCTTTGTTAATAATTTCGTGAGATTCGCGGAACGGATAGCGATCGCCGATCGGAAAATCGAACAACGGGAAGACCATCGCAACAAGTGGAATCGATGCTGCCTGAGCGGCTCTCTTCATCTCTGCCAAAGATTCGTCAAAACGCTTAAACGTGCCGGGATCCTTGAAGTACTTGGTGTGATACTCGATGTAGCGAGAGACCGTTGTGGTGTTGTGGAGGCGGCTCGCGACAAACCCCAACGAGCGCCACACCTTGAAGATCCGCGCCGAGAGATAGGGAGCATCGTATAGTTCAGCTTTCTCTGCCGGAGAGAGGAGCTTCGGTTCGGCATCGTTGAGCGTTATTTCGAGAACAACAAGATCAGAGGAGCTCTCGAGCGCTTTGTGTACGAGCGCAACTTCAGTGACCGTTGAAGCGCCCGAAACTCCGAGGTTGAGGACCTCTACGGGCGTGGCCCCTTTATTGAGGTTCAAGAACCGCTCTAATTTCTCGGGAAAGGCATCCTGATACTGCATGTGGGGCGCAAACGTAAAGGAGTCTCCCACGACAGAGATTCTGAACGTTCCCTTCTGCTTGGGCTCGACTGCGTCACCTTGAAGCGATTGCGCGTTGGATGGAAGAAAGTATCCAACGGGACGATCGCTCCATTTCCTGACCTTCTTTCCAGGCTGCAAGAATCGAAAGGCTACTTCGACTAGCAACAAGCTCAGAGACAGTCCGATGACAGCGATGATGAAGTTTATCTTCTTGGAGGAGGGCGCAGAGCTAGGTGACATAATGCTAGGATCTTTGAACGAAGAGAGAACTCTACCTCATGTGCTTGTATAATTCCGGTGCTTCAAACGTTTTAGAAGGTATCCCGCTACAGATATCTCCCACAACTAACGCTCCTTGCTCAGAGGACTCACTTCCCAATTAATTCGCTCTCTGTTCCGAACAGCAACCGGAGTTTACGATCCTATTCGCTGCGGGTCGAGGGATGAGCTACCCAACTGCTCTTCATGCCAATTTTCAAGTACGACACCACGTCCATGCCACATCAGGACCATATCCTCAGTTCGCAGTCGGGCACCATTGATCGTCACTTGAGGCTCCAGGCAGAATACACACCCCTCGCTCAGGAGGACACCTTCACTCTCGGGAGTGACGAAAAAAGGGGGCTCATGTAGCTGAAAGCCTATAAAATGCCCCAGGTCCTCCACCGGAATGCTCGATGGTTCCAAACCAAACCTTCGGGCCGCATGCCTGTAGATATCCGCCAATTCACGCACCGGCATGTTTACTTCCAGCTGCGCTACGACATCCCGTTGCAACTGGTGGAGTGCACATACGGCAGGGTCGTCCGGCAGCCCGACACGGAACACCTTTGTGATGTCGGTGTAAAGACCGTTTGTTACCGTTCCCAGATCGATGCACACGTAATCGCCAACCTCGAGCCTGCGATCTGAAGGGGAAAGGAAGGTCGACTTCTCGAGTCGAGCCCCAGATGTAATCAGGGGATCAAACCCAAGTCTGTCACTGCACCTCGCAAGCTCCACCTTCAGAAGCTCAGCAAGAGCTTGCTCTGTCATCCCACTAGGGATGTCATGACAAGCAGAATCAACGATTCTTTTGAGATGGAGATACGCGTCCTGAATCGAATGGATCTCTTCCTGACTTTTGCCGTGAAGAAGTGCGCATACATCGACAGTAAGGTCGACGATCTGTCCGCGAAACGGAATCATGTGGGCGTACGGCACAGGGCCAACTACGCCGACGTTTCGCCAATTCCTCCCCTTATCAGCGAAGAATTCGGCATAAAGATTCTCGTCGGATACGGACACAACTGGTACGGAAGTACGAGAGATCAGGTCTGCGACCTTATAACTAACCTCGGCGAAATATAATTCTGTCGGGGTAACAACAAGATAATTTCCAGCAGATCTACACGTCGCACCCGTCAATGCCCGCGCAGCGAAGGAGGTGTGTCGGTCGGAATAGGCTAAAACCACGTCCAAACCCCGAGCGCCCATCAACTCCCTAACCCAACACAGTCGCTTCTCGCAGATGTGCATACTATCGCCTACGGTGCTCCGTAATACTCATGGCTTGCGAACCTCTCTCGAAGATCACCCCAAGGGGCAGAAGGATTACTTGGAGAGTGCTGCCAAAGGCGTGAGTACGCGTGCAGGGTAGCCTCTCGCGGGGCAAGTACAAACGATTCGGTCTTCAAAGCATCGATAGCCCTCCGTATTCGCTCGTACGGCATGCCATCGTAAAATATTACCGACCGACTGTACCCAAGATTGAAGAGATACCGCAGTTCCGCACATGGGACGATGAGTGGCGCCTGACCTTGCGATATCATCTCGGATGAACGCTCCGACAGCTCCTGGAGGTCACAAACGTACTCCTTGGTGCCACAATACGGTGGGAAAAATAGCGTCACCTTAGCGTCGCTCAACTCTCGGATATATCCATTCACGTAGACGATCTTACCCGATGACGAAGCAGTTCGGAGTCGAACGAGGCAATCTTCCTTCGAGATTAAACCGACATCAGTAATCGCCTTTACGAAAGTGGGCCAATCGGCGACACCTGTCGATGGAAGATGGTCGATGGTGTCGTTGAAAAAGGTTCCGAAATCCCACCTGGGCTCGACCCGGTGTGCGAGTTTTGCGTTGAATGCCGCAACGAAATGGAGGTAGGAAACGGACTCCATCGACCTATCCAGAAGGCCTACTGTGCCGAACGCATATTGCAGATCTCCCTTCAGATTCTGCATCATTCTAACTTCTCGTTCCGCTGCAACCTGCTCATGTCGAGCGATCCAAACTCGCGCGACCTGCTCCTCCGATGGCTCCTCGCCGCGAGCCCGAAGGGCCTCGTTGTAGCTCTGTTGCTTCTGCACCGTCGCAAGATACTTGCTGGATTCGCGACGCTTCTCTTCGATGCCCTTCTCCAGACACTCCCAGATCGTATTCATCTGTTTAGCCGAAACGCGGAGGTCTCCATATGCAGCATTGGCAAACTGCTCACGCTCGCGTTTACTGAAAAAGTTTATTCGTCGAGGAGCTTCGTCATCTGGCAAGGTGACGTAACCGCCAAAAGATATGCCCTGAAAGCTCACACCGTGGTATCGAGACACGAGGAAGCCACTATCGACTTTTTCAGACTGTAGCCTCTCGAGTGCCTCGACGACTCGGCCCATGTCGCGCAAGCATTTTCCAAGCTCCCTAGGCGCACCGTATTCGTCGATCGCGGAGAACAGGCTTGTGAGGGGCTGTTGTTGTTCGCTGATGACTACCCGCATTGGCTCTTTGTGCAATTGGCCGAGCCATTCAGGCTTTATACCCAAACGCGCAACCTCATCGTACAAAAGACCTTCAGCAAAGAACTCGTCAAGCTGAATAAGTCGGTACGCGAGCTCCTCCGGAGACGGCGCGACAAATCCGATTGCTTCCTGTGGGATAGTGTCCGAGCTTAGCCATGGCTCGCTTGTTTCCTCGCTGGACCGCTGGTGCCGCGCATATTGGCGCCATACATCACAGGATAGCGCGTCAAAACTACTCGCTTGTCCGTCCGAAGAGATCCTCCAAGCTTGATCGCGGTCCTTCTGACCGCCGAAAGGGACCCCGTGCTGATGTTGTGAAGTCATAATGACCCTCCCTGAAGACAGAGAGAGGTACTCGATGGTTCATCGATTCCCAAGAGTTACGCCATTAATGGCGAGTACCGTATTTATTTGAGGGAATAGTGCCTATAATTGGATGAACCTCACGCCTCTCTCTACCTGGATTAGACAGCCCTCGGCGAATATATCTTCGCTGTAACTTGTTAAAGTTTGCGAGCGTGTCCTCATCCATGCAGCACTTCGAGAGAGACTCGAAGGAAGCCATGCCCGCGGTCGGGTAAAGAGGCAACTGACCTCGACTGATATCATTAACGAATCAATCGTGGGCTACCGGGATTCCCTAAAACCGTGTCCTCCATATCAGGAATGACAGCTTTCAAGGCTGTACCGATCGCCTATGTATTCCACTAAAGCAAACGAGGTTATTCGTCAAGGGTTGCGAATGATTTTATCCGCTCACGTTTAGGAAGAAGATGTGTTGGCTCCTTGAGAGCCTCGGATAAAGGATGGCGCTCGCCACTCAGACAGGGCAAAAAGGTAGCGTCTCTGTTTCATAGAGGAATGCAGCATGAGTTTACAAAATGCGGGCCTACCCGATCTACCCCAGATCCCCAAAGCGTGGATCCTGCCCCTGGTGGGGATAGTCGCGGTCCTATTTTCCCTCGGGACGAGCTTCTATACAATTCCCGCCGAATCCGAGGGTGTGGTGATCCGATTCGGCCGTTACCTGAAAACAGTTCAGCCAGGGCTACACTTCAAATGGCCCGTAGGTATCGATACTGTAGAAGTACTTCCGACTCGCCGGCAGCTGAAAATGGAATTCGGGTTCGGCTCGTCGAACTACACCAACCCCGATCAAGTCGGAACGGAAAGTGAGCGCGAACGGGTCATGGTCACGGGAGATCTCAATGCGGCGATAGTCGAATGGATCATCCAGTACCGTATTCAGGACCCGAAGAAGTATCTTTTCGATGTGAGAGAGCCGGCGGCGACGTTGCGAGACCTTTCAGAAGCCGCGATGCGGGAAGTTGTCGGAGACCGGACGGTAGACGAAGTAATCACTATCGGCCGCCAGGATATCGAGACAGCAGCGCTCGGGCGACTACGATCTCTAGTGTCTCTCTACGAGATAGGAATTGTAGTAGATCAGGTACAATTGAAGAACGTCAATCCACCACCACCTGTGCAGGCCTCCTTCAACGAAGTCAACAAAGCCCAGCAGGACAGAGAGAGCCTGATCAATGCGGCAAACGGCGAGTACAACCGTGAGGTTCCGAAAGCTCGCGGAGAGGCCGAATCGGCACTTCAAGCAGCGGAAGGATATGCCCTCAAGCGCGTGAACGAGGCGGAGGGAGATGTCGCGTCATTCAAAGCGATGCTCGAGCAGTACGCAAAAGCGCCGGAAATTACCAAAACCCGTATCTATCTCGAAACTATGGGGGAGGTCATTCCAAAGGCAGGTCCGAAGATAATTATAGACGAGTCCCTCAAACAATGGCTCTCGCTCCTTGCTCAAGCAACGAAAGTTGGAGGACAAAACCCATGAGAACTCCATCACTAATCAGCCTCGCCCTCGTCGCAATCATCATCGCCGGCCTGTCAAACGGCGGCCTCTACACCGTCAAACAGACGGAGCAGGTGATAATCACGCAGTTCGGTAAGCCGGTGGGCGATCCCATCGTCGAACCGGGACTTCACTTCAAGTTACCGCTAATTCAGGTCGTCAATCGCTTGGACAAGCGATTCATGGAGTGGGACGGAGCACCTGTCGGCATCCCCACCAAAGATAAGACTTACATCTATGTGGAGGCCTTTGCTCGATGGCGAATCGACAATCCCCTTCAATACTTCCTCAGGTTGCGTGATGAACGTAGTGCACAGTCGAGGTTAGAGGACATTCTAGGCGGCGAAATCAGGAACGCGGTTGCTAGGCACGAGCTGATCGAAATCGTGCGCTCCGACAAGAGCCGCGCCCCGGTCGGCGATCAGGCTCTTCAGGGGGCTTCTGCTCATATCGGCTCGATCGGAACGTTGCGTCCGATATCAGTGGGACGTAACCAGATCGAGGCAGACGTCAAGGAAGCTGCGGCGCACAAACTCAACGAGTTTGGCATCGAGCTTCTCGATCTGCGATTTCAGCGCGTCAACTACAACCCAGACGTTCTCGATCGAATTCATCAGCGTATGATCAGCGAGCGACAGCAGATAGCGCAGCGCTTTCGCTCCGAGGGCGAGGGTGAAGCCGCAAAGATCAACGGGCGTAAAGAGCGCGACCTGAACGAAATTCGTTCGAGCGCGTACCGCAAGACACAGCAGCTCCGCGGCGAAGCGGACGCGCGCGCGAGTGAGATCTATGCAAAAGCATACAGCCAGGATGCCCAAGCAGCGGACTTCTACAAGTTCTTAAAGAGCATGGAGGTATATCGTACGATCCTCACGCAAGACTCGACGCTCGTGCTTTCGACGGATTCGGAGTTGTACTCCTTCTTGAAAAAATGACCCTGCCGGTACCACGAGAGGGGCGTTCCGGCGAGTCGCTGATATATCAGAGCGATCAACGAGATCCCTGACCAACGACGCCCCGCCGAAGCGACCCCACGGGAGGAGGCGCAAACCACGCTGCCGCGTGATTTTTCGGGATAAAAAACCTGACTTCCTCGTCTTTGGAACAGAAATCAACATCACCCCGCGCAAAATAGGGCGAATGCGTTGTTTTACCTCCCCTCCCAAGAGTTTCCTTACGTCTGTATTTTCTGTTATAATAGAATTTACAGACATTAAAGGAAGTGACCATGGCGTCGAACACAAAGGGCATCACCGCAGAGCAGCAAAAACTCCTCGACGAACTCGTCGTCCACTGGGGAGAGATGGGGAGCAAGTGGGGGATCAGTAGAGCAGTTGCGCAGATACACGCGCTACTCTTCGTGTCCGATAAGCCCCTACATGCGCAGGAAATTAGCGAGCGACTATCGCTCGCGCGGTCGAATGTGAGTACCGGGATACGGGAGCTTCAAAGCTGGGGAATCGTCACCGTCGTACATATCATGGGGGACAGGCGAGATTACTTCACCTGCTCCAAAGATCCGTGGGAGATGTTCGAGGTTATCTCCGACCGTCGGGTGAAAACGGAACTCGAACCTACCGTCAATTTCTTGAAGACCCTGGAAGCATCGTACGGCAAAGCGACTCCCAAGCAGCTACGCGAACTCTCCGTCTTCTTGGAGAGCGGCGTGAGCTTCTATCGGAAGCTACGCCGCCTTCCCCGCGCTCTCGTCAAGAGATTGATGAAATTGGACAACCGAATCGCCCGGCTGATCGGTCCCATGAACAGTGAGGATGTATGAAACGCAAATTGTTAGTTCTAGGTGGTGGATTTGCAGCTCTACAGGTGGTCAAGCGGGTATCGCTAGCGCTCTACGAGGTAACCCTCGTATCCCCACGCGATCACTTCCTCTTCACTCCCCTACTAGCCTCCTCGACGGTAGGCACTGTCGAGTTGAGAAGCATCACAGAGCCCCTGCTCGGCTTCAGGAGGGGAGTATCGGTTCTGTGCGCCGAGGCGACCGCGATCGATCCGAACACAAAAACTGTCACGATCCGCGGACTACATGCGGCCTCTCAGCAGGAATCCAAACTCAACTACGATGTCTTGGTGGTAGCGGTGGGAGCGAAGATCCAGACCTTCGGTATTCCAGGCGCCGATACGATAGCTCTTCCGCTCAAGGAGAGCGTAGACGCCAGCGTCCTTCGAGGTAGGATCATCAAGCAGATCGAGAGAGCCATGTTACCTAGTACGAGTGCGGAGGAGCGTCGCATACTCCTTTCATTCGTCGTCGTAGGGGGTGGCCCAACCGGAATCGAATTCGCCGGCGAACTCTCAGACCTCCTACGCAGGGAAATTCGGCGTGTATCTCCGGAGATCGCCCGGGAGTCGTCAGTTACCATCGTCGAAGCCGGTAACGACATACTATCTATCTTCAACGAAGCGCTGCGTTCATATACCCATCGAGCTCTCGCAAAACAGAAGATCGTCGTCCGGACAGGTGCGCTCGTAGAGGAAGTGAAAGCACAGTCGGTGCTACTCCGGAGCGGCGAGGAGATACCGGCTGGCTTGACCGTGTGGTCAGCCGGCATCGCCCCACGGGATATCGTCCGGATATCGCCTTTTGCACTCGATCCCCGCGGAAGGATCGTGGTGAATTCACGACTCCAGGTGGATGGATATCCGGACATCTTCGCCTTGGGCGACTGTTCGTTGGTGAGCGGCAAAGACTATGCCACTACTGCGCAGGTCGCACAGCAGCAGGGGAAATACCTGGGGAGGGCGTTGAATCGGTGGGCCAAGGCGAAGACGCCCAGGCCCTTCTGGTATCTCCACCAAGGGATGCTCGCCTACATCGGAAATCGAAAGGCGCTTGCGGAAACACCAGGCGGTGGGTTGAGGGGGTGGGTCGCCTGGCTAATGTGGCGCTCGGTATACCTCACGAAGCTCGTCAGCGTGCGCAACAAAGTGCTGGTACTCTTCGACTGGGCGAAATCACGGATATTCGGGCGAGATCTGTCCCATGTCTGACGATGAGAGGTAACCTATGAATGCCGAGGCTCACGCGCCATCCAAGGCAAGAACCGATCATCAGGATTCTCTGAAGAGTCAAGTGAGGCACTGCTTTGAGGCCACTACCGCGGACTATAAATACTGGAGCAAAAATCTCCATATGCACTTCGGAGTGTGGCGCTTCGGGGTTAATCCTCTGAATTTGGAAAAGATGCTCGAGGAGGCATGCCTGGTCGTGTTCGAGCAATTCAGTCGTGATCGAGATGCATCATTCGACATCTTGGATGCTGGCTGTGGCGTCGGAAGCTCTCTCGGCATGGCTCGTCGCTACTTCGCGAATGCTCGGTGCTACGGTATCAACCTGGTACCCGACCAAGTCGATCAAGCCCGCGCGAAATTGGGGTCGCAGGGGTGCCATATTTCTCTGAATGACTTCGAAGCCACTGATTTTCCCGACGCATCGTTCGATGTGATCTTCAGCATAGAGGCCGCGGTGTATGGACAGGGTAAAGACAAGCAGCTTTATCTGGCAGAGATGTCTCGAATCCTGAGACCTGGTGGCGTTCTGGTAGTGATGGACGGCTATTTGACGAAGCCGGCACCGACGATGGGAAGGATTACCAGTTGGATTTATCGTCAGGTTTGTCGTGGCTGGGCTATCGCCGAGATGATCGAGAAAAAGCCCTTCGTGCACGCTGCTCAGAGTAATGGGCTAACCCTCGAACGATTTCGCTGGCTCTCCTTGGCTATCTCACCGTCAGTTGCGCACGTACCGATCGCTACTGCTCGATACCTCTGGGATTCCTTGGCACGGAAACGACGGAGATCAAGAGATAGTATCCTTCACGTAATCTCATGTGTCTGCGGCTGTTTGCTGGGACTACAAATGCACAGGTTTTGCTATGGAATGGCTGTTTTCAGGAAGAGATGACCGCGCTCGGAGTATTCCTCTTGCTGACTGCACTACGTATTTCCCGCAACTCTGGCGAACTTTTCTGCGATGTCCGAAGCTTTTTCCGCATCATGCTCGACCGTAAGCGTCGATGGTGTCTTGTTGTAACGGAATATCTGAAGCAAAAGCTTCACGTCTATGGTCTCAATACTCTGCGCGCGAGCGAACAGTGAATCGATCGCTTCCATAGTTTTATTCTGGAGCTTCATGGTTATTACGAAGCTTCCCGCGACAATCGTATAGTTGTTACGAGGCAGGAATTTCCTGTCAGGTACAAAACGCGTTTTCACCATACTTTTGGGAAGCTGCCCTGCAGTTGCGACATCAAGAGAGCCGTCTCCTCCTACAACCTTGTGCACCCTTACACCCAGCTCACGAAGTGCTTGATGATATCGGCGCTCGTGTTCGCTTTGAACCAAATTGAACCAGAGGTGCGGACTCCAGCTGAATATGTGGGAGGTAGCTTCTTTGCGAATGGCCATCAGGATGACGTTGGTCGCAAAACTGTTGAGTCTTAGTAGGTCAGTGTAGCGCCACGAGTAGCTTCCTCCAACCGGAGGCAACAAATGCTCCTCCCCGCCTTGCCCAAGCGCGGTCTCGAAGTACTGATCTATCAGGCCAGAGAGGGAGAAGATCCATCCTTGCGAGATGTAATATCTTCCTTTGGAGTGGAGCAGCACACCGCTGTCGGTGAGCTTTTTCAAGGCTTTGTAGGTTGCAGCAAGGCTCCATACGCGCCCTGTTCCGCTAATGGCCTTATGAATATCCTCTGCTTTAGGTGCGGGATTGCACGCGACTGCGCGCACAATTCGGTCTTCCAGGCGTTCGTCTCGGCCGAGTAACATTTCTCGATTTTATCGTATTTTCTCGATTTTATCCAAAACAAAATAAGCAGTCACCAGCCTGTAGAGTTGCTGTCAAACTATCTCTCATAGGAGAGACTATATGGAACTCACATGTCTGAACATCGGCTCGGTATATCGAAACGGCTTGGGTGCGATCGTCACGAGCGTCGCATGCTCTCTGTGCACATGCCTCGTGAGTCAAACGATTATCTTCGTCTGTACCTCGGAAGCACGGACCCCAGAGATCCAAAGTGGTTTGTCTGTGGCTATCTTTGTTTTCGGTTATTGGGCTGTGTACTTCTCGCTGAGGACTCAGATCGAGGGGATCACTGGATCTCTGCGTGGGGTACCGCTACGAGCAGAGCCACCACCTTGTGGACTTGGGAAGCTCTTCTTCATATGCGTCTCTGAGGCCTTTTGGATAGTGAGCTTAGGGCTGGCAAACCTCTCGCTTTTGCGACACGGATTCTCTGCTGGGGCAGCTGCAGCGCTATCGCAGTGGGGGATCAACATCTTCATCTGGCTACCGCTCCTTCCATGGTGGGAGTGGATCGCCACGCGCTACGTTCCGGCAATACTGCGGAATCGATATCGATGCTTGTTTCCCTCGGCTCACCGGGCTACGGCTAGCCGATGTATCAGCCCGACTGCTCCACCGCTTGAAGGGTAGCTTGCAACTCGGTATTCCCACCGTAGGTGTTGATGTCCGGCCGGAAAGCGATATCAACCGTGGCATTCGGATACAGCGCAGGATGTGACGGTTGGCGCCACATGACGCCAGCCAAAAATTTCTTGCCGTCACTGAAGACGGCTTTCAAGTGTGCGCCTTTGATATCTTTGACCTCGACAACCCGGAGGTTCCGAATGACAACGGTTGGCGTGGGATTACCTACTCCGAACGGGGCAAGCGCATTGAGATCATCTACGAGCTTCAGCGTGATCTCGGACAACGAGGTCTCTGTGTCTGCGTCGACGAACGGTGTGGTCTCCAACCCTGCGAGGCGTCGCTCGCACTCGGCAAGCCACGCACTCTTGAAGCTTTCCAGGTTCTCCTCGGCTACAGAGAAGCCCCCTGCCCCTTCGTGCCCGCCGAACTTGATGAGATGCGTGCTAACGGCGCCGAGCGCCTCCACGACACTGAAGCCCTTGATACCTCGCACCGAGCCCTTGAAGATACCAGGTGAATCCATTCCCATGACTGCCGATGGTCGGTAAAAGTGCTCGACGAGGCGTTGTGCCACGATACCGATTACCCCGGTGTGAAACTCCGGATTCCAAACTGCAATTCCCCAACCGGGCCCGCCGGATCTCTCGACAACTTCGATGGCCTCCGATTTTACGGCGCTTTCTATATCCTGGCGTTCCAGGTTGAGCTGATTGAGCTGGCGAGCGAGCTTGTCGGCCTTGGCTGTGTCGTGAGTGGTAAGCAGATCGACGACGAGCTCTCCATGAACGATCCGTCCCGCTGCATTCAGGCGAGGCCCGATCCCGAAGGACACATCGCCACACCCCACGCTACCTTTTATACCTATGACATTTCTGAGCGCTCGCAGACCTGGCCGCTTCGTATCGGAGAGAAGTTCTAGTCCTCGCTTAGCGATGACTCGATTGAGTCCGATCAGCGGAACCATGTCACAGATAGTTCCGAGACAAGCGAGATCCAGATACCGCTTTGCATCGATCTCCTCGCTCCCTAGCTCCTTTCTGAGACCGAGCACCAAGTACCAGGCCAAACCAGCGGCACACGCAATCTTATCGGCAAAACCACACCCTTTTTGGTGTGGATTGACGAAGACATCGGCCGGGGGTGGATCTGCACTGATATGGTGGTGATCGACGACTACGGTCTTGAGACCCAATTCACGAGCTACCGTCAGCTCCTTTACGTTGGTTGTTCCGAAGTCAATCGTGAGGAGGCATCCGAACCCCTTGGCAGCGATCTCACGTACGACCCTCTCGTTCAAACCGTATCCGTCAACGAAGCGATCGGGCACGAAAACCTGCGCCGAAATACCTGCATGCAGGAAGAAATCGTATACTACCGATCCGCCAGACAGCCCATCTACATCGAAATCGCAGCAGATCGCTATCGACTTCCCACTTCGATGGCAGTCGATCAAGAGCTTTGCAGCTTCTGGAAGATTCTTGAGCATCGACGGGTCCGGTAGTCCCTGACGCAAGGTAGGCGAAAGATAGTTGTCGAGCTCAGGTCCAGGCTTGAACCCTCGTGCTGCCAAAACTCGAGCCACGATAGGGTTCAAGTCACAGGCCTTCTCTATCTTCTTCGCCTCTGCGGGATCCTGCGGCTTGACCCGTATGCGCTTGTGCGCACGGCTAGCACTGCTGGAATCGTTTTTGAACGCTGGAATAGCCATAATCAAAGAGTTGGAGAGTATATCATCATCAACTTCGACTGTCTTGTCGATCTATCGACGGGTTCTACTTCAAGCCATTTAAATCATTCTTTTGATGCCACCCCGCTCTGATTCGACGCGGCGTAGACCAAACGCTACACGCGTCGCCCATTGCCTGAATCACGATTCGGGCGGGCCCCCGGTTTCTTAGCCCTTTTCCTTTTGACCGTACCACGAGCACCTTCTCGCTTACGCCAGAACGCCTCAAATTCCTGTAAAGCGCCTTCATATCCGGCCAAGCGATGCGGAGCTGCCAACCTGCGCACCGTACGAGGCGCGCACCAGCGCCAGGCCGAGAACTCCGGCTCGTCATGGGCATCGAGAGTGATATCCGAGTTTCTTCCGACAAACTCCACGAGCCAAAAGGTCTGTGCCTGCCCTCGCCATCTGCCCTTGGCGTACGGGGGCGGCTTGTGCCAGTCGTATTCATGTGTGCTGCGGAGCTTGAGGAGTTTTCCGACACTACTTTGCTCCAAACCGAGCTCTTCTTGAATCTCCCGCTTCACATTCTCTCGCAAGGAGAACTCTGGTTCTGCACCACCTTGAGGAAACTGCCAGTGCCCTCGGGTACTTTTGCGCTCTCCGAGGAATAGCTGTCCTTTGGAGTTGTATACGAGCATGCACACATTCGGGCGTAGGGGGAGCTTCTTCGATGGCATATGATCACGAACTCTGACTGCATGACCCTTTCGCAGTGGTAGCTCACGTTATATCGCCATCATCTCTTGATCAATAAAGGTTTGGAACTGCTTCGCAGATATCGTGCCCTTGAGGAGCTGAAACTGCAGCGAAAGGGGCCACGACAAGTACGCATGCGAAGGCAGATCCTCGAGCAGCTGCCGCAGCGAGCGTGCATTTGCGCACACCTCCTTCGCCTTGGCCGAGCGGAGGTCGAGTGCCTCCGTCACGAGAATGCGTCCGGTGAACCCCAAGCCGTTACAACGCGGACACCCGGTTGGCGCATGGATGGTTTCTCCGAATCGGAGCGAATTCTCCCGATCAACAACTTTGCAATTTTCACAAAGCTTTCCGAGCAGGCGCTGATTGACGACCAATGAAACCGCCCCCACGCAATGGATACTCGAGATACCGAGCGTATTGAAGCGTTCGACCACATTCAGCGCTGAACTCATGTGCAACGACGAAAGCGTAAGGTGGCCGGTTGTCCCACACTCGATCGCTATCGCAGCACTCAAGGGGTCTCGCATCTCTCCTATCAGGATGACATCGGGGTCGTGTCTCAAAACGGAGCGAATTGCGCGTGGGTAATCCAAACCCTGCGGTTCGTTAATCTGTACCTGTACGACTTCAGGTATGGGGATCTCGACCGGATCCTCGATCGTCACGATATTCTTCACCTTATTCAGGAGCTCAGAGACGATCGAATACATGGTCGTACTCTTGCCGCTCCCCGTCGGACCTGTGAGAACGATAATACCGTTGGTGCGGGAGATGGTCTCCTGCAGTATGCCCGCCAAGGTCGGCTCTAAACCGAGCGCATTGATACTCGGTATCGCCCTCGAATACATGAATCTCAAAACTGCGCTCTCTCCGTGCAGCGTTGGAAGCGTACTGACCCGAACGCTACGTTCCGTGTCGCCGATCTTGAAAGCAAAGGCACCATCCTGGGGGAGCTTCTTACACGAGATATCGAGGCCTGCTAGCACTTTGATGCGAGTCATCATGGCTTCATGCACGTTCAGCGGATACGGAGTGTCGGTGTGCGAAAGGAGATGCCCGTCTATCCTCATTTTGACCAACCCTCCCAGTGGCGAGGGGGAAAGGTGAAGATCGGACGCTCCCCTAGCGAATCCGAATTCGACCAGTTCTGCCACAAATTGCGCAGCATCGCCGACTGGTGTCGGAATCGAGGAGGATGCTTGTGCGGGGCTCGTGCGCGTAGCCGCACTCAGGAGCTTTCTGAGGCGATCGGTGAGTCGCGATTCAGAACCTAGATACGCTCGAATCGTCGCTTCCTCCAGCAAAGTTCCGGGCACCTGTTCCAGGGAAACCTCCAGTCCCAAAGCGAAACGAACACCCTTGTAGGTTTCGGGGGACACGTCAGCGGCCGCGCAGTGAAGTTTAACTACCCGTGCTGGCGAACTCGAGGAGCGAACCACAGCTACAGGTAGGATCCTTAGGCGAACAGCCTGATCAAAACTTACCAAGCTCCGCGCTTCTGACGTGGAGCAGAACGCGAGATCTTTGGCGGAAAAGAGGGCTCCCTGAATGAGTTGTGTATCATTTGAAGCAGCCTCTCCTTGACGAGGGGTATGACTAGTACTCATACCCTCATATCGCTACTCAGCGCGATAAGTTGCGTCCGTTGGAAGCTCGGCACATTGAGAGGTATCGCTATATCTCTATGGAAGCGAGGCAAAACCTACCCGTAGCGAGAAAGAGGCGGGGTTTTGCCTCGCTTCCATAGTGCCAATCTATTCAGCAACTTAAAACGGCGACTTTCGACCGTGACACTCTTTGTATGATAGGGAGAATTTCGCATGCTATACACAGGAGATGCCTTCCCACGACACAACAAAAGGACCTGGCTCGAGCGATGTGCCAATCCATATTGGTCCAGGAGTGGCAGACCCGCTCGGCAATGATGCATGGCTCGGGGTGACGCTCTCGGGAGGTTTAGTCCACAATAGCGCCCTCAACATGCTCGATCTGTGTGAGCTCAGTTCGTCACGAAATTGCGGGGAAGCCCTTAAATTCCTTCGACGCTGCAACGCAGAGCTCATCAAAAGTTATGAGCCGCATCCCATCCCCTTTTCCTCCGATGCGTCTAAACCGCTACTTGATATATCGAGACCTCAGCAGCGCGGTGACCTTGTCTACATCCCTCAGATAAGAGGGGGAGTGGCGATCATCGTGAGTGACATAGAGGGAGACGCGAATCTCGTACATGAGATTTGCAAAAGGGAGCGAATTATCGAGAGGCTTTCTCAAAACAAGGTCGACGAGCAGGTGTTTTTCATCTCTCTTGGGGACGCCATTGACCGACAGGGATACAGGGCGAGCGACGCCTTGGAGTTCCTTCTCAACCTCAAATTCGAATACGGCTTTCGTGACAATATCCATATACTCGCCGGTAATCATGAGCTCTCTCCAGAGATTCAACTACTCCCGCACCATGGGGGCTTTTTCAGGGAGGTCGTCGACTACAGAAGCTCGTATTCGATTCCAGGAGAGATCCCTCCGGAGCTTCAGGAGGAGGCTGTCGCATGGTTTGAGACGCTATTCCTCTCGAAGTTACCCTCCACAGCAGCTCCATACCGTGTGGCACTGTGGCGAGAATTCAACAACTTGTTCTCGTATTCCCCAAAAACGGTCGTCACTGCGAATGGTCTCGTATTGTGCCACGGTGGTCCGAGCGACTCCGGTGCATTCAGTTTTCTTCGTGAACCGAACGAGTGGCCACGCCCAACCTTCGAGGAGGCTATAACGTGGCTGACCAATATCCCCTTCGACATAGAGCGATACACAGAAGAGGAGAGAGAGCATTTGGCAGGCATGCATCACGCTACTGTCGAAGACATCACCTGGAGCGACTGGCGTGGTCATGTAATCGAAACAGAACCGAACATGTCCCGCAGAATCAGTGCGGACGGCGAGCTGCTGCCTCTCGGTATCTACTACGGCCCAGCAGCCTTGGAGCGATATCTGAGCGTTTTAGGCGCTCGTGTTATGATTCGAGGCCATCAAAAGATGCCCCCTGATGGCGCCACGAATCACAGCCCCAACGTCTGGAGCGTCGGCGACTCCCTCCTGACTATTAACTCGAACGTCCCATCGAGCGCTTGGGTCAAGCGCGACAACGGGGCATGCGGGGGGATTATCGAGAACAAAAGGAGCTACCTGGAGGTAGATCTCGGCAAACCTATCCGTGGCATCGAAGACATCAAGATACACGAGCTATAACGGGCTTGCCCCGACGCTTGTCCTTACTTATCAGAGCAGAGGTAACCAGTACTATCCCAGCCCCAACGAGCTGTAGACCGGTCAAACTCTCTCCGAAGAAAAGAAATGCCACAGGCGCGGCAACGAGGGGTCCGGTAGCTCGCAGCGCCGAAGAGAGCCAGCCTTCGATACCACCGAGAGAGGCATAGAGCAAAACGATAGCAACCATGTAAAAGAGCACGGAGTGAGCTCCCACGTAGAGCCAGCCGATCTGTTGTTCGGGACCGAACTGCAAGGGGCAGAAGAGCAGCGCAAACGGCAACGAAACAAGCCCTCCGAGAGTTTCCACCACCGCCGCCGTTTGAAAAGGCGTGAGCACCTTCGTCACCTGCGGTGCAAAGCGATACGACAGCGCGGCGGTAACTACCGCTGAAACGATCAGAAGGTCTCCAAACCACGATATCCCGCCACCAATGCCGGCATCACCCACAGATAAGAGAAACGCCCCCGCGACGTGAAGGAGAAGTAAGGCCAGGTGATCGCCGGAGGGCCTCTGCTTATCGAGCAGCCAACACCAAAAGATTACAAGGTAGGGTTCCATCTTGGTGAGGAAAACTGCCTCTACTCCAGTCGTGTATGATAGACCGACCGTAAAGATAAGGTTCGAGAAGAGGGCACGAGATGCGGTAAGTTGAAGAAGCGGTATGCGCACCTTCCACAGAGCGACCCACGTCGGCAACCTCCGGCTAGCAGCCAAAATGAGGAGCGCAAGCACTCCTCCAAAGAGAACCCCAACAGCCGCGGCTAAAAGTGGTGGAACAGTCCGTACGCCCTGGACTTTGAAGAGCGTCGCTACGCTCGAAATTACACTCGAGAGCACTGCATACGTAATGAACCGGGCTCGCTCAGACGAAGCCGTAATTCCCTCGGTATGCTCTATGGACATGACCTAACGCTCTCTTACGACGCCTAGAAACCTCGGAATCACGACTCGACTAAAATTTTGGAAAACACGATCAATTGTGGGTAAGACGGTATCAAGTGTTGCGTTCTTCTACACCCTCACTAACTCTTGATGCAAGTCGACAAACGGCATCTTCCCGGTCACAGCCACTACGTGCGACCAAATTGTGAAAGTCGTCTGCTGACAAGCTCAGGCAATATGAGTGTCGCAGAGGAGGCTGAAACGTGGCCCTGGATCTCGATCATTACCTTGAGCAGGTTCGTTCCCGTAAGATCTCTTGTACGATGCCGCGCCGCAGAATCGATCGGAGTAATTGAGCCCGATCGGAACAAGGAAGGACTTTTCCAGGAATCGCGGCGGTCACCATATACCCGGAGGAAGAGGAATGTTGAAGAGAATTCAGATTACGGAGAGGTTAAGTGCGGGCGCTCAACCTACTGAGCAGGATCTACGTGATCTAGCCGCACAAGGGGTACGAAGTATCGTGAATGTCAGAGTAGAGGCCGAAGACGACCAACCACTGTCCCCAGCGCGCGAAGGCGACCTGGTGAGAGCGCTAGGTATGGAATACAGACACATACCCGTGAGCAAAGAGAATCTGACACCCGAGCTCGTTGACCACTTTCGCACCGAACTTACGCGAATCCCTGAGCCGGTATTCGTTCACTGCCATGAGAAAAACCGTGCTGGTGCGCTCACGATGATGCACCAGGCGATCGAATCTGGACTATCTGGCGATGAAACGCTCGAACACGCACGCGCGATAGGATTCGAGTGCGACCACCCCCATCTCGAGCAGTTCGTAAGCAACTATGTCGATAGTCGCAGCCGCACCTATGACTCGCGTGAGGAGTCGTTTAGTAATCCTGAGGCGTTTCCGCGCTCTTAGCCACCAACGGCCCCTACTAGCTCGCCAACCGCTGATCTTCCTCGCAGGACACGTATATTCTCGGCGTAACAGCTTTGCCTGCGCAGAGCTCGTCTTTTAGGAAATCGAGCTCCTCGCGTGATGCACTCCTTCCATTTATGTACACCTCAATCGAAGAGGCCGGCAGATACACCGAGTTGAGAGCCAATACCACTGGACCTGGGCGCTTTCGCTCGGGATTCGTTCTTAAGACGAGGCGTCGAGCATAGCTGATACCCTCGTGGTCACATCCGAAGAGGTCAGTGAGCCACCCTGGCTGCTTGGATATGGCGTAATCCAAGCTTGCAGCAAGCGACCCGCCCTCTCCCTGGATCATCGCATCTTCGGGGGTTGCAACTGCCTTGACCGCCAAAAGCGAGAGGGCACGCACCGCCGATGTCCACTGAAACGAACCAGCTTGTCGGTACGCTCCACCAGTTTTTCCTCGAATACTACAACGCTCCTCAGTGGTAGCACTCTCTTTGAAGTTAACCTCAATCAGTTGACCGGCTTCGAAGTAAAGTTTCAGAGTTCTCATAGGCTTCATCCCTCCGTAGTCACCGTATGCCAGCACCTGCAACTCGTAAGCTCCATCTGAGCTCTCGTCTGATCGCTAGCTACGATCTTGCTATGTGAACGTTTGTACGGGTAAGTGAACGTCCTGCCAAATCGCTATCAATTTCAACGAAGCCGTGGGTAGGATTTCGTTATTTTCGACATATAGAGGGCTGTAACCCCTTCTGAGGGCTAATCGGGGGTCTCTGCGGAAAAGCTCACTGCGAGGTGAGACATCCCTTCTAGCGAACCTAAAAGCGATGCAATATCCATTAGTTAGAAACCGCATACTAACTCAGAGGTACGCATTCACTAATTGTCAGGCTTCGGACAGAGGATGATAGCTGAGTATTTGGGCCGCTTCCCACGACTCGTGCGGAGCGATTACAACGGGATTTACGACGGTTCCAGCTTCAACGCACACAAAAGATCGATAGTCATCATCTGCTAAATCCACTATCGCTCGGCACCGATCGATCCATGGATTCCATACGACAACATCAGAGAGTTCATCCTTGTGCACGCGTATCGAAAAAGCGCGCTTTGCACTGCTGATGCTCACGAGATCGGGCGCTTGTTGGTAAATCCGATCAACCTCGTGCGAGAAGCGGAGAGCGCTCTCTTCCTGAATACGCTCTGCGCGATTGTTTGTGCTGTCCAAATAATGCAACCCCTGCAAGCCAGAGACCGACGAGGAGGAGATATCGTCTATACGGAAATAGGTGTGATAGGCCATCTGGCATTGCAACGCTTGATCGCCTCTGTTTGTGCAACGAAAGTGCATACGAAGGGTTTTACCCAGCACTACCGAGAGCTCGAGAGCGAAAGAGTGGGGCCAGAGGGCTCTGCTCGCCTCTGAGTCAGAGAGTCCTAAGCAGATCGATACCTCACCTTCGCTAGATACTGATGTAGATGTGACATTCCAGTGTGACGTACGGGCGAATCCGTGTGGCGGCAATGTGCCATCCCCCTTGGAGAACTGCGGAAAGACAAGCGGCACTCCGCCCCTGATTGCTGAAGCTCCGGTCAGGTCCGCAGCGCTACTGAGAAAGAGAAGCTCCCCGAATTCGGGAACGCACCACGACGAGAGATGCGCCCCGAAGAGGTAGAGCTCAGCAGAGCTACCTGCTTTCGACCTCAAAAGCGCTTTGGTTAGTCCTCCCTGTCCTTGCTCGAAGGAGACGTGACCGGTAATTGCGAATCTCTCGGTGAGGGCGTTGTTCATGATGAACACGCTACGAAAGTGTGGGGACGGATGCAACCTTGCTTCAGTGCTCTATGCAGGGAAACGCTCAAAGACAAGCTGTGTACCGCGGAGCTTCCGCTCCGCTGGCTATCAGCGTCGTGATATCAGCTAAAAGCGGACTAGAAAGTCCGCGGTCCTTTTGCTACCTGCCTCCTAAAAGGAGGAAGGGCCTCACCCCTGCTTACAATAAACAGCTCCATCCCACGGCGAATAAATGTTGATATAGAAGCCAGACAAGGATGCTACCAAGCCCTCCAGGAAGGTCTTGCGAGTTGAGATCATGCCGATGTTCTCTGGTGTTTTACATGCGGCACGGGCATCAATTCTCTTGGTCCCTGGGGCGAGCCCCCAGAGGAAAAAGCTTTGCCATCCGCCTACTCTCTTAAGCGAGCTCATTGAGTTCTCTTGAAGTGCAACTGCCTGTGGGGCTTGCTGAGGCCTCATGTTGATGTACTGCGTGCGGTGACATCCGCTCACGACGATTAGGAGTGCGAGTGTGAGGATAGTTCTAATCATAACTAAGCAGCTCCTCCTGAACAGTAGTAACGGGATGTTCTTGGGGTCCAGATACCAAGTGTAATCAACCCGCAAAAGCCATCGAGGAAGGTAGTCTCTTCCACGATCGCCGCGGTACCATTCGGGCAATACTGCGCAAGGTCTATCTGACGTGTTGGTACCAGGCCGAAGAGGAAATACGACTTCATGTCCGAGATCGGCGGCGCCGATGCATCCGGAGAGATATCAAATCGCATCGTGTGACATCCTGCGAGGGCGCCTACGAGAAGAAGAGTTAGTACGATCCGTTTCATTAAGTTCTCCATTCGAGAGATTCCAGTACCGTTTGATGCTACGACTGATTGGACAAATCCTCTATCCCAAATCTTTTCGACGATTACAGGGAGGCTCGTTTCCGGGGCAGCCCCGGTGCAGAGGAGGAACGATACGCTCAAAGAGGATCCGAAAGCGGTGCGATATTCCTTCGCTTTCCGTCTTAGCTCTTGTATCTTTCTGAAACTGTGCTTCCGCTCCGCTGGCTATTGGTAACACGATCCAAGCAAAATGCGGACTAGAAAGTCGCCGGTCCGGTTCCCCACTGGACCGCGGAGCTTCCGCTCCGCTTACTATTTGTACCACTTGGCTTGCTCAAGCATGCTCCACCGGACTCTACGGCAACTTCATCCTCGCACGAGCGGTTACAGTGTCGAACCTACCAACGTCTTCGAAGCCATCTTCCGTCACCCGTCGCAGCGCCAGAGGAAACGACAGGTGCGTAACGCGCAGTTCACTCTGAGTGCGGTCAATCGGGTGTATAGTGGGGCCGCTTCGCAGGAGAGCTAGTATCTCACCTTTCGATAGGTGAGACGCGTTAGCAAACAACGAATGAAACCAGTTCCCCAGGGTGTAGGAATTGTATGCATAGGAGATCTGCGAGTCTTTATCGAAGGTGCTTCGATAGCGTGCTCGAAAATCCTCTGGAACATGGAGATTCGGATAAACGGCGCCCTGCATCGCCTTGCCCGCAGCTTGAATCTCCGCACGACTTTCGAAGACATCTGTACCGAAGGTGTGAATGAGTACCCCCTGTTTAGATAGCTCTCGGTAGAATGCTCCGACCTGCCCCGACAAGAGGTATACTCCTAGAGCGTCGCATTCTGATGCTCCTTTGAACTTCGTCACCAGTGACCGGAAATCGCGATCTTGTGGTTGTACCGTTGCTACAACCCTAACCGATTCAGCGGCCCACATGACAAGCTTGAATTGATCGATGAG
The DNA here is from genome assembly GCA_044351885.1 of Bdellovibrionota bacterium. GTDB lineage: Bacteria > Bdellovibrionota_C > UBA2361 > UBA2361 > OMII01 > OMII01. The sequence continues at coordinate 50,284 of JBILEW010000002.1, forward strand.
TGCAGAGAGAAAGGGATCCTCGGTTGCCACGAAGCATATGTTTTTTAATTCGCGAGATCGCAGATCCGCTATCACGGTCTCTGCAAACTGACGAGGTGCGTTGACTGCGATGACGATCGAGTTCTTTCCCTGTGCAGGTTCGGCGTCGACTGACATAGCAACGGTGGGGATCCCCGCACGCTCCACCAGCGGAGCGATGGCATGTAGAGGGGTCTCGCCCCACGAGAACAGGAGATCAATGCCCTTTACCGTAACGAGCGATCGGTACGCCGAGAGCGACTCCTTGGCGTCATACTTGTTATCTTCGAAGATAAATCGAAGAGGAGAATTCGGCCGCTCTGAGCTGCTCAGCAGAAAGCCGTTGCGGACGGCCTCGCCATACTCAGCCAGTTCTCCGGTCAGAGGAGCCGAGACTCCTATGGTGAATGGCTCAGCTAGTACAGGGGTGCTCGCAAGCAGAGAGATAATCAGTAGTTTTAGTTTTGATGACATACGCGCCTCCGTTTCAGACAGTATGTCTGAGTGTCAGAGGTAAAAAATCGTTGTGCCCAATGAGGGTTATTAAAGCTATGAATATTATGTAGTTGCGTATTATTTATGTGTCATCATACGCTGACACCTATGATTACCGAGCTATCTGAATGTGGCTTTACGAAGCACGAGGAGAGGGTTCTTTCGTTTTTACTGCACCACGGAGCGGCACCTGCTCGCGCAGTCTCGTTAGCGACCCGGTTGAAGCGCCCAACAGCATACCTGACCTTACAGAACTTGGTGGATGCAGGCTTCGTCAGCAAGAAAATGATCGGTGGGGTTACGATTTTCGCGAGCGTGCCGAGGGAGTCCCTACCCGAGATGATCCGTGCGAGGGCGCGGGCGCGTTTGACAGCTCTCGAAGGAGTAGTCACTCGGCTCGAGGATTCACTGAAAGCCTTGGCTCCGGCTCCAGCGGTTAACTTAGGCGGATTTAGTGTCGAGTCACTCGAAAGCGAGCGCGGCCTGTACAGAGAGATGTACGAGAGTTTATTGGCTGGGGACTACGTCGGTATATTCAATCCGCAACATGCAATCACTATCCAGACGAAACCGATCATAACGGACTTTCTCGCGCGAACAGCAAAGTCAAAGCCATCGATACGTGAGATCGCCGTGGAGGGTCCGATGTGCGATTGGTATCTTCAAAGGATCAAGAATCCGAAGCACTCGGTGAGGGTTCTACCTCGTGACACTCAGTACATTACAGATCTGATTATTGTCAAAGATACGTTGGTGTTCCTTGATTACTCACTTCAGTCGTTAGCAGCTATCAAGATTACACACCGCAATCTTTACCTCTCCTTCTCGGCACTTTTTGAAGAGTTGTGGACTAGATTGAAGTGAGCTTTTTATGGAGACCTACCCCTTTTCAGACACAAGCAAGTGGTTCCAACCCGATCTGTTAAAGTTGTGTAGACAGCCAGCCCGAGCGAGCATTTGAGGTAGAACACAACAAGGCAATCGGATCACCTTACGCTAAAGCTCCGGGTGTCCGCTGCTTTAAACATTCTCCGCTTCAGCCAACATCGACCGGCAACCTAAGCTTTTTGTTTAATTAACGCGGAGGCGCGGAAGACGCGGAGGACGCAGCCGGGTATTACGATTATCGGAATCGTCTCATCAATTCGGCTGCTCTGTTGCACTAGCTCTCTTAGGGAAGCGAGGCAAAACCTACCCGTCGCGAGAAAGGGGAGGTTTGATTGATATTTGATTTTCGTGGCGGAGAAAAACCGCACCCGACTTCGCCAAGGCTACGTCGAGGCCCGATACCATTAGTGCCTCGCCGAAGCGTCAGCGAAGGCGGGGATGTATCCTCTGCGATACATTGAGGATTTTTCTTTGTCGCAAAAATCGAAGAGCAATCAAAGATCCGCTTTCGCAGCAGGGAGGGGTTTTGCCTCGCTTCCTTAGGTATCGCAGCAATCTCCATCCGGCGGTCTCCGCGTTTTCCGCGCCTCCGCGTTACATAACCAGAATATTCGGACACGGAGTAACTTGAGTACTTACCGAACGAGGCATAGTGAGCATCCTGTGGAGAACGCAGTCGATGAGCTACCCCTCTGGGCTTGGAGCCCTAGATGCACGAGCTCTAGCTCGGCGACAGAATATTGCTGAAACGCTCGCGAACTACTTCACTCAATCCTAGGCGGATGCAAGCTCGCGCACCGCCTCGATACGAGCCAACTTCTGCGCAACGACCTCCCACTCAGGATCGAAGAGGCTCAACGCTTCAAGCTCTGTCGCGAGCAGACCTTCGTCCTGCTTGAGCACACTCGTATCGATCGACTCCTTGAGATCTACAGTGTCAGCGAGAAGGGTCAGCACGTCGTCCTTGTACGTACAAACCCCGCCTGCAGCGACGAATCTGACCGTATCACCACTCTCTGTCACGCACTCGGCGATGCCAGTTGCGAGGAGTCCAACGTACTCGCGGTGGCCAGGAAGAAACCCGATCTCGCCTACGGCGGATTTGAGGTTCGCTGACGTAACCGCCGACTCGAACTCGAGCCCTCGCCCCGAGAACACCTTCAATTGGAACGTTCCGTCTGCCATCGCCCTACTCCTTCAAGGTTACGCAGCGTGCGCGTACTCAGCAGCGAGCTTCTCAGCCTTCTCGAGAACAGAATCGAGCGTTCCGACCATATAGAACGCCTGCTCTGGGAGGTGATCGAGCTTGCCATCGACCAACTCGCCGAAGCTCTTGATCGTGTCCTCGATCTTACAGTGGATACCAGGGGTTCCCGTGAAGGTCTCTGCAACGTGGAACGGCTGCGACAAGAAACGCTCGATCTTACGCGCGCGCGCAACGGTGAGCTTGTCGTCCTCAGAGAGCTCGTCCATACCGAGAATCGCGATAATGTCCTGGAGATCCTTGTAACGTTGCAGAGTCTGTTGAACCTTGCGCGCCACACGATAGTGCTCAGCTCCAACGATGCTCGGCTCCAAAACCGTCGAGCTCGATGTGAGAGGATCCACCGCTGGGTAGATACCCTTCTCTGCAATCGAACGCTCGAGAGCGATCGTTGCGTCGAGGTGACCGAACGTCGTTGCCGGCGCTGGATCGGTGTAGTCATCGGCCGGAACGTATACCGCCTGAATCGAGGTGATCGATCCCTTCTTGGTGGAGGTAATACGCTCTTGGAGCTGACCCATGTCTGTTGCGAGGGTCGGCTGGTATCCTACCGCGCTCGGCATACGTCCGAGGAGCGAAGATACCTCCGATCCTGCTTGGAGGAATCGGAAGATATTGTCTACGAAGAGCAGTACGTCACGGTTCTCTTCGTCACGGAAGTACTCAGCTACGGTGAGAGCCGAGAGACCTACGCGGAAACGAGCTCCTGGCGGCTCGCTCATCTGACCGTACACGAGGCACGCCTTGTCGATAACGCCCGAGTCCTTCATTTCGTGCCAGAGATCGTTACCCTCACGAGTTCTCTCTCCTACGCCTGCAAATACCGAGTATCCGCCGTGCGCTTTGGCGATGTTGTTGATGAGCTCCATGATGATAACGGTCTTACCTACTCCGGCACCGCCGAAGAGACCGATCTTTCCGCCCTTCAAGAACGGTGCGATCAGGTCTACGACCTTGATACCGGTTTCGAGGATCGCCTTAGAGGTCGATTGCTCCTCGAAGGACGGAGTCGGACGGTGGATGCTCCAACGGGTGTCTGTGTCGACCGGTCCCATCTCGTCGATAGGACGACCGGTCACATCAAGGATACGTCCGAGGGTCTTTGCACCTACCGGAACCGAGATCGGAGCGCCGGTATCGACAACTTCCTGTCCGCGCACGAGTCCTTCGCTGGAGTCCATCGCGATACAACGAACCATGTTGTCACCGAGGTGCTGCGCAACCTCGAGGATCAGGTTGTTCTGCTTGTCGTCGATGGTCGGATTGGTCGTGACCACCGCGTCGTAGATCTTCGGAATGCCTGCACCTTGTGGAAACTCTACGTCGATTACGGCGCCGAGTACCTGTACGATCTTTCCTTTGCGTCCCATTGTCTCACTCATATCCTTCTACCTTTCGTTACTTGAGAGCCTCTGCTCCACCCACGATGTCGAGGAGCTGATTTGTAATACCTGTCTGACGAAGCTTGTTACGCTTGAGCGTAAGGGTTTCGATCAGTTCTGATGCATTCTTCGTAGCGTTGTCCATCGCCGTCATACGGCTTGCGTGTTCGCTCGCCTTGGTATCGAACGCGGCTTGGCGAACCATTGCTCGTACGATACGCGGAACTACGGCGTTGAAAACACGTTGTGGATTCGGCTCGAAAAGCGCGATGTCGTTACGCTCCGTCAGAGCGTTAGCCGTATCACCCGCGAGCGCCTCACGGCTGAGCGGAAAGAGCTGCTCGGTCGTGGGGATGAGCGAGATGGCCGAACGAAATCGGGTGTAAATGATGTGCAACTCGTCGAACTCCTCCTTGAGAAATCCGACCTCGAGCTTTTGGCACACGTCGTTGATCGGCCACCCATTCGGATCGTCGGGAAGGGTTTCGAGGGCCTCCTCGTACTGACGCCCTACACGTCGGAAGTACTCGGCAGGCTTCTTGCCCATGATCACCCACGAGATCTGCGCACCTGGGTGCTTGGCGGAGAGATCCTTCGCTACCGTTTCCACCATTCGGTTTACGTTGGTGTTGTACGCCCCAGAAAGGCCACGCGCTCCCCCGAGAACCAGTACGCGGATGCGCTTCACATTCGTACGCGCCTCAAGGAGCGGATGTGAATAGTCACCCCCTGCCCCAAGCTGCGCCAGCACCCCTTTGAGCGCATCAGTGTACGACCGAGACTTCACCACCGCTTCCTGCGTCTTACGGAGCTTCGCCGCCGAGACCAGTTTCATCGCGTAGGTGATCTTCTTCGTGTTACTCACCGACTTTAGGCGCCGGCGAATCTCTTTCAGACCTGCCATCGTGCGGAGTCCTTATGCTGCGTTAGCGTGTTGCTGAGCCGACTTCTCCTTGGAGTGCGGCGCCTTCCCGTTCGCAGAACCGTTCAAGCTGGCGGTGACGCCTGCGATAAACTGATCAACGAATGGGGCGATGCACTTCTTGAGCTTCTCGGTCATCTCCTTGTCGAGCTCGAGCTTCTTGCGCAGCTCGTCCATGACATCGGCATGCGCCGTGAGCATGTGACGGTGCAGCGCCTCTTCGAACTCACGAACCTGCGATACCTCGAGCTTGTCGACGAATCCGCCAGTGACAGCGTAGATCGACAAAACTTGGAGCTCGACGGGCATCGGCACATACTGGCCCTGCTTCAAGATCTCTACGAGCCGCGCACCACGTGCGAGCTGCGCACGGGTTGCCGCATCGAGATCCGAACCGAACTGCGCGAAAGCCTGCTTTTCACGATACTGAGCGAGCTCGAGACGGAGCGTTCCAGCGATCTTCTTCATCGCCTTCACCTGCGCGGCTCCTCCTACACGGGAAACGGAGAGACCTACGTTCACTGCCGGACGGATACCGGAGTTGAAGAGGTCTGCCTCGAGGAAGATCTGACCGTCGGTAATCGAGATTACGTTGGTCGGAATGTACGCCGAAACGTCACCCTCGAGGGTCTCGATGACAGGAAGCGCAGTAAGCGAACCGGCGCCGAGCTCATCGCTCAACTTAGCCGAACGCTCCAGCAAGCGAGAGTGGAGGTAGAATACGTCGCCAGGATACGCCTCGCGTCCCGGTGGACGGCGGAGCAGGAGCGAAACGCTTCGGTACGCTACTGCATGCTTCGAAAGATCGTCGTAAATGACGAGTGCATGCTTCCCCTTCTCCATGAAGTACTCACCCATCGTGCATCCGGTGTACGGAGCGAGGAAGGAGAGCGGAGCGGGCTCGGAAGCGGTAGCCGCTACGACGATCGTGTGATCCATCGCGCCGTACTCCTTGAGGCGCTCTACGACTTGAACGACCGACGATCGCTTCTGACCGATAGCGACGTAGATACAGATTACGCCGTTACCCTTCTGATTGATGATCGTATCGATCGCAACGGTGGTCTTACCGGTCTTCTTGTCACCGATGATCAGCTCGCGCTGACCTCGGCCTACCGGAGTCATCGAGTCGATCGCCTTGATACCGGTCTGCATCGGCTCGTGTACCGACTTACGACGGACGATACCAGGAGCCTTGATCTCTACACGACGATGCTCTGTGGCGTTGATGTCACCGAGGCCGTCGATAGGATTGCCGAGCGCGTCTACCACACGACCTACCAGCGCCTCGCCAACAGGTACGGAGGCGATCTGTCCGGTGCGACGAACGGAATCACCCTCGCGAATCTGCGAGGTGTCACCCATAACTACCACGCCGACGTTGTCCTCTTCGAGGTTGAAAGCCAGTCCGCGTGTGCCGTTGGAGAACTCTACGATCTCTTGAAGGGCGACCTTGCCGAGACCGTACACACGAGCGATACCGTCACCCACACTGAGTACGGTACCAACCTCGGTCAGATCCTGCTCGTTCGAGAGGTTGCCGATCTTGTCCTTGATTATCCTGCTAATTTCATCAGCACGTATGTCCATATCTTCCTTACCTCGTGTCTAAAACTTTCTTCGAGCCCTTAGTTAACGCACCAACTGCAACGCCATCCGCTGCAGGGTTCCTGCAACAGAACGGTCGAGATATCTGTCCCCGAGTCGGATCGTGAGTCCACCGAGAAGCGACGGATCGCTCTTAACTTGCAGCGTAACCTCACCACCGAGGGCTCGTGAGAGCTGACCCTTGAGAGCCTCAACAGATGTCGCTTGAGACTCCGACGCAACAGTGACCTCGAGGGATAGAGCTTTGCGGTATTCGGCAACGAACAAGGCGAAGATCTCTGCGAGTGGTGCTACGATCGCTGCCTTTCTGAGCGTGACCAAGGTGTGGACCACGCGCTTAACCGGCTCTGTCGCATAACCGCCCAGGGAATCAACGACGCTATCGATGATTGATATACGAGCACCGTTTGCGATGCGCGGATTGAGCATGCTGTCGCGCAGATCAACGGAGACAGACCATGCAGTAGAGAGTGACTCGAGCTGCGCCTGCACCTTGTCGAAATCGGCCGGATTGCAAACGTCAAAGAGGGCTTTCGCGTATCGCTTCGCCACCCTCTCCTCTTTTCCTGAACTCATCCCCTGCCCTCCTTCGTTACTTATTGTACAAGCCTCTTAGCGCGGTCTACTGCGGCGGCTACGTATGCATCTTGTCGGCTGGTGTACTGCCCACTCGAGAACTTCGAACGAGCGAGCTCTACGGCACGAGCAACTAGTGCGCCGCGGAACGATGCTTCTGCAGAGCGTCGCTCCCCGGTGAGGAGATCCTTGGCCTGCGAGCGAATACGCGATGCGCGCTCCTCGGCTGCACGGACGATCGACGCAGCCTCTTCCTTGGCGAGAGTAAGAACCTCTGCGCGCGCCTTCTCTTGCTCTGTTTTCAGCTCGCGCACCATATCTTCGATCGAGCGAAGCTCCTTCTCCGCCGACTGCATCTCAGTGGTCGCCGACACTACCGACTTCTCTACTCGCTGACGGCGAGCTTCCCAACCAGAGGCGACGACCTTCCGCAAGAGGAAGTACAGCAGCGCTACGTACAGACCGAAATTCAGCCAGAGGAAACGAAGGTCCCATACAGAGGGCGCGTGGCCCTCACCGCCAGAGGCGAAAGCTTCCGGGGCGCCGAAGAATAACGCGACAGACAAGACGGAAATATGAGCGCCTAAGCGACCGGAGGAACGCGAAAGTATTTGTGGCATCACGCAAGCTCTTTGGAAACGTTTCATAGCCCTGGAAACAGATCTCCATCAACTCAGACTCGACCGTGCGGAAACCACACGGAGCGGCGGCGGTAGAATAACCAGGTTGAGCGAAGAAGTCACCCCTTAGTCCGATTATTTTCTAGGGGTTTAGGCCACTTCCAGGCCCTTGGCAGAGCGCCCCTCAGTGGACTGTGAGCTGGGCATCAACCCGGGTCACCAAGCTCTCAGCGAGAGCCTGGACCTCGGCATCAGCTTTGGCCTGGGCATCCGCCATCTGACGCTCGAGAGCTGCCCTTCCTGTTTGGAGCTCCTGGGCCGCTTCTCCCTCGGCCTTGTCGAGAATCGCTTGGGCCTCACTCTGCGCCTTGGAGACCAGCTCCCCTCTCTCGCGATTGGCCTCTACGCGGGCCTGAAACAATGCTTCGTCGTAGCGAGCCCGAAGGGCCTCCGCTTTCTGTCGCATCTGCTCTGCAGTGTGTAGCGCACCGACCGTAACCCCCTCACGCTGCTCAACATGCTCGAGTATAGGGACGAACAATTTTCGCCGTAGCGTAAGGTACAAAGCGAATATCAGAGCCGTTCCGACAACGATCATCTTGAGGTCGTCAACCGTAAGGTCAAGAAACTTGAGGGCGGATTCGAAACTGCTTGAGGTATTCATAGCGCTAAGAGTCTACGATTTTGCGGTTTAGATCAACCTGGACGCGGGGCGATTGAAGCGGCCTGCGAGCCCCCTACCCCTGAGCCGCTGGCATCGAACACCGACCAACAAAGGTCGCCCCCGAAGCGATTACAATCGAAGGGGTCGAGAGGTCGCCTCGAACTTCGCCCTTCTCTCCGATGCTAAGAGAGGTGGTCGCAGCGCCATCACCAACGAGCTTGCCGTCGATCACTATCTCGGGAGCGTGCAAATGCCCTTCGACCTGTCCGCCCTGCGCGATCACTATCTTCTGCACCGCAGAGACCTCGCCGTGAACGCTTCCAGCGATTACCACCTCGCCCTCCGCCTTGATATCGCCGCGAATTGAGGCTCCGGCAGCAATTACTGTCGCGCGTGACTGTGCGCGCGATTGCGAAATCGAGCCCAATTTGTCGTCAAAAAAACGCTCTGGGCTAGCGACTGCATTACTCATAAACCCTCCACAATCTCTCTCTACTCGCGAGAAGTGCTGAGAATCTCCACAAGCCGATCGAGCTCCGCATCCGAAAAGAAATGAAGCTCTATCGAGCCCCCCTGCTTCGTACGATGGATCGACACCTTCGTACCGATCGCATTTCGAAGCCGCTCTTCGAGCTCAGGGTATACCGCACTTTCGCGGCTCTTTTTCACATCTTTTTCGTCGTTGCTCTTTTTGGCTGTATCGAAGACCACCACACGAGACACGATCGCTTCGAGCGCTCGCACCGAGAGCGCTTCTGCGATGACCTTATTCGCCAGATTGGTTTGAGCGGAAGGCTCCTTCACCGTGAGGATCGCCTTTGCATGGCCGACAGAGATGCGCCCATCGGCAACCATCTCCTGAACCCCTACCGGCAAGCGCAAAATTCGAACGAGGTTTGCAACCGTCGCTCTATCCTTCCCCACTCGCTCTGCCACCTCTTGAGCAGAAAGGGAAAACTCATCCATAAGCCTTTGATATCCTTTGGCTTCTTCCAGCGGATTGAGGTTTTGGCGCTGCACGTTCTCGACTAGCGCGATCTCCAGAGTTTGGCGCTCATCAAGTTCCTTAATTATTACAGGCACTTGAGTCAACCCTGCGCGTGTAGCTGCCCTGAATCTGCGCTCTCCCGCTACGATCTGGTATTCGTTGTTGTAGCGCCGTACAAGGATCGGCTGAAGCACCCCAAGTACCTTAATTGACTCAGCTAATTCGGCAACCTCCTGCTCTGAAAAGTGCGTCCTGGGCTGCGTAGGATTCGGCCGTAACTCTGCAAGCGGAAGAAACGTGACCCCTGCTAGCGGCTTCTCAGTTGGGACATCGGTGGCATTCGCAGGCGCTTGCTGGGGAACCACGGGTACCGCAGGCACCGAAGAAACGAGAGCGCTCAAGCCGCGACCGAGTGCCGAACGGGTGTTCTTCTTAAGGTTTTTTGAAAGGTCCATTACTACTCCTTACTAGGTGTTCCACGTGGAACAGTTAAGCCGCCTTCGCATCGCCGGTGTTATCCAAACCGAGACGCCCTATCAACTCGCCGGCTAGCGAGAGATAGCTTCGCGCTCCGGCACTCTGGGAGTCATACAGGCAGATCGGAAGTCCGTGACTCGGGCACTCCGAAAGCTTCACATTACGTGGAATCCGGGTTTTGAAAAGTCGGTCCGCAAAGTGCCGATTCGCTTCCTCGAATACCTGTATAGAGAGGTTGGTGCGGGCGTCGAACATCGTAAGGAACACCCCGAGCACCTCGAGCTTGGGATTGAAGGTCTGTTGAACGAACGAAATCGTATTGAGGAGGCCCGAGAGCCCCTCAAGCGAGTAGTACTCAGCTTGCAAGGGAACGAGCACCCAACGGGCAGCACCGAGAGCGTTCAGCGTGAGCAGACCGGAAGAGGGGGGGCAGTCGATGAGAATCACGTCGTAGTCGGCCTCTATATCCGCTAAGGCGCTCCTCAGGATCAGCTCTCGACCAGGGGTCTTTCCGAGCTCAAGCTCCAAGCTCACGAGGTCAGGGGAGCCCGGTACCACCTTTAGATTATCGATAGAGGAGGGGACAACGATATCTGCGAGCTTCAACCGCCCGAAGAACACGTCATAGAGATCTGCTCCCTCTGGATGCTTTTCGAGGCCTATACCGCTCGTAGCACTCGATTGAGGGTCAAAATCGAGCAAAAGAACACGAAATCCGAGTATAGCAAGCTGAGCCGAGAGGCTTACTGCGCTGGTAGTCTTACCAACGCCGCCTTTCTGATTCGCAAGAGCAACAATATGGGCCATATGAGCACTTTAAACAACTGACGACGGGAGGGGTACAGAGGTATCATGAGTACACATGAGGAACAATAAGAAACGCACCTGTTCCACGTGGAACACTGCAGGTTTCAGCTTCCCACCGATATAAAGTGTTCCACGTGGAACACAGAACGGACTAATCGCCCTTAGTCTGTGACTGAACGAAGCGCTTGCGCACCTCTGCGAAGCTCTCCAGGAGGAATTCGACCTCTGCCTCCGAGTGATGAAGGGAGAGCAGGGCTCTTACGACGGCCCCATTCTTACGAACACCGCGTGCCGCTAGCGCATCTACGTAAAGCCCTCGCTGCAAGAGCGCCTCCTGTACGTTGCGCGCAATCTGCACGGTGTCGCACGCTATGGAAAGGATCGGCGTCTCTTGAGACTGCCCAATCTTCCAGCCCTGAGCCTTCAAAGCTTGATGGACGCGGAGAGCACGAGCAGCGAGTCGCTCCCGCCCTACAATTGAGAGCTCAGCTACTCCCAAGGCGACCTCTACCGCTTGGGCCACAGAGGAGGGGGGAGGGGGATCGAAGCGCAGATACCTTGAGCGCCTAAGAACGAGCTCCTTCAACTCAGGCGAACCTACAACTCCTGCCATCTCTGAGCCTACCAATGAGAGGAAGCTACATACTCTGCACAGGAGGGCAGGAGGGGTAGGAAGCACCTCAGAAGACCCGCCGCCACGCATGCCTGCAAGCCCCAGGGCCGCACTTTCATCCACCAGTAGCCATGCCCCAGACTGCTCAACTATCCGATTTGTCTCAATAATTGGTGCAACTTCACCGGTCAGAGGCGAAACGGTCTCCACCACAACCAAGACCCTCCGCAGACCGCCGTAACGCTCCACGAGCGCTCGCAATTGCTCTGCTGTTTCGTACTCACCGTAATCAGCGTTAGCCAACGCGCAGGCGTCTGCGAGCGGCAAGCTGCCCAGGGCAGGGCCGATAACCGCAGCGCCATCTCCGCATAACGCCGTCACTATAGACAGAACAGCCTGATTCTTGTTGGTGAAGAGGGTTGCCGACTCACCCCCGAAAAACTGCGCGACTCTCTGCTCGCATTGGAGATGACTCCCCGACAATCCACCGGCAAGTCGCGCTGACGCAACGCCGCAACCTGAGTCAGCCACCACCTTCGCCATCGCGTTCACGATCTCGCGTCGATTGTGGAGATCAAGGAGATCCCACGAAGCGAAGCTCGTAAGGGGTTTTCCGCGATACACAGGATGCCACGAATCAACACCTGCCCTGATACCGATATCCGGTGCTGGCGTTGCCACCTCTAAGGCGAGCTCTTTGAGCAGCTCTGCTTTCACTCCAAGCTTCATGCCTACGTCTCGGTATTATTCCGCAACATTTCCTTCGAGACGGAGTATACGCTCTAGAGAGGCGAGGCAAAACACCGCATTCGCGCCCTAGTGGGGCAGGAGAGGGGAGAGAGTGGCAAACTATTGGTCGCAGGCTCTAGCGTAAAGTGAACAAAGAGGACCATTTCGTGACGGGCAACAGTCCGCGGACGCTCTTGTTATCCGCTTGAGCCAACATCGATCGGCAACCTAGGCATTTTGGTTAATTGACGCGGAGGCGCGGAAGACGGGGAGGGCGCAGCCGAATGTTACGAGCATTGGTCGACTCCTCAAGTCGGCTGCTCTGGCGCACTAGCTCTCTTGAGTATAGTAGCAACCTCCATCCTGCGGTCTCCGCGTTTTCCGCGCCTCCACGTTACATAAGCGAAATATTCGGGCACGAAGGACTTGAGTGCTTACCGAACGAGGCATAGTTAGCCAACTGTGGAGAACACAAGCGTCGAGGGGATAAAGACCCATTTTACGCTTCCTTTTCCCCTCGTTGCTCTCGCCGCTCTCTTTGTGAATACTCCTCTCGGATAGCTGTTGCCCGGGCCGCAAGCAAAACTATCCTCTCGACTTCCTACGCCGACGCACCATTCAGCAAGCACGATTCGATCAATGCATCGATCTCTCCGTCGAGAACGGCATTTACATCAGAGGTCTCGTACTCACTACGCAGATCCTTCACGAGTTGATACGGCTGCATTACGTAGTTGCGTATCTGACTGCCGAAATCGATCTTCTTGCGCTGCCCTTTGAGTGCATCCATCTTGTCGCGCTGCTGCTCCTGCTGCAGCTCGTACAACTTTGACTTGAGGATCTTCATCGCGCGCGATTTGTTCTTGTGTTGAGAGCGCTCACTCTGGCACGCAACTACGATACCGGTTGGCACGTGCGTCAAGCGCACTGCGGAATCGGTCTTATTGACGTGCTGTCCTCCTGCACCCGAGGAGCGATAGGTGTCGACCCGCAAATCACTCTCGTTCACCTCGACCTCGACCTCCTCCTCGATATCGGGAGTGACGGTGACCGAGGCGAATGACGTGTGCCGACGAGCGTTCGAATCGAAGGGAGAGATGCGCACGAGTCGATGCACGCCCGACTCATTCCGCAGATGCCCATATACATACGGGCCACCTATCAGAACTGTAGCGTTCTTAATACCTGCCCCTTCACCGGGCTGATAATCCATGACCTCGATCGAGAATTTCTTACGCTCTGCCCAGCGGAGATACATCCTGAGCAGCATCTCGCCCCAATCCTGCGCCTCGGTACCACCCGAACCTGCATTGATCTCGATAATCGCCGACTGACTATCGAACTCCCCATTCATCTTGCACTTGAACTCGAGCGCTCCGACCGCACTATCGAGCTCTACAATCGACCGACCGGCCTCACCCATGAACTCCTCGTCTCCGCTTTCGCGCGCGAGTTCAAAAGCGGTCTCAGCGTCGCCCTTGAGCGTTTCGAGCTTCCTGAATGCCTCAAGGCGCTCGGCGCACTGGGCACGCTCACGCATCACGGCCTTAGCCTTGGCTGCGTCGTTCCAGATATCGTTGGACTGGGATTGGAGCTCCAACTCTTCGACCTTGGTCGCTAGGGTAGGGATGTCAAAGAAACCCCCTAAGGACTTCAACGCGTTCGCTGAGCCCTTGGAGCTTGTACTTTAGCTCGGATGGATCGTGTGGCAGTGTCATAGATTGGGTATACGTTGCTTCGGGATAGCCGTCAAATCGATTCAGCCACAAGACACGGCATCGGACCGCGGACTTTCTAGTCCGCTTGATGCTTGGAGTCACGGCGCCGATAGCTAGCGGAGCAGAAGCTCCGCGGTCCATTAGAGCAATCGTCCCAACCGGACCGCGGACTTTCTAGTCCGCTTGATGCTTGAAGTCGTAGTGCCACTTGCTGGCGGAGCGGAAGCTCCGCGGTCCGTCTCTACGTGCTACGCCGTCTCCCGACAAACTCTTCCAGCAACCTACCCCGAATAGCGCGCTCCTGCCGCCGCATCCGTTGTGCTTCGTTGTGCGGTACCTTCTCATGATCGTATCCGCACAGATGTAATACCCCGTGCACCAAAAGCCTCAACAACTCTTCTCGCTTGGCGACACCGAACTCCTTAGCCTGACGTAAGGTTGTCTCGCTCGATATAACGAGGTCGCCTAGAGAACTCCCTACGAACCCTCGCGCTCTCCCGAAAAGCTCCGCCTTTGTGAGCTGCGGAAACGATAGTACGTCTGTCGCTTTGTCCTTTCTGCGGAATTCGCGGTTGAGCACTCTGATGCGCTTGTCGTCCGTAATTATCACGCTCAGCTCGTGTACCTCTTGAGGTTTGATCTCCTTCTCTACCTGGGCCAGGATCGCAAGCACCATCTTACGAAGTGCTGCCGCAGCGATGTTGAGCTTTCGACTCTCGAGCGACAGATTTACATGCCAGGTACGCCTCCCCTCGCTTCGTATATTTCGGGAACTGTTACGGCTCACTCGACGCCCAACCTCTTGAGATTTTCGACACGCCGATCGCGACGATTCGGCTCACCCCGACTAGACTGTTCGCCCTCGTCCGGAGCAGGCTCATTGACCTTCTCTGCCGGCTCAGCGTACGCGATGCGCTGGTGGTAGATTCCTGAGAGCACGCGTGTGAAGCACTTGGCGATCAGGTGTAAGTCCCGCAGCGTGAGCTCGCACTCATTGAGCTCACCGCTCGAGAAGACCTTGTTGATCATCTTCTGCACCATCCCCTGGATGCGATCGAAAGAGGGATCGCTCAAGGTTCGTGCGGCAGCTTCGATTCCATCTGCCAACATGAGCAGCCCCGCCTCGCGGGTCTGTGGTCGCGGCCCAGGATAGGAATAGAGACTCCTGTCGACCGCGTCGACGTCTTTGCCCAGCTCCTCGGCTTCCTTGCGAGCCTTCTCGTAAAAATACTCTATCGTGGAGGTTCCATGATGTTGCGGAATGAGGTCCTCGATAACGCGCGGAAGCTTGTACTTTTTCGCCAGTTCCACACCGTCCTTCACGTGAGAGCGGATGATAAGACCCGACATAGAGGGACTCAGCTTGTCGTGTCGATTCTCCCCTGGGTCCTGATTCTCGACGAAGTAGAGGGGCTTCTTCATCTTGCCGATGTCGTGGAAATACGCGCCGACTCGACACACCACCGGATTGGCTCCGATAGCATCCGCAGCAGACTCGACCATCATGCCGATAACCATCGAGTGATTCCACGTTCCGGGTGCTTGGACACTGAGCTCCTTCAATAACGGATGATCGAGCGTCGCCATCTCAATCAACCGCATATCCGAGGCATACCCTCCGAGGTATTCGACCACCGGCGTAATCCCAACGACCAGAAACGCGCTCAAACATCCAGCGACCAGACAACCCAGTAGTCTCGCACTAGCATCGACGATACCGAGTGGGGGATACAGCACGATGGAGATGATCGCGAAGGGAACCGCTATCAGAGCGATGTTCAACGCAGCCTTGAGATACGCCGAACGAGAACGCACCTGCATGAAACTCGTGCACGCAACGAGCGACGTAGTGAGCACCAACATGAAAGACAGCTCCGGCATCGGAAGATACAGCCCCACGAGAACCGCGCCGAAGAGCGAGGCCATGACCCCGAAATGCAAACCGAGAACCGACTGGATCAAGAGAACGGCAGACGTCACGGGCAGAAAGAAAGACAGGGACTCCTTCGAGATCATCCCCACCGCCCCTCGCTCTGAGTAGTGAATCAGCGCCAACCCGAGGAGGTTCACTATCGATACCAGCACCACCGACAGAGCTAGAAGCAGGTAGAGCCACACGTGCGGCTTCGCATTACGGGTGCGATACCCTGTGAGCGCAAGCTTCGCGACTATGTGCAAAACGAAAAGAGTGAGAAGTACGCCGAAAGCTCGTGATACCCGAGCTCCGACTCCGTCGGCCGCCGAAAAACCTCCCAGGCACAGCTCGGCCACGACCGCCACGAGCGCTTGAAGCACGAAGATGACGAGAGCGCCGCTGCTCAGCCCCTGCGAGAGGTCTTTAAGCTTCATCTTGATCGTACGCCTGTATGATGCGCGACACGAGCGGATGCCTTACCACGTCTTCCTCCGAAAACTGGACAACCGCCACACCAGGTACGTCTTTCAAAATCTTCAACGCGTGCGAGAGGCCAGACATCGTGCCACGTGGCAAATCTATCTGCGTAATATCTCCTGTCACCACACACGTCGAGCCGAAACCTAAACGGGTGAGAAACATCTTCATCTGCACCGGCGTCGTGTTTTGAGCTTCATCGAGAATCACGAAAGCATTCGACAACGTGCGCCCACGCATGAAGGCGAGGGGAGCCACCTCTACTACCCCTTTCTCGACCATCTCCTTGGCACGGTCGAAATCAACCATGTCGTGCAACGCATCGTAGAGTGGGCGCAGGTACGGATTTACCTTTTCGGCCATGTCACCCGGAAGAAATCCGAGCTTCTCACCGGCCTCTACCGCTGGACGACACAGCACTATACGTTTGACCTCTTTGCTGACGAGAGCAGATACAGCCATCGCCATAGCAAGATACGTCTTACCCGTTCCAGCCGGTCCGACACCGAGGACGACGCTGTGATTCTTGATCTGTTCGATGTAGGTTTTTTGCTTGAAGGTCTTCGGAACGATCTTTGTTCTCTTCCCCGAAACGCGGATCTCGTCACGGAAGAGCTCCTCGAGCTGCAACTTGCGATTACCGGACAGCATGCGGATCGCACGCTCGACGTCTCCCTTGAAGATCACCTCTCCCTGCTCGACCAATCCTCTCAACTGCACGAGCAGGTCGGATGCGAGCTCAACGTCGGTATCCTGCCCTACCAGGATGAGCCCATTCGGACTTCGGCCGATCTTCAACCCGAGATCGCGTTCGATGACTTTTAGGTTCTCGTCCTTGTCTCCCACCAGAGCCTGCATCACGCTCGACTCCGGAAATGCGACCTCCATCTCTTTCGAAACACCTTTGGGGTCGCTCGCTCTTCGTCCGTATCCTGTCATTCGTTCTCTTCTTTATAACCGGCTATCCTTGGGCTTGTTGGCGCCTTTTGCCACTCCACCCGAGGCTAATCCGCGGCCGTCTCTCTGTATAGATCCTCGATCCTTGAATAATGATACACCAAAGGGTCAGCCGTCGCGACCATCACCTCATGGACCGAAATATATAACGATATCAGGGCCCCGCAAGCGTACTGAGCCATCTTCGTGACGCCAATGCCCGGCGACCGACCTCGGATGACCTACTGTTTCATTGCCGCGGGCACACACGGTCGAGGGCTTCTTTGAACTTGTCCACATCAAGCGGCTTCACCAGGTATCCATCACACGACATGGAATGGGCTCCGTAAATGAACCTTCCCGCCGTACTCTCGCTCACTATCAGAACTCTTGTGGTAACACCGCCCGCCAACTTACGCGGCTCTTCGAGCGAGCGCAAAAGCGACAGAACCTCGAGTCCTGGCATCCCCGTCATCTGGAGATCCAAGATGAGTAGATCGTAGGGAACGCCCCTCTCACTTGCATCGGTGATGAGGAGCGCTGAGGCGTCTCCATCGTTAGCCTCAAATATTACGTGCTCAGGTGTAATCGCTGAACGAATAGCTCGTATCGTCTCTGGATCTTGCTGCGCTATCAGGATACGCATCTGTATACTTGCCTCGCCTAGTTTATCGGCCGTAGGCCCATGAGCCTTGAGAGCTCGATGCCGCTTGCGTTACGCACGACCCTCCCGTCGGAGACGAAGTGCCTGCTACTAACTCGTTTGGGAGATAACGCAGCGCGCAAGCCAAGACAAGCTACGCCGTTGATACATCCCGAGAAAGAACCGGAAGGGTATCTGGCAAAGGAGATCCCTCCAAGGCGCGGCGCACACAGTCCAAGGCTACATAGGTAGCATAGGTTCGCACATTCCCCCGCTCGCTCGGATAGAGACATCGTAGGCTCGTAACACCACCTGGCGAGGCGAATCCCACGTAGAAGGTGCCTACTGGCTTTGCCTCGCTACCTCCACCTGGACCGGCAACACCACTCACTGAGAGCCCGAAGGTCGCGCCATAGAGGGCTCGCGCCGCTGCCGCCATCGCCTCGACAGTTTGAGCGCTCACTGCACCGTACGTATCGAGAATCTGGTGGGGCACACCCAAAGCACGCTCCTTTACGTCGTTGTGGTACGCGACCACTCCTCCTCTGTATACGGACGAGGATCCAGGAGTTCTCGTCAAAAACTCACCGAGCATTCCACCAGTACACGACTCCGCTGTGGCAACCGTTGCTCCCTGTTCGAGCAACAGATCCTGCACACGCTCGACGAACGACTGCATAGGATCCTGCGAGAAAATAAAGCTCTCCTCAAGAGCTGCCCGCACCCTCTCAGCGTTGTCACCTAGCGCGGCAAAGCTCTCGGGAGCCTTCAATACGACATGTACCTCGGGAAAAGCGGCTCGGTACGAAACAATGATCTCCGTCGGCAGCTTCAATGCTGATACGATCTTTCCGACCAAAGACTCGGGCATCCCGAAGGTCTTGAAGGTAACTCGTTTGAGCTTGGGTAATCCTACGCTGCGTTCTTGAACCAACGGAGCAACGGAGGCCGCGTACATACTCTTGAACTCTCGAGGCACACCGGAGAGCGAGCACACCGTCACTCCCTCCTTCGTGGTCATCATGAATCCCGGAGCTGTACCCACTTCGTTGGGAATCATCGTAGAACCGATCGGAAGCAGCGCTTGCTTGAGGTTCGTAGCATCGAGCTTTCGACTACGCTTGCTGTAGAACTCTTCGAGGTGCTTACGCGCTTCGGGGTGCTCTGCCAGTCCGACTCCAAAGAAACGCGCGAACATATCCCGGGTCAGATCGTCGTCTGTAGGCCCGAGACCTCCCGAAGTAATAACGATATCGCTCACCGTACTCAGCTGCTGTAATCCGCTGATCAACTCGGACATGTCATCGTCGACGAGAAGAACTCGCTTCAGCTTAAGCCCCAACTCCGAAAGCTCTCGTGCAACGAAATTGGAGTTGGTGTCGACTACACGACCATCGAGGAGCTCAGAACCTGTTGCGAGTATTGATACCGAGAAACTCATGCTCGAGGCTTGCCTGCCGCAACCGAAGCCACCGACATGGATTCGTGAAGCTTCTTCAGGTCAGCTATCGTTGCTAGCACTGCCGCTGGTGGTTTGATCGTATCAGGAGACTGCATGATCTTCGCCTTGAGCGGATCGATGTACTTGCCGTTGTCAAAAAGACCAAAATGCAGATGAGGCCCAGTAGCCAAGCCGGTCTTGCCGAGAGTTCCGATAACGGATCCACGCGTTACTCGCGCACCCTTCTTGATACCCGAAGCGATCTTGTTGAGGTGCATGTACTCCGTCGTATAGCGCGAATCGTGCGCTATCTTGACCATATTCCCCATCGACGACGAAAATCCTGCTGCGACAACTACCCCATCTCCAACCGTGCGGATCGGAGTACCTATCGGAGCGGAGAAATCCACACCGTTGTGAGGCCGCGAGACGTGCAAGATCGGATGGAAGCGAGAGGTGGAGAACACCGAAGCGATACGGGTGTACTGAACCGGATAACGAAGAAACGCCTTGGTAGGCATCTGACCGTTCTCGTCGAAGTATCGAACCGTTCCGTCTGCCGCGACATCCCGCACGACGGCCATCATCTTATCACCGAGCTTGAGAGAAGCTGCTCGGATCGCTCCCGTCTCGAGCTCTTCACCATCCTCGGTGAAAGACTCCTCGAATACGACCGAAAAGGTATCTCCAGGCTGCAGATCCTTTCGGAACTCGACTCGATTACTGAAGAGATCAACGAAGTCGTCGACTACCGAATACGGAATATCAGCGCCGTTGGCCGAATCAACCAACGAGGAGAAAATGGTACCCGAAACCTTGCGCTCCTTGCGAATGACTCGAGCCTGATCGATACGTGGAATGTAACCCTGGTCGGCATCACCTGTGAGGATCAACGATGCTCCACCCGTCAGCTTCCGACGAAGTTGAACTATCTCGCCTGCTTGACGGGTAAATTCAATAGATTCTCCAACCTTCAAATCATGAGCCGACACACGCGCGTCCTTGAACGCATCGATAACGGCCTGCGCTCCATCTGCCGCCCCACCGATATCGAGCCACACGGACGAGAGCGTGTCCCCCTTGGAGATGGTATGCTCAAAGGTACCATCAGCGAGTAATGCCTCACCCGCGCCAAAAGGGGTAACGGGCGTTCGGAGTGAGATATCTGTTCTAGGAGGAGATGACAGGTCCGCATCTTCCAGCGAGAGATGCCCAAGACGCTTCAGGGGGCTCTCGTCACTGTACAATAGTTCGTTGGACGAGAGTCGCAGTCCAGCGACATCCGCTATCCGAGAACCAAGGTTCGTACCGTTAATAAGTAGTAAGCCGCCCGCGACAACAACCGTAGTTCGCGCAGCCAAAACATACCTGTTCATGCAAGCGGGACTTTATCTGAACTGTTCAGGGTGTCACAACCCCCCAACCAGCTTTTATGCCTAGCTCAACATGGCGATTTCGCTGACTTGCCTACATTTTCATCGGGCGACAGGGACGACGTCGGCGCATGTGTGCCGGGAATTATCGGTCGTGCTACCATCCGCCCCGAAACCAAGGTATTTCTATCGACTTTTCAATATGTTACACTAATCCAACGCTTATATGACGATTATCGCCGTGGATGTTGGAACCGTACGAGTAGGCTGTGCAGCTGCCGATGAGTCTGTTCGCATACCCTTTCCTGTAGCGGTGTGGCCACGAGCCCAAGCGCGAGCGGAAAAGGAGCTCTTGCAAGCCCTCGAAGAACGTCAGGCGAGCCTCCTCGTCGTTGGGCTCCCGCTGGACCAGGACGGGCATCGAACTCCTATCTGTGAAAATATCGAGGGCTTCATTCGTCGTATTGCTAAGAGAGCTGTCATTAAGATTGTATACGTCGACGAAGCATTCTCTTCGGTGGAAGCGACGCAACGGGCCGCGCTCAGTTCCAGCTCGGTCAAGGAGGTTGATGCTTTCGCCGCGTGCTTGATCCTGGAACGCTACTTCGAGAGCCTTGCTAATAGCTCTCGTCAATCCTAGAGGTCTGTGTGGTTCGAAAGCTACTTCTCACCATTTTATACGTCGCGATCCCGCTCATAGTCGGCCTCGGAGTCTACACAGCTCTCGACACCTTCTTTTTCTCTCCGATAAACCCCGAGGACAAGAGCACCACAATATTCGAGGTGCCCCCTCAATCGACCTTCAAGAGCATCGCCAAGGACCTCGAGACCCAGAAGCTGATCCGTAGCCATTGGTCCATAGTCGCCTTCGCAAAGATCCGTGGACAGGACACCTCTATCATGGCGGGCGAATACGAGCTTTCACCCTCCATGCGTCCAAACGAGATCCTCGAGAAGATGGCCTCGGGGAAGATGTTCCTCCGTAAGATAACTCTCAAGGAAGGTGAGTCGATGTGGGAGATCGGCGCAGACCTCGAACAGCAAGGGATCCTTCAAAAGATCGAATTCGAAAGGGCACTCTCCGACGCGAACCTCTTGAAGGAGCTCGGAATAGCCGGCACGAGCTTAGAGGGATATCTTTTTCCCGACACCTACCAGTTTCCTCGTAACACGTCGGCCAAAAAGATCGTGGTAGCGATGAACGATCAGCTTCAAAAGCGCTGGCTACCCGAATGGGACGATCGCTTGAAGCAGTTGTCCATGACCAAACACCAAGCGCTCACCCTTGCTTCCATCATCGAAAAGGAGTCGGGCGGCGTTGCCGAGCAACCGGTCATCTCTTCTGTTTTTCACAACCGCCTCAAGAAGGGGATGAAGCTCCAAGCAGACCCCACAGTCATTTATGGAATCCCGAACTTCAACGGAAATATCACCAAGGAGGATCTTCAGACTCCGACGCCATACAACACGTACGTGATAACTGGGCTTCCTCCGGGCCCGATCGCCAATCCCGGAGTGAGTGCTATCAAGGCAGCCCTGTATCCCGTCACGACGAACTACCTTTATTTCGTTGCTAACGGCCAGGGCGGCCACATATTTTCCGAGACACTCGACGACCACAACGAACTGGTGAATGCATACCAGAAAAATCCCTCTCCATAGCGAGCGAGGCTATGTCCGATTCGATAGACGCTCTCTTACTCACGGTTCAAAACAAAGAGCGTAGAAATCGTACCATCTCTCTCGCGCTTCTCATCGCAGCATACCTAGCCGCGTTGGCGTTACTCGCTGTCGCTGCGTGTTGGTACGATGCGTGGCTCGCACTTGCACTGACACCATTGGTAGCAACGGCTCTGTGGTTCATCTCTCGAAAAGGCCTTCCATCACTCTCAGTTTCATCGAACGAAGCGTCGGCGCTCGTGGAGAGCGCGTTCTCTACCAAAGATAGGCTCGGCTCCTTTGTTCAACTCAGAGAGTCTACACTCGAGATCG
The DNA here is from genome assembly GCA_044351885.1 of Bdellovibrionota bacterium. Taxonomy (GTDB): domain Bacteria; phylum Bdellovibrionota_C; class UBA2361; order UBA2361; family OMII01; genus OMII01. Next base: position 72,830 of record JBILEW010000002.1, read on the forward strand.
ACACCGCGCGCCGCGAATTCATATCTCGCCAGCTGCAATCAATCGTCACGAAGATTCCAGACCTTCGAACACTTGCAGCATTTAAACCCTCCTCGACAGACCGAAATGCAGCCTTTACCGCGGTCGTGTGCGCTTTCGCGGCCTTCGCGCTCGTGTGGTTTCGTCCACGCTCTCCACTCGAAGAAGCGGCGCAAGCCATTCGCGAGATCGTAGAGCGCACTCCCGATCTACCGATCGCGTTACAGGAGAAAGCTCTCGATCTGGCTCTTACTACACAGGGATCTCCATCGGACGCCTCCAAGATCTCCGAAGCTCTCGAGCGAACACGACAAGAGCTGAGCGAGGCGATCAACGAGAACTCCTCCCCTTCCGGGCGCGATCTTTCTCAATCCGAGTCTTCGGAAAGCTCGCCGAATGCCCCCTCTGAAAAACCGCAGCTCTCTCCCAAAAAGAGCGATGAGCCGAAAAATCGCTCCGAACAAAAGAGCCCCCCGGCGCCTGAGCCGCAGAACAAACAGACGAACGAGAGCAAAGAGCAGCGCCAAGAAGACGATCGCAGAGAGCAGAAGAGCCCCAGAGATCCCAAGCAAGAGGACACCCAGAAAGAAGAGCAGCAGGAGAAGGAACAAAATCAACAGCAAGCGGATCAACGCGATTCGCAATCGTCTTCACAGGACTCTTCGAAAGACTCGAAGTCCGAGTCTCAGAAAGAGGGGAGCGGTCAACAGCAAGGCTCGCAGGACCAGAAATCGCAGCAGAAACAGGGGGAATCTCAATCCGAGCAGGGCAGCTCCGGCCAACAGCAGAGCTCAGAACAACAGCAGTCGCAGCAAGCCGGTAGTGGGCAACAGGAAGAGTCACAGGATCAGCAATCCGGTGGCCAGCAGGGCGAGGGACAAGGGCAGGGGAGTGGATCTGCTAAAGGTCAAAATGATTCGCAGCAAGAGGGATCCAAAGGCTCGCCCTCGTCCTCTGGCAAAGGCCAAGGAGACGGGGAACAGAAGTCCGGCGAGCCCAGCGGTTCACAGCAGCAAGGACAGGCTGGTTCATCACCCTCTCAGTCAGGTGAGCAGGGTGTAGAACAAGCGCTCAACCAACTCGATCAAGCCCTTCAACAGATGGAGCAAGCCGTCGAGCAGCTCGAACAACAAGAGCAAGGTTCTGAAGGTCAAGGAGGCTCAGGGGACAAGGAATCATCAGGCGAAGCTAACGAACAGCAAGGCCAGAAAGGACAAAGCGGACAGAAAGAGTCGCCCGACGACAAAGCTGGCCAGAACAGCAAGGACTCACAGAAGGGATCAAAGGGTGAAGGAAGCGGGAAGGAGCCCAACGACCCTTCGCAGCAACAATCCTCCAAGCAGGGAGATGGGCAAAAGAGCGAACCGAACGACCGATCTTCATCTCAGAACGAGAGCGACAAAGAGGGTGGCGAAAAGGGGGAGAAGGGCTCACAAGGTGGCGATGATTCGCTTAACAAAGGGGAGTCGAAGGAGCAACAGGAGCAAGGCCCAGAGGGACGTGACGATGGCAGCGGTGAAAAATCCTCAATGCCGGATCGAAATGCGAAGACCAAAGAGATCGGCGATATGGGGGAGGGGCCTGGCAGCGAGGGCCTCGGAGCAAACACGGCGTTCAAAGAGTCGGAGATAACCTCACAGGACGAGAAGTTCGATACTCGCTACACCGGCAACGATTCATCCCTCGAAAAGAACAAAGCTCCGGCTGAACCAAAGACCTCGATAGAAGACGTGACACTCGCGAAGCCAAAGGGATCGAAAGAGAAAGACGAACAGCCGATACCCCTCGAGTATAGGGATATTTTGAAGTAGGTAAGAAGACTAGGACCGCACACGGATCCACTCGTTCATTTTCTCCGCACTCGGCGCTCGAAGCTCGGCTTCTGTTTTTGCAAGATCTGCAACTATGGTGAAGATGCTCCAATCAGGAGCTCTTTCTCGAGTATCAATTTTTCGTACTATCGACGACTCAATCGCCCGCCATGACACAGTTCGACCCTGCGCAGCGTGTACGTCTAGCAATCTACCCCAGCACGGCATATTGGTATCGACTCCTGCCTCGTTAATCGGGAATAGCTCTATCACCTCTCCGCCTGGCATATAGAGTGTGTTGAAAAGTCCCGCTCCGGGAGCTCTGAATTTGAGAGCGGTGAGGGGCGTAGCGCTATAGAGCTGCCTGCAATCTCCTGCGCACTGAGGACACTTCCTTTTTCCTTATCTGCATTGGGCATGCCGGAGATATGGGAGAGGTCCACGGGCCGGTAGCATATCCTAAAAAAGGCCGGTAAAATCTACTACTAGCAGCCTCATGCTCTCCAGCTCAGCCTTCCAGCAAACGAAACCTCAGCCTTCCCGGCCTTGATCACACCGATAGGATAGGTGTGGTGGCCGTATTTTTCTAGGATCGCTATCGTCTTCTCGACATCACCTGCTCGCACCACCGCAGTAAGACCGACACCGCAATTGAGCGAACGCAGCATCTCTTCGTCGCTAATCGCGCCGATATCGCGGATCACTTTGAACACGGGGAGAACTTTAATTCTCGAAGCATCGACCTCCGCATGCGCACCCTGCGGTAGCACCCTCACCAGATTTCCGGCGATTCCCCCCCCCGTGATGTGCGCAAGACCGGTCACACGCACCTGCGCAAAGAGCTCCTGCAGCGCCTTGCTGTAGCACGTGTGAGGTTCAAGAACTGCGTCTAAAAACGTTTGGCCACCGGCTATCTCCGATGAACCCAGATCCGGGTGCGCATCGAGTAGACTTCGCACGAGTGTATATCCGTTCGTGTGCAACCCATTCGAGGCCACTGCCAACACGACATCACCCTCTCGTATCGCAGAGCCATCCACGATCTTCTCTTTGTCTACGACACCGAGAGCTGCTGCACTCAAGATATAGGAGCCTGCAGGGAGCACTCGCGGCTGTTCGGAGGTCTCTCCACCCACGAGATCGCAATCTTGCGCACGGCACGCATCTGCAACCGACGCAACGAGTTCAACGACAACCTCTTTTTCAAGAGCTCCGCACACGATCGTATCGAGAACAGCGATTGGCCGCGCGCCCATAACCACAACGTCGTTGATGAGGTGATTGACGAGATCGTATCCGACCCCAGCAAGCCGCTTGTGCTGAGCAGCGAGGAGCTGCTTCGACCCGGGCTCCTCCATCTTGAGCACCAGCACAGGATGCTTACAGTCGGTAAAAACGCCATCGACAAGCGATCCGAACGCCCCGAACTTGTTGAGTACACGGGGATTACTAGTCTCGAGCGACTTCGACATCAGCTTCTTGGTATCATCAGCGTTGCTGATGCTTACCCCCGCTTTCTCGTAGGTCATCCCCTCTTTCTGTCCGCCTTGTCCGCTCATATGCACCTTTATTAGGCTACTAGGCCCCCAGAAACCCAACCTTGATTTTCTCACTACGGATGGGTTTTCCCAAAGCTAACATGAGAGGGCTCAATCATACAAAACCACGGCCTCTATGTGCGCAGCTCAGCCGCCCTGCAGGGTAATAGGACTTCCTGTGGCCACGTTAAGGGTATCGGCCTTCGATTATGCGCCGAATAGCTGGAACGAATCACATAGCTCGATACTATCAGGGCACCTCGCGATCACCGAAGAGCAGAGCTCTCTGCGATACGCTGATAAACATTTTCACATCCTCCCCAACTTTTTACCAAAGCACCCGTCGTCTGCGGGTAAGTGGACCAAACACAGCCCTTGCTCGGTTCCCAGTTAGTCGGCAGCCCAATTGCCTTGCCTTGGCGCCAGGCATCATATCCCCACCTGATTGAAGGAATCGCAGTAACTAAGATGAAGAGCGGGAAAATCACGGCTGCGACTCGTGGTTTGAGCCGCGAGATACTCACTAACGGGAGAGCCATCGCAAGTACAACCCCTGCTTCCACGTACAGCCAGTAATATGAGACCAGGATACCTCTAGCCCAGCGAAACAACATGGCCGAGGTCACGAGAGCTATGAGCAGCACCAGAGCGGCCTCAACACTGAGCAGTCCACCGTATCGTTGACTCGCTGCCCTTAGCGTTTCGCTACCTTTACCGAGAATTGCACGCCAAAAAACCAGACCAGTCGTCACGAACAACCAGAGAATCGCGAACATATAGTGAAGCTTTGTAACGATATAGGGGCGCTGAGTCTCCTCGAGGCTAAAAAGGGTACTTCCGGTATTCACCAGAACCGTCTTTAGGAAGGGAAAAAATGTACTCAGCTCGGCAGTTGGGCACTTACCCAAATTGCACATATCCTGGAGTTTTTCCCGCGCATTTACACTCGTGTAGAGGGGGTACGCCGTGTAAGGAGCAGTTTGCAGTAGCGTGCCAACGTACGATCCTGCGGTGATCAACAGCACCAGGGTCAAAAACGAGCCCCACTTCGCATGTCGGTTAATAATCCAGATAAACACCGCGAAGCTAACTATAACTGAAAGATGATATACTGAGACGCGAAGAAAAAGGGACGCGTCTGCTAGGAGCGCACCCGTTAAGACCGCAATCCAAGCACGACCCCAGAAAGGCAGATCGCTACGCTCCTGTGCCACAGTACTGTCACGCCCATCGAGCCGATCGATCGCCTGAACAAGAAACGGGACCACTAAGAAGAAGGGAAACATGAGAAGCGACTGAACTTTGGTCGATAATTGCAAATAAAGGCAAGCTCCAAGTGCGCCTGCCGACAAAGCGTACCTCAATCGACTCGTCGGCCGCGCCAGGAGGATGAGGATGATCACGGAAACCCACCACAAAAGCGCCGATAGAGACTCCGTGCGAATGATCTGCGATTGAAGAAACGTTCCATAACCGGAAGCATACAAACAGCCCACATACACTCCTACCCAGAGACGCCGGGTCAAGAGGTAGGAGGCAACTGCGCAGGCATGAACCGCGCCGACCATTACCAGAGCGGCCAATACTCGACCAGCAACCGTACTAGCAAAGAGCGCTTCGACATAGGTCATCGGACTGCTTATCCCCGACAGATCCCTAAAACCTAGTGCTCCAGTCCAGAACAGGAATGAAAACCACCATCCTAGTAGCCGAATTGGCGCATCACCCGGATGGTCCAAGTAGCTTGGGATCGCTCCGCCGTTTACATCCAGCGCCTGCATCGACATGAGGCTATCAATATCGGCGATCCGGAAATACGTCATTGCAGGGTCAAAGTTCAGAACTCTGAGAGTCATGATGACCGCAGGTAGGAGCAACAACAGTGAGTGACGAGCGACCCAAGCGGTGACACGTCCAGAAGGACTTACTTGTTCCGCCATTCCCGGCTCCAAAAACCGTAGGCGAATCCGCGGCGACGAGGGTCATACATCTCCGGGAAGTAGCTAACGACTTTCAAAAAATCATCCGGCTTATGGGCGACGAGCTTGTATCCCGAACCATCCGACGTGTACAGGTAGTGACTATCGCATCGAGAAAGCCCTCGCGGATCTCGCGGAAGTGCAGGCATAAATTCCGGCACAAGACCAGGGATCCACTTAGCTCCCGAGTATCCCCAACAACTTCGTAATCCCGAATACCCCACGGACTTGGGGTAGGAGCCATATTTGGCACGGTATTGCTCGAGCGCGACTCGAATCGATCGTAAGTTGTTGACATTGATCCCCGCCGGAGAACTACGAAATTCCGCTCGACGCGCCTGAAGCGAAAACGGAAGGGCTCTATAGATGAAGAATGCGCCAAGAACCACGAAGAATATCACGATCGTTCTGATACTTGCGGACATGTGAGTAACTCCCATCAATTAGCGCCACCTTGGGACATACGGCTTGCTGCCGCAGAGCCCTTCTTGGACTTGAAGGGGTATTTTGCGAGTATTCCGAAAAATGAGAGCGCACTGGCCCACCTACTCCGCCTCGCCAGGGTGAATTTCACAGGAAGCTCTGCGGTGGGAAACTCCGATATCTTCAAATCGCGTCGCAATGCCCCCATAGTCATGTCGAACATCACTTCGAGTGTCGAAGCAGACAGATCTAACTTCGCTATCTTCGTACGTTTGAAACCACGAAACAAATTATTCGGATCCGTAACGTTTTTGCGCGAAAGAAGCCCAACCAAGAATGCGAAAAACCTGTTTCCCACACTTCGCTTCGCTAGAGGACCGTCCTTGGATCGCGAGCCACCTGCCATAAATCGACTTGGTAGAACCAAGTCGACACCGCGATTGAGGGCGATAAGTATTTTGTCGATGTCCACGACATTGTCGGAGCCATCTATACCGATCACCACCACGTTTTCTCCCGTCACTCTTTCGAGTCCCATCAAGAAACTCTGGGTTTTTGATGCGCGTGTGTCGAGAACTTCAAAGCCCTTCTTACTCATAAAATTTTGCAAGTTCTGATTATGTCCGCCATCCAGAAGAACAAGTTGAGTAAACCTATCTAGAGGGATCTTTTCGCAATACTGCTCAAGGAGAACCTCGCTGTATTCACTTGCTGGCAGATTGGACATTACCAATAGCGTTGTGCCCTCCACTACGACATTCTTGTTCTCGAAAAACTCGTCGAATACATTCGCGATATACTCGATCTCCATACGAGTGAGATCCTGATGAGATGCAATGTAAAATCCGCTTTGGTTAATCCAGCGAGCAATCGGAAAGTCAGCTTCATTCAGAGCAAACAGATTCTGGTAAAACTTGTGGGTAATGAGCGGAAGCATGTCGCGCGTTTCTACCCCACGCTGCTCGAGAAAATTGACTAAGTCCGTCTTCGGCTCGTCACGAAGCACAATTGGAAACATCATAAAAGAATGTTCTGTATCCGGACGTATTGCTGGCAACTGAATGCGATGAGACCACCTGCTCAGTGAATCAGTGAGGAGGCGCCCATTAGCTCGACGCGTCTTGATGTTCGCATCCATTTCCTCTAATTGTGCGAGTCCTAGAGCGCCCTCAAGCTCCGTCGGCCTGAAGCTGTAGCCCATGCGGACGAAGGAGAAGCGGCGTGCTATGACCATTCGTAGCTCTTCGGCCGAACGCCCTTTCGAATCATCGATACTCAAGTAAATAGAATCTCGGCCATGATTGATAAGCGACCTAAGGACCACCGCCAAGTCTGGTTCATTCGTGGTACAGAGGCCGCCGACGCCAGTAACAAGGATGTGAGCTATATAAGTTGAAAAGCATCCAATATCACCGAAAGAGCCGACAAGCCTTCCTCGATACCTTGCAAACATCGTCTCACAAGAGTCCTCTATGATTTTGAGGTTTCTGCTCTGGGCAATGCTGAGAATAGGATCCATATCGCAGGGCTGTCCGAAAAGGTGCACCGGTATGATACAGCGCGTTCTCGGGGTGATGGCCTGTTCGATGAGCATAGGATTCAGCTCGTAGTATACGGGATCCACGTCCACAAACACTGGCGTCATGTTGAGCTGAAGAACGATATTCGATGTGGCAATGAAAGTTATTGCTGGCACAATCACTTCGTCGCCGTCTTTCCACCCGAACTTCTCTTTCAAGGCTGCTAGCGCTGTTAGAAGGCTAGATGTGCCACTATTGCTCATGATGCCGTATCGGCAATCGTGAGATGCGGCAAACCTGCGCTCGAACTCCTGCACAAAAGGCCCGTATGACAGACGTCCGGAATCGAGCGCTTGATTGACATAGCGACGGGCTTTCTCGGAGGCCTTAAATGTTCCAACGCCAATCACTGGGCTATCCCTTCATGGAATGTGAGGACTACACCCTCAACATATCTTCAAAAATTAAGACGAACTTACACGTTGCAGCAATCTAACTTTTTCGAGAGCCCGACTAACAAAGGTTCGCCCCCTTACTATGCACTACCGCCCCCCTTTCTATAGGAAGCTGCCCTGCCCTCGGAAGTTTCTACCAATCACGATTCCGTAGCTCTCGAAAGTAAAGCTTCACGAAAGCCAGGCCCGTCGCGATGCTCGGCGAACCCTTCTCTGGCCCGATTCTACCAGATTCGATCGTCGGGAACTCTCGGATCTGGAGACCACGCTTGAACGCTCGAATCGAGCATTGGTATTCGACGGTATAACCGGGCCCATCTGGCGAAAGCTCGTGCCACGCCCGCCGGGTGATGGCTCGAAATCCGTTGATGGTATCGTATACAAAGGGCCCCTTATTCCATGTACGATTAGCAATCCAAGTGAAAAAATTGTTTGCCCATTTTCGTAGCTTGATTAGCTGGACATCCTCTTCATTCCGCCCCCCGTTCGACATTCGATTTCCGATCACCATATCAGCGCCCCCCTCGAGGTATCCCCTGAATTTCAAGATATCAGCGGGATCCTCGTTTCCATCAGGGCTGAAAAAGATAATCGCATCCCCGGTCGCTCGTTCGAATGCGGTGCGAAAAGCATCTCCTCTACCTCGGCGCGTCTGCAAAACGACGGGAAATTTGACTTTTTCGTAGAATTCGAGAGTGCCGTCGGTACTATTTCCATCAACAGCAAACGCCTCGTCTACCGCCTCGAGAGGAATCTGCGCAAACAGGCGTTCGAGCCCGTTGACTTCATTCAAAGTCAGTAAAACAAGCGAAAGCTTCATGACGATTGATCCGAACGACTCAAAAAGTCCTGATAAGCAAGCCTGATCCCCTGGACCAAGGTTGTCGTAGGTTTCCAGCCAAGGTTGAACATTCTCGATGAGTCCGAAAGCTTTCGGGCAATCCCATCAGGTTTTGTACGGTCGAAGACGAACTCCACTTCGTAGTTGAGACCTTCCGCCACCAGATGAGCAAGCTCGACAATGCTATGGTCTTCACCTGTTCCGACATTGATGGGTAATTCCTCATCGTAGTGATTCATGATTCTTATTAAAGCCTCGGCACAATCGTCGGCGAAGAGGAACTCACGCCGCGGAGTACCACTTCCCCACAACTCGATGATTCTTTCACCGTTAGCACGTGCGAGGTGAACCTTACGGATGAGCGCCTGAAGAACGTGCGAGTTATTCGGATCGAAATGATCGTTTAGTCCGAAAAGGTTACATGGGATGGCGGAGACAAACGCACAGCCGTACTGTCTCCTGTAAAATTGACACAAGCGCACACCCGCGACCTTTGCTAGTCCATACCCTTCGTTAGTTGGCTCGATTGGACCCTGCAGAAGACTCTCTTCTCGAATCGGATTGGCAGCGTTTAGCGGATATATGCAGGTACTCCCCACAAATACTAGCTTTTTAACTTTTGCACATCGAGCTGCCTCAATCACATTGTTCTGAATCTGGAGGTTTTCGTACATGAATTGTCCAATCCCTTGGACGTTCGCCTGAATTCCTCCGACCTTAGCGGCACAAAAAAATACAAATTTTGGCTTATAGTTTTCGAAGAATGAAAACGTTGCAGGTTGGTCAAGAAGATCGAGCTCTATCCTCGAGCGAAGCAGCAGATTGTTGTAACCATGACGAGAGAGTGCCCGGACAACAGCCGATCCAAGCAGCCCCCGATGGCCGGCAACGAAAATTTCGTCGTTTATCTGCATGACATCCATAAATCCGCCTCAGAATAGTAAGATCGGGAGTTATTCGAAAGTAGCCAATCGAACAAGAAGTCTCTACGCTGCCGGGCCGGAGCTGCCAGCATGTCTCTCCTGGCTCGGCCTCCTATCCTCCTTCCCTGCCACAAAAAACACCTTCTTGAAAGCCGGAGGCTCCACTATAACTTTACCCAGACTTAATGGTCGGATTGCCCTCTTCCTCGTCTATCAGAAGCGTTGATGCACATGAACGACTCGAACCTAGCAAGCGTTGAACCCACCGTATCTCCCGCCGGCGCTAATCCAAAGACGCTCGATTCCGTGGTGGAGCAGCTAAAGACTCTCGACTCACGAAAAGCGGCACAGGTCGCCTCTGCCATGGACCCAAGCACCGCCGCTGAGGCCCTCAGACGCCTGAGCCCTGCGACGATGGGGTCCATCCTCGAACAGTGCACCGCTGAATCCCGCGATCGCATTACCGTCCACCTCCCATCGAACGTAGCGGCACAACTCGCAACGAATGCGACATGCCCGAAGGACAGTATCGGACGCCTTATGGATCCTCCGGTGGCGCTCTTCAGACCAGACGACTCCGTCGCGAAGGTCACGGCAGAGCTGCGCGAGATCGTAAAGAGAGAGTTCGTCACATACGCTTACGTGGTCGACGATCACAATAAGCTTCTCGGATTGGTCGTGATGCGCGACCTACTTTTTGCCGACCCCGCACAACGGCTCTCTGAGATAATGCTCCCCCAACCCTTTGCGCTCGAAGCGACAACGCCACTGATGGACGGGATGAAGCAGGTTCTCCTCCGTCACTATCCAGTCTATCCCGTCGTCAACAGCGCAAACGAACTCCTCGGTTTAGTGCGCGGATTCCGTCTCTTCGAGGCTCAAGCTGTAGAGATTAGCGCCCAAGCGGGTAGCATGGTGGGTGTCGAGAAGGAGGAGCGCGTGTCGACCTCCTTGCTACGAAGCTTTTCGTACCGCCATCCGTGGCTGCAACTGAATCTGCTCACTGCCTTCGTCGCGGGTGCGGTAGTGAGCATGTTTCAAGAGACGATTGATCAGATCGTGGTGCTGGCCTCCTTCCTTCCCGTCCTGGCAGGCCAATCCGGTAACACTGGCTGCCAAGCACTCGCTGTAACGCTGCGAGGGATGACCCTTGGCGATCTAGACTCACAGAAGCTCTCGAGAGTTATTGGCAAAGAAGCGCTCCTCGGGGCCATGAATGGAGCGCTCGTGGGGATCTCGGCAGCTCTTGGCATGTACATACTTGCCTCATCCCAATCTCATCCGGCCGCTCTCACCCTCAGCTTCATCGTTTTTATAGCCATGATTGGAAGCTGTCTCGTCAGCGGCCTCTCCGGTACTCTAGTACCCTTGGCACTGCGCAAGGTCGGGGCAGATCCTGCAACAGCATCGAGTATTTTCCTCACAACGGCTACAGACGTCGTCAGTATGGGGTTGCTCTTGTCGTTGGCCTCCCTAGCATTGATGTAGGGCGCTCTTGCAAGGATGGTCCTGCGGCGCGCAAAGCCTGAGCTATCGACCCATGTTTGGGCCGGAAGAGCGCGTCTGCAGTATAAACTCTACCCCCTTGCCACTTCATCTCCGTTGCCCCCCCGCCGCTCTAAGGCTAAATTAAAGTACCTATGCACGAAGCAGACATCCGCGACTCAGCATCCCTCGAAAGGTCCATAAAGGACTTTCAAACCTCCTTCCTAAAAATAGAACAGGAGGTCGGTAAAGCTATCGTCGGTATGCAAGATGTCGTCAGAGGAACACTCTCCGCAATCTGTGCGCGGGGACACGTGCTACTCGAAGGAGTTCCCGGTCTCGGAAAGACCTCCCTGGTAAAATCTATATCTCAGGCTCTTGGTCTCACCTTCAAACGTGTTCAGTTTACGCCCGACCTTATGCCGTCGGATGTCACTGGTACTGAGATACTCACCGAGGATGAAAACGGTGGTCGCCGTTTCGTATTCAAAGAGGGCCCCATATTCGCCAACATCGTTCTCGCTGACGAGATAAACCGCGCTACTGCAAAGACGCAGTCTGCACTTCTCGAAGCGATGGAGGAGCGTCAAGTAACGGTGCTCGATCAGACTCACCCTCTTCCGAAACCCTTTTTCGTTCTAGCCACTCAGAATCCGATCGAGCTCGAAGGTACGTATCCTCTACCCGAAGCACAGCTGGATCGTTTTCTCTTCAAACTCGTCGTTTCCCCTCCGACCTCTCAAGAGCTAAAGGAGATCCTCTCGCGTACCACGGGAACCACCGCACATGAGGTTACCCCCGTCTTCCCGCCCGAGGATGCGCACACGTACCTCTTGACGATGCAGAACATCGTCCGGCACGTAGTCATCTCGGATCCGATGCAAGAGGTGATAGTTCGAGTCATCGCGGCCCTTACGCCGACCTCCCCGTTCGCCACACCGAAGGTCAAGCAGTACCTACGCTTCGGGCCGGGTCCGCGTGGAGCGCAAGCTGTAGTGCTCGCTGCCAAGGTCACTGCCCTGCTTGATGGCCGAATAAATCTATCGTTCGAAGACATTCGAGGGGTCATAAAACCCGCGCTGCGCCACCGGCTCATTGTGAACTTTCAAGCCGAGGCCGATGCAGTCACCGCAGACGATCTCATCGAGGAGGTTCGTAACGCCAAATAAGGTGCTCTCCCCATGCTCATCGATGCCGACACCTTACGCGTTCTCGACGCATTCGCTCTCCGGACCCGTCGCTCCTTCTTTGGAATGCGCCAAGGTGCCCACCGTTCTCCGCGTCGCGGCCACGGAGTAGAGTTCGCTGAGTATAGAAAATACGAGATCGGAGACAATCCTCGTTCCATAGACTGGAACCTCTTTGCGCGCAGCGACAAGCTCTATATCCGTCGATATCTCCAGGAGGAGAACGTCTCGCTTTTTATCATCATCGATGGTTCTCGATCGCTGACTCATCCTGCTCTCAGGAGCAAATGGGATCTCGCTACATACATCGCGGCCTTCTCATCGTATATCGCTCTCTCTGCCCAAGATCCTGTAAACCTCTCCGTGCTCGGCGGAGCCCACAGCCCCACTTTTTGGGGCGCAAAGGCCTTCAATTCGGTCAAGCGCTTCCTCGACGAAGCTACCGACACCCTCGTCGACGAAGCTCCGCTCAACCTAGATATCGTCGAAGAATCACGTCGTGTTGCCACACGAGTCCAATTTCCAGGGGTCTGCCTCGTCATCTCAGATTTCTTGTATCCACTCGACGTGGTGGCCGAGGCGCTCGGCGCTCTCAGAGCACGCAACATGGAGGTGCATGCCATACAGGTTCTCGGTCCTTCCGACTTGGAACCACGTCCTGGCTCTGCAGGCGCAACCCTCACCGACAGCGAAACTGGAGAGGAGCTTGGGCTCTCCCTCGCGCCAGAAGACCGCGCCAAGTATGCGCTGCTCTTGCGTGAGCACAACGATTCCGTCCGGAAGCACTGCTTGTCTCATCAGATAAAATTCGTCGCTACGGAGGTTCGCGAACCGCTCACTGAGTGTGGCATAGAGACCCTTACAAATATGAGCCTCTTCGTATGATAACGCTCTTCGGTACGAGCTTCGGCGCCGCGGCGCCCTTACTTCTTCTCGGAGTACCGCTCGCGACCGCTTTACTGGTGTATGTGTATCGAAACCTCGGAACAGCCAAGCATGCAGTCGTATCTACTCTTCTGTTCCTGCGCGAGTTGCCGAATCGACCAACGAGCCGAAAAAAATTCGTGCCTCCCCTGCAGTTTTGGATCGAGCTTGCCGCCCTGTCGCTCCTCTCAATGGCGGCGGCAGGGATATTTCTCGCAAACACCGGCAGCAGCATTGCAGTGATAATCGACCAATCTCTCAGCATGGAAGCCCCCGGTAAAGAAGGTACGACCCGTATCGAAAACGCCAAACGACTCGCTGTAGCCGACGTAACTAATAGTCTGCCGACTACGCGCTTTTCGGTGTTCTCCGCACACTCAACTCTGACTCCCCTGTCTGAGTCCAAGGTCTCCGCTCTCGAAGCTGCCTCGGTCATCTCCCCTCTCGCCTCCCTGCACACCGAGGATCACCTGCAACATCACCTGACGTCCCTGATCAACAGTGGCGAATACGATTCGGTATGGGTTTACACCGATCGAGTGCTAGAGGCCGCAACGATTCCGCCGAACCTACGAATAGTCTCTGTCGCAGGAGAGACCGGAGGACGACCGGCAGCGAACCTGTGGCTGAGAAATATCTCTGCCAAGACAATTGAGGGGAAGACCTTTCTCAGTGTGTCTCTCGAAGAGGTCGGAACACCGACCCTGCCCGTGACCCTCTCCGCCTTCTGCTACGACAACGCCACTGCTATTACCTCACGTCCACGCATGCTTCCCGACACGACAGTACAGGCGCACAACGGGATTCCGACTACAACACAGCTCGGTCCGTTGGACTTCCCGTGGTCACACTGCCGAGTTCTCGCCACCTCCAACTCTACCGACACCTCAGACCTTCTCACCGGAGACAACGATGGATGGATTACATCCGAGTCGGTCGCCTCGCGTGTCGAGCTCGCAAGTCCGCTCTCTCCGGAACAGCTCAAGATAGAGAAGCTGGGCGGCGTATCGGTCGTCGCAAGCTCACCCAACGCCGCCGCACAACTGAGCAGTCCTCTCCCGAGGATCGTTCACCGTTCTGCCACACCTACGCAGCCTGATTCTCCGACTCTCGTGGTGTTTCCTCAAGTCGGCCCACTCCCTTGGGGCGGATCGGTTCGCGAATCCAAGAATCGTACTGTGGAGATCTCACGTTGGGACAGCGCGCACCCTGTGTTGACCTACGTCAATCCGACTCTACTCGACATCCGAGCTACGCGCTTGGTCGATTGTCCCCCGTCAGCGACTCCGCTCCTCACGACCACCGCAGGTACAGTAGCCTGCGTCGGAGAACAGCAAGGGGCGCGCTACGCCATACTAGGTTTCGAGATCTTTCCTTTCGACGGAGCCAAGACTCCAACACTGAGCATCCTCACCCTAAACCTCTTCAAATGGATCTTCGAAGGCAATGCATCTGCGCAACGAGTGTTGCCATACGAACCGTTGACGCTTCCTCGTGGCGCAACCGACGCGTCGTATCTCGCCCCTGAACCGAATGTAATCACCGTGTCGGAGCGAAATACCATCGTGCCCACCAAAGTAGGAGTCATCCAATTCTCCGATCCCAAGCTCGGCGCACGATTCACGAAAGCCGTAAACCTATTCTCCGATCACGAATCCAACCTCTCTGAGAATGCAGTCCTTACCGTACCTCTCGCAGAGCGCGCGGTTACGAAACCTTCTAGAGAGTCGTTCGACACCACACCGTGGCTGGTCATCTGTGCGCTGCTGGTACTAGTCCTCGACCTTGCCCGTCGAATATTTCGAGTTTCTCGCTGGAGTCGAACATGAGCTTCGAACACCCTAGCGTACTCTACGCGATCGTTGTTTGTGCCGCTCTCGTAGCCATGACCTTCCGCCATAAAGGCAGCCGTACCCCCTCTAGCTTCGCTGTCGGAGCGTTGCGATTTCTCGTGCTCTGCGTAGCTATGATCGCCCTTGCTGGTCCTTATACGACGCAGGAGCGCCCCGCAGAGAGTCTGCTTGCCCTGGTCGACACATCGGCGAGCGTATCAGAAACTGCGGGCGAAGAGCTCTTGAAGCGCGCCACTGCGCTCAGTCGAGAGGTTGGTATCCCTTTGCTCGTTCTTCCCTTTGCAAAGACTATTGCACCCGTAGCTCTGCCGCATACCGGAGCCTCGTACCAACAACTACGCTCGGCGTGGGAGAAGCTCGACAGCGGAGCAACCAACATCGAGCTCGCGCTGTCGGGTGTGCCTGGTGGCGAAGGCTCGCTCTCACTCCTGTTGTCAGACGGCTATGAAACTGAGGGAAGCACTGCTCAGAAGCTTTCGGGAGCGAGCACTGCTCGAATATACCCACTTGCTGTCGGAGGGCGCGCAGAGGACGAGGCTATTACGATCTCTCAACTGCATGCCCCGCTCACCGTCAAAGCACAAAAAAGCGCCGAGATACGAACGACCCTCACCAACTCTACTGCTACACCTCGAAGCGGCACGTTAACGATCAAGCACGAAGATAAAACCGTCCTTACGAAGCAGGTCACGGTTGCTTCAGGCGAAGACCTCACCGTATCGACTCGCAGTGATCCGTCTCTGGAGGGGTTGAATTCGATTACAGCAACGTTCTCCTGGAACGACAACGATGGTCAACATTCGGTATCCAAAGCAAGCTGGCTCTCCAGCGAAAAACGCGACAAGGTGCTCCTGCTCTCTGGCTCAGCAGATGACGAGCGGTACCTACCACAGATCTTGAGCAGCCAGGCCTACCAGCTTCGAACGCACAACGGCTCGAGCAACCTTCCGGCCCTCGGCGATCCGGCAGAGTACCGAGCCGTTATCCTCAACAACATCCCGCGCTCTGCTCTTCCGAGTGAGTTTGCCGAGGCTCTTCCGACCGCGGTTCGAAACGGCGCGAGCTTCATCATGATCGGCGGTAACAGAAGCTTCGGGTTGGGTGGATACATCGATACTTCGATTGAACCCCTCTTGCCAGTGAAGCTCGTCCCCCCACACACCGAAAAGAAGCGACTCAACGTCGCCGTACAGTTAGTTATCGACAAATCTCGTAGCATGGCTTCCGAGAGCAAGCTCGATTTCGCTAAAACAGCGAGCTCTCAGGTACTCGACTCGCTCAAAGACGAGGATTACCTGGGCATAATCGGATTTGATGAGTTTCCGTTTCTCGCGCTTCCGCTCTCACTCGTGGGAGAAGCGCGCGGCATTGCAAAGGACCGTATCGGTCGTCTCTTTCCGCGCAGCAAGACGAATCTATTTCCTGCGCTAGACGAGGCACGAAACGGCTTGATGAGGGTCAACGCGGGGCGCAAACACGTAATCGTCCTCACCGACGGCAAACTTCCCGATGCAGGCGAGTACTACTTTGAACTGATCCGACAGATGCGTGGTGTAGGTATCACGGTGTCGACAGTTCTCATCGGAAGCGATGACGATCAAGGCTTCCTCTCTCAAATAGCACAGCGCGGCGGAGGTTCGTACTATCAGACATACGACCCCTCTAATCTTCCGAAGATCTTCCTCTCCGATGTGAAGGTGGCCTCCGGCGAGCAAACCCTGAAAGAAACCTCCGACCTGTACGTGAGCCCCGGGCCAGGCGGTATCGTCAGCACCTCCCTCTCGAGCTTTCCGTCCCTCCGTGGATTCGTGCAGACGCTCGCGCGAGAAGCTGCAACCACCGAGCTTATCATCGCAGAGAACGACAAGGCCTATCCACTCCTTGCATCATGGAACGTCGGCAAAGGAAGAGCTGTTGCCTTTACCTCTGACGCGAATGGTCGCTGGTCGTCGAACTGGATGCGGTGGCAGAGCATCAACGAGTTCTGGTCCGATGTCATCGAATCGACCCTGCCAAAGGGCGCCAGTAAAGGAGCTAGTATTCCGTTCGATGCACGCTCGTGGCTCGACGGCGGCGAATTCGTCTTTGATCTTTCGATCTATCAAGACACCGGCTCAGATCGTGTAACCGGTTCAATCATTACTCCTCTCGGAGAGGAGCGCGCACTCAATCTTCAGAACTTGAGCCCCGGTCATTACCAAGCAAGGCTCGATCGACCCACAGCGGGTACCTATAAAGCCACCGTACGAGTGGGAGATACCGTGCTACCGACCGTCGCGTGGACCCTCTCAGGTGAACTTTTCGGAGAGCAACCGCGCAAACAGCCCAACACTCCGCTGCTTGAACAGATAGCTTCACGAACCGGTGGTATAGTTAATCCCTCTGCTGCAGACCTAAAGAGGTCACTCACCGTGCTGTCTGACAAGAGCAACAAAGAGCACCTTTTCGTAATACTCGCCGCTATCCTGCTGTTCGCAGAGATCCTCGTGCGCGAGTTCGGTCGACGCCTATATCGACCTCTTCCGACAAAAACGGAGCGTGCTACTTGATAGTGAAGGCGACCGGCACAACGAGCGCCAAGGATTGCCGGTTCAGATCTCCAGGGAAGCGCGGAAAGGGCGATGCCCGATCTACCATTGCTCGTAGCTCTTCATCCAAAACACTCGCACCCGCTGAACGAAGTATCTCGAACCCAGCTAACGAGCCATCGGACTTAATCTCGATTCGAATCGTCGCTTCGCCGGTCAAGCCACGACGCAACGCCCGCTCCGGGTAACGCTTAGAGCGAGCCAACAGCATAGCCACCGCCTCTTGATAGTTCAGGCGCGCCTTCTCGTTCGACGATCCCTTTCCGTTCACGAAGCCCGGCTGCTGATTCGTGGTTGGGGCATCTGTCCCCTCCCGCACAGGCGCCAGGGATGCTGGCTGCGACTCCGCAGGAGTTTTACGCTCGGGATTCTCCCTCGCTGGCTTCGCTTTCTCCACCTTTCTCTTGGGTACAACTACCTCGGGGGGCTGGGGCTTCTCCTTAGGTGGTTGCGGTGGCGCTTCTTGCTTGGGTATCGGCGGCGCTTCTGCAGGTTTTTCTGCGGGGGCGCCTTGCGGAAGAACCGTTTCGAGCGCCGAAAGCGGCACGATTGAGACATCAAACAGGGCGGGAGCCTGCGGCAAGACAACCTCCTCCTTCGGCGGAAAGTAGGAGTTCATCACCAACCACCCTGCGATCAGCACACCTACGTGCACTCCCAAGGAGGCACACAAGCCCGTTCTAAACAGTCGCCGCGAATCCTCGGCTCGCGAGCGTCGACACACCGCGCGGCCAGTCGGAACCAGCGCGGCCAGCTGGTCGAACGGGTGAGGGGCAGGGACGCCTTCAAATTGTATCTGGGATGCCGTTGCCGCTGACACAGGGACCGAGCCTTCTCAATGAACTACCGCGCGTTACGCAGGGAATAATAAAAAAAGCGATGTTTAATAGCAATAGGATGTATTGACATGCCAAACACCCTCGATATATCTCTTTCCCGATTCTGGCATACCAGAAGATAGCTGTGCGTTTAAGTCGTTTGTATGCCGTAGCCAAGGGCTTGGGGAGAAGCATGTTTTCGTTTAACAAATTGAGCAGGGCGCAGGACAAAACCCCTTTTAAATCAACATGTTGGGCAATTTACATCAGTACCATCCTGATGATCCTCAGTGCGGCAACAACCTGCCGGACTGCACACGCCGAAGATTACCCGAGCAACAGCGAAGAGACCGATACCAAGAAAAAGGAAGATACCGATACTGCAGCCCAACGCACAGGCCGCGACGAGAAGATCCTTGAGCGAATCACAGTAGTTGGAAGCTCTAAGAAGATATCCGAGGTCCCTGGGTCAGCCGCGCTCCTTGAAGGCCCAGAGCTCGAACAGGCAAAAACCGGTTTAGGAGACATAACGCGCGCACTGCGAACGGTTCCAGGCCTCAACGTAGTCGAAGAGGAGGGCTACGGCCTCCGACCGAACATCGGCATGCGTGGAACGCCCTCCGAGCGTAGCAACTCGATTACCCTGATGGAGGACGGCGTCCTCATCGCCCCTGCGCCGTATTCGGCTCCTGCGGCATACTATTTCCCTTCGTTCGCTCGTATGGCCGGGGTCGAAGTGCTCAAGGGCGCCGGTCAGATAAAATACGGGCCGCGCACGACCGGTGGATCTCTCAACCTTCTCTCGACAGCGATCCCTGATCAGTTCACCTTGAAAGGCAACCTCGCAACAGGAAGCCACGACACAACCCGCGGCCACGTGTACCTGGGAGATTCGTTCGAGAACTTCGGCTACCTGCTCGAAACGTTCCAGATCGTCACCGATGGGTTCAAGGATCTCGATGGAGGAGGGGACACAGGCTTTGATCTTCAAGACTACGTCGGCAAGATCCGCTTCAACACCGATCGAGACAGCGACGTGTACCAACAGCTTCAATTGAAGTTTGGATACTACGAGCAGGACTCCAACGAGACCTACCTCGGACTCTCTCGCGAGGATTTCGGGAACACCCCAAATCGACGCTATGCAGCGTCTCAACAGGACAAGTTGAACATTGACCAGAGACAGTATCAAGCGCAGCACTACATCGAGGCGACCGACAACATCGACATCACGACTACCGCCTACTACAACGATACTGCCCGACGCTGGAACAAACTCGATGGAGTAACTGGCCTCTCTCTCTCATCAGTGCTCGACAATCCGTCACTGTATCCCGATGCGTTTTCTTACCTGACCGGAGCTGGCAACAGTCCGGCGGATGCCCTTACACTTCGCGACGCCGATCGTGATTACTACGGCGCCGGTGTGCAGTCCGTAATGGTAGCAACCATAAAGGGTGACTCCCTTGATCATCGCTTCGAGTTCGGGGCCCGCTACCACCAGGACGAGGAGGACCGCAAGCAACAGGATGCTGGCTACCGAATGGAGAACGGTACGATGGTGCAAACCAGTCAGGGCGCGCCGAAGAGCCAGACCAATCGCATCTCGTCCGCTGATGCAACTGCGCTCTATTTGCAGGACACCATCTCGGTGGGATCATGGAAGTTCCTCCCTGGCCTACGATACGAAAACATCCAACTGCAAAGAAAGGATTACGGTAAAAACGATCCCGACCGAACGGGCGCAGCGCTCGTAGAGAACGACTCGGGCCTCGATGTGTGGATCCCGGGCATCGGCACCGAGTATCGCTTCAACGACACCTTCTCCACCTTCGCTGGCGTTCACAAAGGATTCTCCCCTCCCGGGCCGAGCGACACCGACGGCATCAAAGAAGAGGAGAGCATTGCCTACGAGATCGGAACGAACATCACCAGAAATTCACTCGTCTCGCAGTTCACATTCTTCATCAACGACTACGACAACCTCCTCGGCGTCGACTCACTCGCCAGCGGAGGTGGTGGAACTGGAGATCAGTTCAATCTCGGAGAGGCGCTCACTTACGGCACTGAGTCCAGCGTTCGATACGACATGGGAGAGCTCTTTCAGACGTCGTATCGTCTCCCCGTATATGCAACGTACACATATACGAACGCAGAGTTCCGCTCGACCTTCAAGAGCGATGCGTACGGGGACGTACAATCGGGGGAGCGTATCCCCTACATCCCAGAGCACCAGTTCGCCATCGGCGCAGGTATAGAGCACGATAAGTACGGACAGCTCCTGTTCCGCTCCTACTTCGTGGATTCGATGACTACGCAGCCGAGCAGCCCAGATGCCACATCCGCCCCGCGAACCGACTCGTACTTCGTGGTGGACATGCACGTAGAGTCACCCGACATCAAGAAAGGAGTACGCCTATTCCTCGACGCTACGAACCTCTTCGACAACGAGTACATCGTTGCATGGAGACCCTCGGGGGCTAGACCGGGTATGCCGTTTACGGCTTTGGCTGGGATTAAGTTCGATCTCTGAGGTTCTAGTTCAGCCGATTCTTCCAGAATCCTCTTAACTTGATCGTTAATTAGCAGCCAAGCTATCGTCTGCCCCAATGACTAAACTCCGAAAGTATCTTTCTTGCACACTAATTAGCTTCGTCGGTCTCACGATTTGCAGTTGCCCAAGAGGCAGCTCCGGCGAACCCTTACCTCAAAGACACAACATGAAGATCGGACCTCTAACTGAACGCTGGAATGATGGTGAGCAAGACTGGTCTTTCGTAAAAGATCCCACTACTGACATTGAGAAATGGGAACAAGCGACTGGTTATAAATTACCTGCCGATTATCGTAATTTTATGATTCGCTTTAATGGTGGATCGATATTCCCAAGGCACTTCCACACTCGCTTGGTCATCGGTCCTGCGGGACCGTACCACAACGAATCCGATGTTACTTTTGTAGACCCTATCTTGAGTTGGAAGAGCGTGGAATCTCACTGGCGTGGAGAAATGTATGGGAAGGGAGTTCCACCGAAGCATTTGGTTTTTGCTACCACTCCCGGCTCCATCGAATTACTCATGTCTCTCGAAGCATCCAATCACGGAAAGATCTTTGCTTGGTATCACACGCGAACTCCATGGGGAGAAGACGGGAATAACCGCATCGATCCGGTTGCCGAGAATTTCACTGCCTTTTTGAAGTCGCTTTTCTCCGAAGGAGATGACGATTTTGAAAGCTGGCGTAACCCTGTCTTCGATAGGATCGCCAAGGACTTCGAACCTTAGACGCGCTCCAAGCGATAGCAAAATCTGGGTACCGTTGCTTTTCTAACTCCCTTCGCCAAATCACAACCGAGGGCATACGATCTTTGCTGAGTCTGCTTACTCACAGCGAACTCAAAAGCCACTTCACTGGTATATGCCCGCGTTATTGAAGAAGTAACCTATACTCGCTCTAAGAAGGCAGCAGGCCACGGCTATTTCTTACGAACCTAATCACCATCGAAACGATCGCCACGCACCCGCATAGAAGCATCGCCAACGCTCCAAAGCTTCCTTCGAGATCGGTCATGATACTATTAACTGCATTCGCTACTTTACATCGTTGTAGGTCGTTCCATGGCCGCCTATATAAAAAGCCCCGCCTGAACCTCCGTACGAAGGAGCTCGAACGACTTCAGTAGGGCCGGTGATATTCCAAAGGAAAAAACCTACCGCCAAAGCCCCACACGCTGTCATAAAGACCGCGAGACGATACGAGATTCGCGAGGGAGGCATTACCGCTACCTCTTCTATGGCCTCATCTGCTACAGATGGCATAGGATCAACCTGCAGCAGCAGTATTTCATCCAGGGAACGCCCCACCGCTTTGAGCTCTTCGAACTCGTGACGAAGATCTATATCAGCATGAACGAGCGCCTGCTCTCGACTAGCCTCATCGGACGAGAGCCGACCGTGCACGAGAGCGATCATCTCCTCAGTAGTTACCTTCTGATCGCTCATTCTCCCCCCTCATAACGTTGATGGCACCGGACTCGTGCTCAGCAGGATCCAGAGCAACAGCGTGACTACGCTTGTTGAAAGCGCGCGAGGCCCAAAACGATTTAGTGACGTTCGTGGCTATCGGGGTAAGCCACGTAGAGAAGCGCGCCCGACCCGAAAACTGGCGCAGGCTCCGAAAGGCTCTGAAGAAGGTCTCCTGCACCAGATCGCGCGAGACCTCTCGATCTCCGGTCAGACGCACTATCGATGCGAATACCTGTTGCTCATGCGACTCGACCAGCTCTCGAAAAGCGTCCCGATCTCCACGTTGTGCGCGGGAAACGATATCACGTTCTTCGGTCTGTAAGCGCCGCGAGCTTCGAGAGAATATTCAGGATAAGGCTAGCATAGAGCTCTTCCATCTGCATCACTGGCACGTTCTTAATAAAGTGATTGAATAGCCCCTCCAGCAACGTATCCGAGAACCTGTTCTCCATTTTCAAGCTTTATCGAGCCGGGCTTGGCTAGCCAAAGGATATTTTTATCAGCTGCTCAAAAGTACGACTTGTGCCTATTCTAATTGATTAGGCAATTGCTCTTATTTTACTTCTCTGATACCACCGGAGTGATACTTTTAATCTGCTTCACGAATTAATCCGCAATTACGCAATGCTACTCTCCCTTCACATCTCTCATACCAGCACTCGTAGGCGTACTGAGCGCGGAGCCGCTTTGCTGGATTATGCCTTACTCGTTAGCTTAGTGGCCATAGTGGCTATCCTTGCAGTTATTCAGATGGGACAAATTGTGAAATGCAGAACAATGGTCAACGCCATGCAGATAGGCTCCGTCATAAAGAGTAGTGATGTGGGTGCCGCTCAACAATGCTGTGCTGATCTTGGCTTAGGCATTACTGGTATGCTGTTCTCGCCTCCAGAAGGTGTGCAAATCTCGTGTGGATGATTACTAATAGCGATGGTCGGTCTACTTACTCGAACTCAGCGACGCCTCCTCACAGTAATCTTTTTGCTCGTTGTTGGTTGGCATTTGTGGATCTACTCTTACGAAGGTTCTACGGCTACCTTTAAAGCCGAGTTCGCAAGTCCTTCTGAGAGCTTGTTTGGCCCGCCAATACCCATCTCCTCTACGTCCCTGGAAACACTACGTGGTCGCCTTATATCGCTCAAAGGCGCCTGTCTTCCGCTATCCCTGAGAGCTCACTTTTCAGCGACAGATGGCAACGATGCGCGACTTGCCTGCCTATTTGTTCCGACCGAATCTAATGAAGCCTTTCCACTACTTGTTGGAACACTATCGAAGGGGTCGATTCATCCGAGCGACATGGAAAATACGTTTCTGGCCCTTCTCGAGGAGAATGTCGTCATAGCGAGAGTCGAACACGGCTTGGGTTCTGCTTCCGCATCTGCGGCGTTACCTCCTTTTGACGTGATTCTATCTGAAGTCTCACCTGAGATGCGGGATAGAACATCAACGACGGTCCTACTTAAATTAATCAAGTGGGGCGCTAAAGAATAGCCGTAGCCCTCTAGGGGGCTTGCTACGATGGTCGTGCGGGTATCTCATCTTTGTAAATTCTCGCGAAATCTTCATATCATCGATGCCTAGCGATGTTATCGATTTGTTATCTTCCCGGTATCGATTCGTAATCCTCTAACCTCATATCGTTACTCGTAGATACCGGGTCGAAACCATGGCCAGGTTAGCTTTGAGGAGTAGATATGAGGATGCAAAATAAGGTTTCGGGCATACATAGGTTTCTGGGGCTCTGCGCTCTAATCGGATTGTTGCCCCTGAGCACTCCCCATGCTCAGCACAGGGATTCCGACGTTACGGTAAGGATCATAAATGGTCACGACGCGCCACAGAGCGGGTATCCTTGGATAGTAGCGCTACTCGCAGCCGATAACCCCGATACGACCGAAGCACACTTCTGTGGAGGAACCCTCATAGGGCCTCAACACATATTGACCGCCGCTCATTGCGTACGAGGGTTGGAAGATCCGACCCAGATTCAGGTCTCCATCGGCGAACGAGAACTCCCCTATGGTAGAGGCTCTCGAAGCGAGATCGTGGGCTTCAAAATTCATCCTCGCTTCAATCATGTTACACTCGAGAACGATATGGCGATCATCAAGTTGGCGAAACCTGTTTCGAACCAACCGATCGCCTTAGCGCAACAAAGTGATGCTGCTCTTTATGCAGACGGTCGAGAAGCCACGATTCTCGGCTGGGGAATGATGGACCCCTATTTGCCCATCTTCCCTACCACACTTCAGGAGGCCCAGGTTCCGATTCAATCTGATAGTACATGCTCAGAAGAGCTCGGGCGCTTTTACAAACCTCAGTCCATGCTCTGCGCAGGAATAAAATCTTCGTCCTCTGAAACAGGAGACGGCGTGGATTCATGTTACGGAGATTCGGGAGGACCCCTCATCATATTTGATGACTTGGGAGTTCCGAAACAGGCAGGAATTACGAGCTGGGGCTTTGCCTGCGCTAGCGACAAAGGGCGGGGCGTATACTCCGAAATCGCTTCCAATGAAGCTTTTGCTCACTCATTTCCAGACGCACCTCCCATGCCGAAAGGCCGCCCTACTATCTCAGATGTCGACAGCGCAAACATCTCGGAGGCAGGCACAACAGTTACCTGTTCCCCCGGAGCATATTTCGGTGACCCTGTTACTACCTACTCGTACCAGTGGTACAATGACGCGGCGGCTTCGGCCCCCATCGCGGGAGCGAATTCACCGACCTATACCCTTCCTGCTACGGAGTCTAATCGTCTGTTAATATGTTCTGTTGTGGCGTCAAATGCTGGGGGAAATTCTAGAGAGGAGCTGTCTCCGCCGATGTGGATACCCGAGCAGAATGTATCCCCCGAGCCCGAACCAACACCAACACCGACCCCGCAGACTGCGGATGCCGAAGCACCTACACTATCGATTAAACAAATCGTGTGTGAGAGACGCCTATGTTCAGCTCTCATAGAGGCCGACGATAACGATTCAGGAATCTCTTCACTCTCAGCGGTCGTAGAGTTGAAGTATCAGGGCCGATGCACCAAAGGTCGGCACTGCTCCAAGGCGAAGAACAAGGCGCTCCCGTTAAAATCTTTGGGACGAGGATTCTGGAGCGTTTCGTTCCGAGGTTATCCGCGACCGAAGCAGCGAGCGAAGCTGACCGTCTCTGCGACCGATCGCGCGGGTAATACAAAGACGGCCCAGTTTACCAAGA
Source organism: Bdellovibrionota bacterium (assembly GCA_044351885.1). Taxonomy (GTDB): domain Bacteria; phylum Bdellovibrionota_C; class UBA2361; order UBA2361; family OMII01; genus OMII01. Next base: position 98,428 of record JBILEW010000002.1, read on the forward strand.
GAGTACCGCTCCGTTAGTTTATTCCGTCGTGCCCCTTCGCTCCGAGCGGGCGAGGGGGCTTCACGGTCGGCACTTCTTTACAGCCACCGAACCAATCCGCGTATCAAGCCAACACTAACTTGGCGAAGCGATACACCAGCTTCTTCGACTCATCGAACCCCTCGAAGCGTACCGCCACAGTTGCCGAAGAGCCGCTACCTTTGACCTCCTCGACCACACCCTTTCCGAATGTGGGATGAATTACTTCCACACCTGCGGCGAGCTGCTCTAAAGCTGCTGAGCTCTTCCCGAAATACTCTTTGGGAGTTTCCGGCTTCTTTGCCAGAGAATCTGCAGGGGCCAAAAGATTGCGCATCTGATCGAGCGACATCTGCACACGCGGAGCAGATGTATCTTCTGCTGCGCGCCTACTCTTGGAGAAGCGTCCGACTCCACTACCCCAGCCCCCTCCGTCGTATCCATCGTCATCGGCATCATCTTCGTACCGAAAGCGTGGATACCCTTCGAGGAAGGTCGCTCCTTGCGAACGCTCAGTACCTACCGCAGTCATGAGATCTGAATTGAGATCCTTTGCAAAGCGACTCACCACTCTGGCACCGCCACCCCCTCCGGAATTTCCACCACTGGAGAACATACCGCGCGAGTATGCGCGCGTTAGGTACAAGAGCTTCATGGCACGTGTGATGCCGACATAACAAAGACGTCTTTCCTCTTCGAGGCCGGTCGCATCATCGAGCGAGCGATAGTGCGGCAGAAGTCCCTCCTCGAGTCCTCCCAAAAATACGACCGGGAACTCCAAACCTTTGGCGAGGTGAAGCGTCATAAGCGACACCATCTCCGGCTTTTCATTCGGATTAGCCGGCCCACTCTCCGTTGCAGGGAGATCGGCGCTCGAGGTAAGCGACACGCGATCGAGAAAATCTTTAACTACAAGGGTATGGTCGCTCCCTTCACGCTCCATCGTACGCCCGATAGATTCGAGCTCCTGTAAGTTTTCGATGCGTGACTGCGCAGCCGGATCCTTCATGGTCGCCAACCGCGGACCGTACTCTGTCTTCTCAACTACATAACCGATGAAGGCACCGAGCTTGGTCTTCTCGAGTTCGCTCCTGAGATCCGCCATGAGCTCAAGGAACTTCTTCAAGCTCTTGTTACTCTCTGCAACGGTGACCGCTGCATGCAGGTACGGCATGTCGGTGCGACGAGCTTCTTCGAGCACCGCTTGAACGGCTTGAGCTCCGATACCTCGTGGCGGGGTATTTACGACACGCTGAAATGCCTGATTGTCGGATGGATTAACCAAAAGACGCAGGTACGCCAGGATATCCTTGATCTCTTTGCGATCGAAGAATTTCAAGCCGCCGAAAATGCGGTACGGGATGCGTGCCCGTACGAGCGATTCCTCCAACGCACGCGTTTGAGCGTTCGTACGATACAGGATCGCCATATCCGAGAATTTGTACCCTTGCGTGTGAAGCTTGCGGATCTCGGAAGCAATGAACTCTGCCTCCATGTTCTCGTCGTACCCGATGAAGGTGCGAATGCGCTCGCCTGAGTCTCCAGAGGTCCAGAGCTTCTTGGGCTTACGCGCTTTATTTTTCTCAATCACGGCATGCGCCGCATTCAAGATGTTCGACGTCGAGCGGTAGTTCTGTTCGAGCTTTACGACCTGTGTATTAGGGAAATCTTTTTCGAACTCGAGGATGTTGCTGATAGTAGCGCCCCGAAATGCGTAGATCGACTGGTCGTCATCTCCCACGACGAAGAGATTCCTTCGTGGTTCAGCTAGCAGCCGAATGAGCATGTACTGAACTTTGTTGGTATCTTGAAACTCGTCGACCAAGATGTAATGAAGCGCTCTCCGGTAGTATTCAAGTACCTCCGGAAACTCCCGCAATACGCGGACTGCATTCACCAAGAGATCACCGAAATCCATCGCATTGGTGGCTAAGAGCACCTTCTGATACCGATCGTACACCTGCGCCTGGAGATCGGTTTCAACGTTATAGGCATTCTTCGCCGCCTCCGCAGGAAGGATGTAGTTGTTCTTAAATCTGTCGATAGCTCTCGAGAAGGAGTCCAAGGGATACTTCTCTTCGTTAACGTTGAGCTCTTTCAACACCTCCTTGAGCACGCCCTTGGAGTCCTGGTCGTCGTACACCACGAATTGATTCGAGAATGATAGCTTCGCAGCGTTGTGTCGTAGAATGCGCAGTCCTGCCGAGTGAAACGTCGAGATCCAGAGTCGCTCTGCTCTTTCACCCAACAGCCCCTTGAGCCGAGACCGCATCTCTTCAGCGGCTTTGTTCGTAAAGGTAACCGCCAAAATCCGATCCGCTGGAATACCCCTGTCTGAAATGAGCTGCGCGACTCGATGAGTCAGAACTCGCGTCTTTCCGCTACCCGCACCTGCCAACACCAGGATCGGGCCGTCACCGTGCAACACCGCCTCCTGCTGGGGTGAATTGAGTCCCGCAAGGAGATCGTGAGCCGACTGTGCTGAGCTCCCTCCGAAGGGGAATGCGCTTTGATTACTAGACATGGAGCTGACGCAACGATGAAAAAAATGAAAAAAGGAGGATTACAATCCCCCCGCTCAATCTACACGAACGATACCTATATTGATGAGCACTGACAATTGCAGCCACGGCTTGCGTAAAAAAACCTCGACCAAGAAAGCGAGGCAAAACTTCCCTCTGTTGCGCGCGCTGGGCTTTCGCCGCTCTACGCACCGCGAGATTCGGTATCAGTATACGACTCGATGTACCCTGAGGGATGTCGATTCGATTCTTCCGAACCTCGACGGAAGGGAGGTTTTGCCTCGATTCCCTGATATCTCTATTCTTAGCGAGCTCGCGGAGCGATCTGCTGCCCACGCAGAGAGATCTTCGCAACACCACACGCCATCGAAACAGATTCGTGTGCCGCAATCGCCTGGAGGAGGAGTTTACCAACGTAGGCCAACGTAAGCGCAGCACAGACGAAATCGATCCCTGTAACCAACATACCGTTTCCCATAGTTTGCTCCTTAGCGATGTGCTCTGTTCAGAAACGCTCCGTCGTGGCTCGCCTCGCTCTGGCTTACCCGCTGGCAGCTCCCTAACGTCTCGCCTGAGAGGCGCTCTCACGAGGAGGTTTCCGTTGAGCTCTGTTTTCATAATTTTTCTATACCAGAAGAAGTGCCGCTTCAAGTCTTTTTCTATATCCAATCGGCTGCGCGAGGAAAAAGTTGCTAGCGATCCTGAGTCATCAGGGACTTACCGGCCGAAACGTAGTTCTCCTGCTCATCAAGCTTCGATCGGCAACCTAGCTTTTTGCTTAATTAACGCGGAGCGGCTGTTTAGAAAGTCAAGCAAAGGCGAATGCTATCGCTGGATTTTTCTGTCGTAAGTCTCGAACCAAGGAATTGAGACGAATTACGAACTTACGCATAGTAGCGACGAGTGCCACCATTTTTTTCTTTCCTTTTTTTACTAGGTTTATGTAGAAGGCTTTCAGTCTCTGATTTCGACGGATGGCGCATACAGTTGCCATGTAGAGAGTATGGCGCAACCGCTTTCTTCCGCCGCGGGGACGGCGTTGGTTGTCTGCCCCTCCACTTTGCTTATCGAAGGGTGCTACACCAACGAGAGATGCGACTTGAGCACGATTGAGAGTTCCTATTTCTGGTAGGTCAGCCAATATCGCGAGGGTAAGCACAGGGCCGACCCCCTTCTCAGTCTGAACCGTATCGGCAATAAGACGAAGGTCTTGGTTCGCTGTAATCAGCACATTAACTTCCCGCTCAATGCCTTTAATCTCCCTCTGCAAAACCTTGAGCATTCGTCTGACGCTGGCTTTTGTTTTTGAGCATTGGAGAGGCGATTGCCTCCGATTTTTCTCAGCCACAACCATCTCCACGAGCTGTAATCTTCGCTCGAGCAAGAGCTTCATTGTTTTCACTCTTTCGGGCACAGGAGCCTGAGGCTCCGGTTGCATTCGTTCAGCGTAGAGACGGAGTATCTTGGCATCGATTCGATCGGTTTTTGCCTTGTATCCCAAAGATTCAGCAAACTTCTTAGTGCGAAAGGGGTTTACTACTGCCACCGGAATCTCGGCAGCCTGTAGAGCCACTACTACCCCTTGCTCGTAGCCACCTGTTGACTCCACAGCCACTAGGCGAACTCCAGCAGCCTTAAGCTTCTTCAGCAAAGCCATGATTCCCTTAGCGGTATTGGGATATGCTCTGCAATTTCCCCAATCTACATCAAGTCTATCCTTGCTTACGTCAACACCGGCGTACACATGCGGTTCCACTTATGCTATCCTCCCTAAATCGCCTGGATAAAGATTCATCCGCTCGGTCTTGCCAATGCGAACTATACGGTAAACGTAGGTTCAAGCGGCTGTTCGAGCTATTGAATGATAAAGCGGCTTAGTGCTCAGGCTCCGCGACGTTCGGGTTGAACAAGGCGCGAGGAACGAGCTCCTAAGCCGCCAGGCGACTCTAAGTGTACCTCTCAAAACCGCCTAAGTTCAAAATACAAGGCGCGGAAG